>CAZCYX010000007.1:0-31716 GCA_964503065.1 uncultured Candidatus Bathyarchaeia archaeon
GGAATAGTCTGTGTCTGTCTGTCTAGGTCTAGTATAGAGGGGGAGTCAGTGGAAGGCGTAGAGTGTTCTAGTGAATTGTTGCCAGTTGCTGTTCTCTTTTCTTCATCTCATTGTAAAGGTATTCAAACCATTCATAGAGTGATGACATACCATACTGCTTTCTCGCACCTTCCACTATGGGCTTCACTTTCTTCCATGTTACGCCAACAGGCAAGGTTCTATAAACTAAGTCAAAGTCTATAAGTCGTTTGTTAAGAAGAATGCCTGTTCCCTCAAACAAATTACCAATCATGCAAATATCTATGGACACTGGGCCCTCGGAGAAGAGTTGACCATAATTTTTCACGAATTCGTTGTAGTCGCTGAATTCCAGATTGAAAATCTTCACCCAAGCTTCCAAAAATTCCTTCGTGTTAAAACTTTGAAACATTCTCCAGAATACATCAGTTTGTCTAGTTTTGGTGATATTTCGAAGTTCTAGAACAGCTATGACAACACCTACTAACACGCCTACTGCTGCTACTATTGCTGAAATAGATGGTATATCCAACATTCTATCACACCTAGAATACTAGAATAAGCGGAATTGGTCTTAAAACTTAGCCATTTGGAATGTAATCGAAGACTCCTCCACAAGTCATAAAAACTGAAGCAGAAGACCTAAATTGTGAAAGGTGACTGCAATTGTCAGCAAGTGAGAAGGATTACTCAGATACGATTCAACAATTGTCAAATCTTACAAGCGTGCTGTCTCTCTTTTGCGGTTTCACGTTCACAGCAATAACCATACTTCTTACCTTTCTTCCAAACCCGAATGAGTTTTCTTCGCAGGTCACGCTCTTCTTTCTGTCAGTCTTGTTTAACTTTTTCCTTCTGTTATCAAGTTGGGGCATCGTGCTAGGAAATTACTACATTAAAAATGTTCCACCAAGAAAAAGAGGATTGACTATTTACTATTCGTTAATATTTTCGGGTTTAGGTCTGTGGGGTATAGCACTCGCATTGATGTTTCTCCTTTGGAACCTAACATATCTCGCTTGGGCATCAGCGTTTGTATCCATGCTGTTCCTCATCGTGAATATCGTCTTTGTATATAAACCCTACTGGGAATGGCGCAAAGCACAATTTCGTTCATCGCAGACTTGACGCTTCCATTGAATGCGAATAGCTTTCAAATATGGTAAAGAAAAAGGGACTTTTCAGGGGGATCTTCTTTAAATAGGAGATTTCAGATTCCGAGAATTTGAAACTCGACCTGTCCACGGTCTTATGGTAGCCCGAGATAGGTTCAAACATCGGTTTAAAATATCGATTTCTACTTTGAAAAGGTAGACTAGAATATTTCTTGCTTGGTAAAAAGATAATAATACTAGGAACTATGAGAGAGCCTAACTTGGCGAGGTAGATGCTCATTAGAAAACTTGAAGACAAGGATTATGAAGACTGCAAAAGGCTCTTTGAAGAAGCTTATTCTGAATACTTAGACTTTCTCAAGCACCAAAATCATCAGCAGTATCAAAAGGAACGAAAAGAAAGAATAGAGGTAACACGTGCTCGCTTTGATTTCTATCTCAAAACCAGAAACAGCTTTGTTGCCGAGGAGAATGGTGAAGTTGTTGGTTATGTGGTGAGCCAAACAGTAAATTTCATGCGGGATGTCGATAAATTGTTATGGATTGAATACATTGTTGTTCAAAGAGAATTTCGAAGACAGGGAATAGGATTTGCTTTGCTACGTAAGCTCATTGAGCATGCTAGAAGCATTGCTGTAGATAGAGTGTCAACAACAATCAACCCAGACAATGAGGCTTCTATCAAACTGCATTTAAAGGCTGGCTTCAGTGTCGACGACTGGAAATCTGCCTCCTTGATAATAAGAAGACCTTGAGAAAATCTTATGGTAGCCCGGGAGAGGTTCAAATGTCGGTTTAAATTATCAGGGTTAAGACCAGATTCTCTGTTTTTCTGGAAACCTATCCCAAAATGAGCCTAAAAGAGATTTTGAATCAGCAATTAGGGAATCATAGAAAGATGGGAATATAGAAGAATGTTCTATCCGATTTTTGTTGGTTGTTGCTCTCTCTTCTGCATTTCATTGGCGAGGTATTCGAACCATCCAAACGATTTTGGCACACTATACTGCTTTCTCCAACCATATACGAGAACCTTCATTCTTTCCCACTCATCGATAACTCCATAACCAAAGAGTCGGTCAACCAGACTAACGTCCACAAATTTTTCATGCACAAGAAAGCCTATTCCATTAAAGAACCAACCGATTCTGTCAATGTCCTCCCAGACTTGCGAGCGCTGACCAGTCGCTGGAAACTGAGAGCCATGCTTCTTCACGAAATCTTCATAGTCCTTAACATAACCTTGACCAACCCATCTCCCAAGTGCTTTCTTCATGTCCTCGCTACCCCAAGTCAAATAGAGATTCATAAGCAAACTCATTTGCCTAGTCTTACTCTGATGTCTTATCTCAAGAATATAGTAAACAACACCTACCAACACACCTGCAGCTGCCACTACTGCTGAAATCTCTGTGATGTCAACCATTCTTGACACCTCTTTGTTGGCTTTTCTTCATTTCATTGCAAAGATATTCCGTCGAAATCCATTCGATTCCACGTTCTTTGAACATGGGTTTCCATATAGGTTTCAACTTTTCCCATATTATTATAGCTGTGCCCCCAGTTAGATCATTGACAATGTCGACATCTATGAGTTTTCTCCGTAAAAGCATGCCAAGTGCCCCGTAAACAAGACTTACTTGGTTTAGCTCTACTAAGGAGCTGCCGTACTTTTCCTTGTAGTCCTTGATGCTCTTGATTTCTCTAAAATAGATTTTCTCCCAATCTTCTAAGAACTCCTTGCTACCAACAAGCGAATACAGTCTAATTATGAGGTCTGTTTGTCTTGCTTTAGTTTGATGGCGAATCTGAAGACTGTAGTATATCACTCCAGCCACAATGCTCGCAGCTGCAATAACTATCGAAACTGTAGAGATGTCAACCACACTTATCACCTAAAAGATTAGAATAAGGTGAATTACGTCTTAAAACTTAGTCCTTTGGAACGTAGTCGAAGACTCTTCCACAAGTCATAAAACTGAAGCAAGAAAACCTCTTGTTAAGGTGATTCAAGTGTCTGCGAATGAGAAGGATTACTCATCTTATCTTGCTTATGAATCGATGGCTGTGCAGGTATTGGCTCTGCTTTGCGGTTTCACATTCACATCAATTACTGTACTTCTTACTTTGCTTCCAGACCCAAAACAAGTTCTTTCACAGGTCACACTCTTCTTTTTAGCGTTCATGTTTGACCTAATGCTATTCATGTTGTCTTTCGCCATGTTCTACTTAGCTTTTTGTGTTAAGGCTGTCCCACCAGAAGCAAAAGGAAGACGTAGTATGATGTGGTTATGGTTCTTGATTTTCAGTTTGTGGGGGATATCAATAGTGCTGATGTTTCTCTTGTGGAATCTAATATACCTCGCCTTAACATCAGGAATCATGTATGCGCTGTTCGCCATCTTGACTGTCATCTTTGTGTGGAAACCAGCTATAGAACTTTTCAGAAAATTGCGACCTAGAAAGTGAAAATCGTACAAATAGAAAAAGGGAAAGGAAAGAGGGTTCTATTGGACTGTTGCTATTTGAAGTCTTTGCTCTCTTTTCCGCACTTCATCGTAGAGGTATTCAAACCACTGCGATGATCTCGGGAGTTTAAGCTGTTTTCTCCAACCTTCTACTAAAGGCTTCATTTTGTCCCACAGAAATGTAACTCCATGACCAAAGAGATCGTCAACTTGTCTAATGGCTGCGAACTTTTCGTATACAAGATAACCTAGCCCGTTCATGAAGAAGCTGACTCTATCTACGGCTACCCAGACTGCCGATCGATCGGCAGAAGTGATCGAACCATACTTCTTCACGGCATCATTGTAGTCCTTGAATTCCATTGTCACAACTTTCTCAAATGCTTTTTTCATGTCCTCGCTCCCCCAAGTCAAATACAGCCCCATGAGCATGTCCATCTGCCTCGTTTTAGTTATGTTTCTAAGTTCTAGAATAGTTAAGACAACACCTATTATCACACCTATAGCTGCCAATATCCCTGAGATCGCATTTATTGAAGATATATCAAACATTTTATCACCTAGGCTAGAATAGATGACTGATCTTTTAGGTTCTTCCACAAGACATAAAATCTGAGAACTTCTTTTTTTGGTGAGTGTGATAGCCATGAAAGAAAGCTATCGTATGTTTCCAATTGGATATATTCGTAGACCAAAGAACAGTATTTATCTGGAAATTCTGGAACCGTTTCGACCTGCAATGAAGCAGCTAGATCACTTCAGTCATGTTATGGTGTTCTGGTGGGCAGACAAGCATGACAATGAAAAAAGCCGTAGTATAATGCAAACAAAACCACCTTATGCAAAAGAAAAATTGACTGGAGTTTTTGCAACAAGAGCGGAATATAGACCTAACCCAATAGCAATGACAACCTGCAAAATGTTGAAAGTTGATGAAAAGAATGGAACTATAGCGGTGGCAGATATAGATGCCTATGACGGCACACCAATTGTAGATCTAAAAGCATACTTCCCTGTTTGTGACCGAGTGAAAGAAGCAAAAATCCCTAAATGGCTCTCCGACTGGCCTGAATGGGTGCCTGAACAAGGAATAGGCCTCTGAAGAAAAAGAGCAAAATCTGACCCAATCCTAGGTATGCTGGAGTTTCCTAAAGTCATAAACTGATACAGGGATGGAAGTGCTGCCAGAAAATGCTTGAAGGCAAAAATGTGAACTTGAGGGTTGTAGAGAAAGAAGACTTGCCACTGTTTGCAGAATGGCTAAATGATCCCAAATTTACAGGTGAGTATGAGTCACAGGAAACTATAGCAGACTTGGAGAAATCGTATAGACCTGGCTCACAGTGGTTCTTCATAGAAAAGAAAGATGGCACCAAGATCGGATGGACCGCAAAATACCTTGAAGGACAACGTACAACAATAGGATATGGAGTAGCCCCAAGTGAAAGAAGTAAAGGTTACGCTACTGAAGCTGCAACGATCATTGTGGACTATCTCTTCCTCACAAAGGACATCGTTCGCATCCAAGCAGACACTAGCACAGAGAACTTGGCTTCTCAAAAAGTCCTAGAAAAGGTTGGCTTCCAAAAAGAAGGCATAATCAGAAAACACTATTTCAGTTCAGGAAAATGGAGAGATTCGTACCTCTACAGTATCTTGAGAGAAGAATGGAAAGAACCAAGAATACTTACAAAAATAACAACTGGAGATAGGATAAGCTCATGAAATTTGTTGTAGGCTGTGACTTAGAAGAGTTCAAGGAATACTATAGAACAAGTGGATGGAGAGGAGAACTTGGCACTGGAGAACTTGGCATCACAGAAGAAAAAATCGTCACCCAAGACCCATCTCACCTCATTGTCTGGAGAGAGAACAACAAGATTATTGGTCACGCAATCTGGCACGAAACAAACACCGAAGAACACAGAAAAGGAGACTCCAGAGACAAAGAAGACAGAGAGATACTTAGGAGACTTCTTGGAGGAAAGAAAGATAACATTGTTGAACTTCACGAACTTTGGCTGACGAAGAAATACAGAGGGAAGAGTTATGGTAAAAGGTTCTTTGAATTCTTTGAAGACTTCATTAGAAACAGAGGCTATGACTCAATTGTACACTATACAGATTATCCTGCTGCCATAGCCGTTTGTCGAAAAAGAGGATATACAGAGGATTTCTTCGCAAAAGAGAACTGGCAGATCTTCTGCCTTTTGCTAAGTGAAAAATAGACTCCCTTCCCAACTGCAACCTCTCCCACAAATCATAAAAACAAAAGTTTCTAGATAGCCAACCAATTGAGGTTCTGAGATGACTGTTAAGCTTGTAGCCTACAAGTACGTTCCAATAGGATTTGAGATGGTCATCGAGAACACTGAAGGAAAGATCTGGAACCTATGGTACAACGTTCAGCTAACCGACGACCCCGAAAACTGGGACAGCGAAGTCAAATCAATCAACAAAATACAGGAAAACATAAGCGAACTAAAGGAGGACCATCGACTGATACGTGCTCAGATGGCTGAGTTCTGCCGAATCCATCCCTATTTCCCCGAAAGCATCGACATCCTCTGCAAGGAGATAGGTGATGAGCGTTTCTCAAACCCTGTGAAGGTAGGATGCGAAGGACGTGGTCTACTAGATTCACTTGGACATCATAACCCCGAAAACCTGAAGAAACAACAAAAGGAAACTCTTGAGAGTTACGCCAAGTCCCTCAAGAAGTGGCTAAAACAAGATCACCAAAAATCGTCAATAGATTCCAAGATTTTTGGCTTCCTAGGTAAACCTAATGACAGCAAGGTATCTTGGGTCGAGAATCTCATTCACATTATCGACACAAAGGAGCCCTCACAATCTTCTATCCAACATTTAGTTGGAGATGCCTGCAAAAAGAAGAACAAGGAATTTTTGACAAGAGCTCGCGAGAAATACTTGGGTCGACCTTTCAACTGTTTCAAATGTGGCGAATACGCCAAATGTGAGTGCTGGTTTTCCATGTTCATTGATTCAGGTCTTCTTTGTATTGGTACGGTTGATGAGGAGAGGTCAATGTTGGATGAATTTAGGCGTTTTACTGAAGAAAATATACTGGCTTATTCAGTAGCCATCAATTCATGGTTGGAAGGAGCACAACCTAAGAACATTATGCCTTTAATAACTCCTTCCTATATCACTAAGGACAAAGCCCAAGAAATTGCCAATAAAGTCCATTCCGCACTCAGAGAGAAAGATGACATCAAGATATGGTTAACAGTATGCCTTCTAAAGACCATCAGAAGCAACAAGAGATGGCATAAAACCACTGAACTGATCGACGGTTTTCCAGAGGCTACCTCTTGGATTAGAAAGATACTCTAGTAAGAACTTGCATCATAGAACCTTCTTCCAAAAGATATTGTAAGCCACGAAGCGTATTGAATAGTAGAAGAGAAGACTTGATAAAATTGATAAGACTAGTTTTAAAGATTATCTTGTCCAGAAAGAAGGGAATTAAGGATTGAGTGAGACTGCACGAGAGCATAAAGCTAAAGCCCCTAAACGGGTCGGGTTTGCTGTTATCATCTGTAGCAGTAGTCGTTTTGAAAAGGTTAAATTGATGAAGCAAGTGGATGATCCTTCTGGAGACTTGATTGTGGAGTTGTTGGAGAAAACAGGACATAAGGTTGTTTCTAGGACTGTGGTGCCAGATGACAGGGTTTTGATTGGGCGGACTGTTGGGAACGCTTTGGGAATGAAGGCTGTTGACGCTGTTATTACTTGTGGTGGAACAGGTGTCAGTCTTTCAGACGTGACCATTGAGACTGTAAGACCCTTGTTGAGAAAGACCTTGCCTGGCTTTGGAGAGTTGTTTCAACGGTTAAGCTATGACGAGATTGGTTCTCCAGCTCTGCTCAGCCGTGCCTTGGCTGGAGTCGCAGACAAAGGAAAGGCGGTTTTCTGTGTTCCTGGTTCACCTCAGGCTGTAAGGTTGTGTTTGGAAAGACTTATTTTGCCCGAGGTGGGTCACATACTGAAACACGCCCGCGAAAAATAGTGATATTCAATGATCTACGACAACTACGGACGCCCACTGCTCAATCTAAGGATCTCCGTGACGCAGAGGTGCAACCTGAGCTGTCCATACTGCCACAGAGAAGGCGAACCACCCAGTGATACAGCCCCACTTATAGGAGAGATGACCGCCGAAGAAATTATTCGCTTGACCAAAATAGCCGTCGGCTTAGGTATTTCTAACGTCAAATTGACTGGTGGAGAACCCCTCCTCCGCAAAGACATCCTACAAATCGTAGAGGGCATAGCCAACCTCCGAGGCTTAAAAGACTTATCAATGACCACCAACGGTGTGCATCTGGCGTTTTTAGCCAAAGACCTGAAGCAGAAAGGATTGATGCGGGTAAATGTAAGCCTTCCAAGCCTAAACCCAAAAACCTACCACAGTTTAATGAATGGAGATTTACTGGAAGTTCTTGAGGGAGTCAAAACAGCCGTGGATGTTGGTTTGCATCCAGTAAAGTTGAACATGCTTATTTTGAAGGGTGTAAACGACAATGAGATTGAAAGGATGATTGGTTTTGCAGAGCGTAGTGGCACAATTTTACAGTTAATAGAGTTAGAACCTGTAAACATCAGCCAAGATTACTACAAAGAACATCATCTTGATCTGGACGCAATACAAGAGCAACTGAAGGAACAGGCTTTCAAAGTTAGAACCCGCAAATACATGCAGAACCGCAAAGTCTACTTCCTTCCAAAGACAAAAGTTGAGGTCGTCAAGCCCATCGAAAACACAGAGTTCTGCAGTAAATGCACTCGGTTAAGAGTGACAAGTGACGGAAAACTAAAGCCATGCTTGATGAGAAACGACAACCTTGTGGACGTACTCGGTCCCTTAAGAAACGGCGCAGATGACAAAGAACTAGAAACTCTGTTTATAGAAGCCTGCAAAAGAAGAAGACCATACTGGAGTTCAAAAATAGCATCCAACAACAAAAGGATTTTAGAATAAAAGATCAGTTACTATGGTTTTAAAGATACTACCTTCTGCAGATGTATCTCATAGCCTTCCTTGGCCTTCTGTCTTTGTTCATCAACCCATCTCTCAAATCCTATTTCTTTAAATCGCTCATACCTATCCATAGTGTCAGGGTCGGCAACATTCTTAATCTTGGAACATGGAAACTCCTCACATTCAAAACAGATGCGCAAACCTTTTTCAATACAACATTTCTTTACCTCACACCAAGCGGGGCCTCCACCTTGATGGCATCCTGGACATTTTGCGTTCTCGATGAACCATTCTAATCCCTTCACAAGTTGCTTAAAATCGAACGTCCCTTCGGATCGAAATTCGAACCCGTAGAGGTCTGCAAATTCCCTCATCTGCTTGGCTGTTTCACTGATTAGTCCATTATACTGTCCACAGCCACCACAATAATCGCCGCAAGGTGCAACCAAGTCATGTTTTCCCATTTTCTTACCTCAAGTGAGCATAACTACCTGTTAGACGAAATCTCATATAAAATTTCATTCCCCAGCCTTAAAATCATAAAAATCGTCATGCGGGAAGACTATGCAAAAATTTAAAATTTTGAAGTTTAATACACGCATTTATTTCTAGAGAATGGAAAGTGATACGTATGGAACTGTTGAATCTGATGAAAAATCGAAGAAGTATTCGAAGATACAAGAAACAAGCCATTGCGTTAGAGAAGATTTATTCGGTGTTGGATGCTGGGCGGTATGCTCCTTCTGGAGCCAATCAACAACCATGGATCTACATTCTAGTCACAGATGCAACGTTAAAACAGCAGATCAGAGATGAGGCGGAGGAGATAGAAACAAAATATCATAAAACTGCGCCATCACAACTACAAGAATGGTTCAAAAAGCAAGGAATAACTCCAGAAAAACCCTTCCTTACGGATGCTCCTGCCCTAATCGTGGTCGCAGGCGACACAAAGGCTCCTTACTGGCTTGAATCCACATGGATATCCATCGCCTACATCCTCCTCCAAGCAGAAAACCAGAAACTAGGAACCCTTACTTACACGCCCTCAGACACAACCTTTCTGAACACACTTCTAAACATACCAAGCCATTATTCTGTGGTGGCTATTATTCCCGTCGGCTACCCAGCAGAGATTCCAATAACAGAAACACGCCCAAGAAAACCATTAAAACAAACAGTTCACCGCAACAAATATGGCTTAAAATAACCAGATTTAGAAATAATACTTAACCTAAAGGTTTCATGATAGCCTTCGCTTGTCTTTTCCCTCCAGCCAAGTATTCAACCATGTCCTCATCTAAGCCAAGCCACTCAGCTATGCCAGAAGCCATCCCAGCATTACTCTCAAAAACTATCCTCAGATAAGGAAGAAACTCTTTTACAGCCACAACCGACGAAACATGACATTTTTTACGAATCTTCATGCCGATTCGAGACCTCATGTCTCGTTCGCTTCTGGTTCTAGACAACCAACGAATTCTCTCCGGAAACCTGAAGGGAACCCATCCACTCAGCTTTGTCCGTTCTCTAGCCATCGCCACCCCAGCAGTCATAAAATCCAAAACATAGCGTAGTAAACTCCAATTTTGAGTGGAACGAATTCTGCCCCTATACAGATCAGCTAGAGACAAGGAATCCATGGCCTTCGCCAAATCTTGGGGATCAGTCAACTGATGAGGCACGTTTTCGTAGATCCATTGAAACAACATGTCTCGGTCAACATCGGCTGTATCTAAGGCTCGTTTTGCTTCAGTGCAGTCTCTTGAATAGAAGATTGTTCTTAAAACGTTGAAGATAACCTCTTTACGATTGCGTTCAGCCAGCCAGCTTACATCCTCATAAGTTAGACGTTTCTTTCCTTGAGCCAGAGCTTGTAAATCGTTGATCGCTGACCTAACGTCACGTCCAGACCGTTGAGCTACAAATTTTAGTGCCTCTTCTTCAGCCGTAATCTCCTCGCGACTGCAAATTTCCTTTAGGCGCTTGACAACTTGTATAACTGTGGGTTTTTTGAACTCGATTAGGAGACAGTAGCCTCGAAGAGTAGCAAATCGGGGGTTATAAACATCATTAGCGATGAGCACCACTGGGCATTGCGCCTCCTTGACAACTTCAATAACAGCTCTTACTCCACCTTTGTCGGCGGTTCCAGTGATGCCGTCTAACTCATCCAGCAAAATCATACGTTTGTGACCAAACAGGGTTCCGTATTGGGAGGCTAAACCTGCAAAATGCTTAACCATGTCGGCGGTTCTATAGTCACTCGCGTTCTTTTCCACCAACTCCATACCCAAATCGTGAGCTAAAGCCTCAACACAGACGGTTTTTCCAACTCCAGGTGGGCCATACAGAAAGATGGCACGTTTCTTAGGGATGCCTCTATTCCAAGATTTCACCCAGTCTGTAAGTTTTTGAATCGCCTCATTATTGCCAACAACTTCCGTTAGTGAATGGGGCTTATGCTTCGTTGTCCAAGCCGTGTACACGCTGGCTAACCGCCCTTCTGAATCTCGTAACCAGCCTCAACCAACCGTGCTAGCAAGGCGCTTAACTGAACTTCGTCGTCAGCGCCTTGAATCAACCTGAAATCAATTTCTCCGATAGCGTCTGCTAATCTAACCTTCCAGTTTTCCGGTATTCCTGAACGGAAGATTTCAATGTGGATTTGCCGGATTATGTCAGTTCCAGCAACTCCATACTTCATAATCATCTCTCGCAATTTTTCTCTGGCTTTTATAAAGTCGCCTTTCATTGCTAAGATGATCATGTCTCGAACATCTGCTGGATTTGCTCGTCCAATCACAGAGTACACTGTTTCTTCATCTATGTTCTTACCTAAGGAAGCAGCAGCCTGCAGTGTATTGACAGCTCTTCGTAGGTCTCCACCACACACTTCGAAGATGGCATTTAATCCTCTCTCTTCTATTTGGACGTTCTCTTTCTCGATGATGCGTCGTAGATAAGCGTCTTGGTCATCTCTACTTAAATATGTGAACCTAAAGGGAGCACACCGAGATTGGATTGGCTCAATGATCTTTCCACTGTAGTTTGCGATGAGAATAAAACGGCAGGTTTCTGTGAAACGTTCCATAGTTCGCCGCAGAGCTTGTTGGGCGTCTCCAGTCATGTTGTCGGCTTCATCCAAAATCATTATTTTAAAAGGAATCTCACCGATGGAACGGGTTCGAGCAAAGGTCTTCACGGTTTCCCTAACAACGTTTATTCCACGCTCGTCACTGGCGTTCAACTCTAGTAGATGCTCTCGCCATCCTTCCACATACAAGTCATGAGCCAAACACAAGGCGGCGGTTGTCTTTCCAGTTCCAGGTGGACCAGCAAAGATACAATGCGGGATATTCTTTGCTTCAACAAAGCTCTTTAGTCGTTCAACTATCTCTTTTTGATTTATCATGTCATTTAGACTGTGGGGACGGTATTTTTCAGTCCATAACTCGTAAGCAACCAAAATGTGAGCCTCCACGGTTTTTAGACAATTAGAGTAACTAGACTTTTAAAGTGTTTGCGCGCGCAGTTGCTGGCTGCATACATTGGATTAACAATACTGTTAGCTGTAGCCGTTATAGCAGTGGTCTGTGTTGAGAAAAGAAAGAGAAATAGATAGATAATCTCTTAAACAATCAATCAAAGAACCAGCATGCACGTGTTTCATTTGATACATAAGAAGATGAAGTTTTTGTGATGCCTGGTTAGCTTCCGAATAGATGGTCTTCGAGATAGAAGATATTGTTGTGAATGATACATTTTTGGCAAAGAGCGTATGTTTAGTACGTGGAAAATCGTTTCATAAGCTTAAATAACTAGTTTGTAGACAATCTGTGTTGAGTCCGTTTGTTCTGGACGATGAGGCATGTTTAATTTAGAAAGGAGAAAGAAGAAAAGTGAACAAGAAGACTGTCTATGCGATATTTATGGCTTTTATGGTCTTTGTTCTTTTGGTTCAGATGCCTTTAACAACTGGCTGGGTTTATCCCGACTGCACTTCAGACGCAAAGTTTGAACAATGGGGTCCTAGGGCTGACAGATTGTTGATTAAGCTGTATGCGGATGACACGGCGGAGTTTTTGGCTCTGAAGGCTGGAGAAATTGACATCTGTGACTCTCCCTTGTCGAAGGCTGAGTACGATGATATGTCAACAAACTATGCCGATGTGATCAAGATCGTCAACTACGGCTGTGAATATAGCTTTTTTATGTTGGACATAAACAATAATGACAACCCCGCGACGGGCAACCCTAATATATGTGGAGGAGCTGGACATGCGAACGACCGCAACCCAATGAGTAGTGTCAAATTGAGACGCGCCATAGGCCACCTCATCGACAGGGAAGGGCTAATAGCTGATCCGTCGATAGGTGCAGGCTTCGGCGTTCCCTTGTACACAGTCATGCCCTGCCCACTGCTGAAATACAAGCTTGAGGTCTACGGAGACCCAGACATGCCTTGGGCTTGGGAGTACAACCCGGCCAAGGCTAGATGGTGGCTTTACGGTCCAGAAATAGGTCCAGGAACTTACGATTTTGTCCAGAGCGTCAATCTGCTGAATGAAAATGAGACGGACACTGTAATCCACATCATATCGGGCTCAGCTAAGTACGAAACTGGTCCAGACGCGGGCAATCCCGTCCCTGTTTGCGTACCAGTAACTATTCCACAAGGTGTTAAGATCCACATCGAGGAGACATATACCACTGTTGAGGTCATCTCGGGCACGCTGCGAATCAACCCAGACTTTCCAGTTAACCCAGCGACGGGCTATAGATTCTGGGACCGCAACTGCAACGGCATAGAAGAGCCAGACGAATGCTTTGATTTGATCTTCTATATCCGAAGCGACATCCCAGCCCGAAATCATATTGGAACTGTGTTAACGGCTGAAATGGTGGCTGTACAGTTGAGGGTCAACGCCATATATGCTACCAGCGGCACAACTTATGAGAGGGTCATGGTGGAAAAAGACTTCCACCTGTACACTGGCTACTATACTCTGGATCGTCCGGATCCTGACTTCCTATATGACTACTGGCACAGCAGCCAGTATTGGCATCCAGGCGCTTGCCCAAACTACAACGGCATCATGGATGCAGAATATGATGAGGCGGCTGAGATGGTCAAGTATGCGAACGACCAGGAAGAAGCCATTTATGGAGCGTACCTAGCTCAGGAAATCTTCGCAACCAAGGCCTTCAAGCATCCCATATTCGACTGGAGCGGCAACAAAACCTACAGATACGAATACTGCGGCGACGAAGAGCCCTACTCAGGTAAGCTCTGGACTGGCGTCGTCAACGTACAAGGCTACGGCATCGACAACTACTTTACCTTCCTGAACATGCACCCAGCAGGGTACGCGTATGACCACGGAGACCCAGAAAACCCAATGACCATAAGATACGGGTTTAGCATTCCTGAACTTCCGAGCCTGAACCCTGCGTATTCAAGCTTGGACCACGAATGGAAGGTACTCAACAAAATCTACCAAACCCTGCTCGTACGCAACGCTAGCGACCTTGGTGAGTTCTTGCCCTGGATGTGCAAGTCCTTCGAGGTGGGCACATACCAACACCCGCTATATGGCGAATGCAGCAAGGTCACGTTTACAATGCGAACGGACATCTCATGGAGCGACGGCTACGCCCTCACCGTGGCAGACGTATACTACACCTTCGTAGAGTTGAAGCAGGATCTCAACGCTCGTGGACTTCCAAAGCCGTGGTGGTCTAACGTTCAAAACATCTTAGATTTCAAGATCCTCGACCCATGCACCTTCGAGGTTCTACTAAACGTCAAGAGCTACTGGGCAGTGGGAATGATAGGCGAGACCATCATCCTCCCCAAACACATATGGAAGCCAATTGCAGAGTCTGACGTACCTTATATCTTCGGGCCCACGCCTGATCCCAACCTGATCGGTAGTGGCCCATGGAGGTTAGCTGAGTACGTCCCCTATAGCCATGTCCTGTTAGTAGCTAACAGACCAGGCCGCACAGTCCAGACTAATCTTGAGGATAGCGTATCAATAACAGCAAAAGATGGATACTTCAGAACCTACCCAATATACATCGACGTACATCCACTGATCACGTACGAGAACCTATCAGCCGTGACCATCATAGACGACTGTATCATACCAGAAATCGGTTCAGAGTGGCATGAGGTCAAAGGCCCAGAGATAGGCACCATCTGCACCATCTGGAAACTAGAGGAATGGGATGACAACGGAAACGGCTGCCTCGACCAGAGCGACTGGCTCAGATTATCAAATGTTTATGGCCCAACGGTTGAGAAGTATGAACACGTCTTCATCGCAGAACTCATCGATGACACAGTCTACATCAAGACCGACTGGTGGGCCCAGAAGATACCCTGTTTAGACCCCGAGCACCCGACGACAGTGCTTACCCCTGTCGATATTGTAGTCACATTGTGCAACTGGATACGGGCCGATGAGAATGGAGACCAGCCTGGGCCCGATCTAGAGGTCAACAAATCCGTCTACATCGACGGCGTACCATATGTCGAAGACGAACTGGCCATCTTGCCATCTTGCAAGGACTACAAGGAAGAGTTCAACGTCCTCCTACCAAAATGCTTCCACCTAGTGGAAGTGAAGATACACATAAAGAGTCCCAACTGGGATTCTTGGGGCCTCTACTGCACATGGATCAACTGCACCTTCCCATTCTGGGTAACCATCAAAGAAGACATCGCTGGCGGAATACTAACACACTACGACGGAGAACCGATCCACCCAGAGAGCGCAAAACAGATCCCAACCCCCGACTGTAAGGTAAACATCAGGGACATCGCCTACGCTGCCAAGGGCTTCGGAACCAATCCAGGCCACCCGAGATGGATGACATCAGCAGACATCAACAACGACTACAAGATAGCCATCATGGACATCGCCATGATTGCCCATAAATATCCCTGGCCCTAAAAAGCACAAGAGCGCTATATAGGCGCCCCTCAACCCCCCATATTTCTGGTTCCGAATTCCTTAAATGATGAGGTAGGCTGATTTTGCACAAGTGAGGAACAGAAAAAGATCTGAAAAACTCACACATGCGAGAGGGTTAAAATAAGAGAACCCCAAAACAGTTTCTTCTTCCACTTTAACGGTGTTGAGGGTGTTTCAGAAATGAAATCACAAGGCTTTACCAAAGAAGATGTTATCAAACTGATTCAGAAAAAAGACATAAAAATCATAAACCTTTGTCACATTCCTGAAGACTGCCGCCTTAAGACCCTAAGTTTCACGGTTAAGAGCAGAGAAAGGCTTTATGAAATTTTAGAATTTGGCGAAAGAGTTGACGGTTCAAGTTTATTCTCCTACATTGATCCGAACAAGAGCGACATCTATATAATGCCTCAAATAGAATCCGCCTTTGTCAATCCATTTAGTTCAATACCAACACTAAACATTCTATGCGAATACCTCGATGAAAATGGAAAACCCTTAGACATTGCTCCAGAAAACATCATGTTAAGAGCAGAAGAAAAGTTACATTCTTCCACAGAC
Organism: uncultured Candidatus Bathyarchaeia archaeon; assembly: GCA_964503065.1. Taxonomy (GTDB): domain Archaea; phylum Thermoproteota; class Bathyarchaeia; order Bathyarchaeales; family Bathyarchaeaceae; genus JAOUKN01. Next base: position 16,151 of record CAZCYX010000007.1, read on the forward strand.
ATTACTCTAAAAGCTTTAGCTGAACTAGAATTCTACATAATCTATAAGCAGGAAGAAACCGTTTTTCCAAAAATCTCAGAAAGAAATTATCATGAGTCTACACCTTTTGCCAAATTTGAAAATTTAAGAAACGAAGTTTTAATCACCCTCGAAGACGTAGGTATAGCTACAAAATATGGGCATGCAGAGGTCGGTAGCTTTCACTCTAAAACTGGCGATATAATGGAACAGCATGAAATAGAGTTTCTACCACAAAGTCTAAACAAAATGGCAAAAACGATAACAATCGCAAAATGGATTATAAGAAACATTTGCGCAAAACATGGAGTCTCTGTCTCTTTCGCCCCTAAACCAGCTCTGGAACATGCTGGAAACGGAATGCACATTCACCTTTGCGGATTAAAAAAGAATAGGAATATAATTGCAGATTCCAACGGAAACTTAACAACCGAAGCAAGGCAAATGATTGGAGGAATACTAAAGTTTGCCCCAAGCCTGACAGCCTTCGGAAACACTATACCCGTTTCATATCTGCGGTTTATCTCCCCAAAGGAATCACCTATGAGTATTTGCTGGGGAACAGAAAACCGTTTGGCCTTAATCCGCATACCTCTATGGTGGAACTTTAGAAAGGGCTTCAGAGAAGCAGATAGTTGTAGAAGAACTTTCGAGTTCAGAGCTCCAGACCCATCAGCGAACACCTACTTATTATTAGCTGGAATTGCAATAGCAGTCGAATATGGATTGAAAAATCCTAAAGAAGCTATGAAAATTGCTGAAGATTTGAACACTGAAAACGGGGTTAAGGGAGACAAAAAGTACAAGCTTCTTCCACTGTCTTGCGTTGAAGCCGCGAAAAACCTTAAGAGGAATAGAAAATATTACGAGGCAGATGGTGTTTTTCCAAAGAGAGTGATAGACGGAATAATAAATAAGCTGGAATCTTACAAGGATAAGGACTTATGGAAGAAAATTGCTGATAAGCCTGAGAAAATTGAGGACTTATTATGGAAATACTTGTATTATGGATAGCATATATCTACACTCTATAATCTATGGCATGCGCGATAGGAAACAGGCTTTTCATGGGCAGCTCTAAGGTAGAGTTAAACGGAATAGAAGGAAATCTAAAGTTTATTCGATAGTATAAAAAGGGAGAATAGCACTAAGGTTGAGAATCTATTAGGCGATGGTTGATTATTTTGCTCCTCCTAAGTAGGTCAGAGACAACGGTTTGATTATCACGCTTCCTTCAAAACTCACCATGAACGTTTGAACATCCCTTAAGATTCCCGACCAGTCCTTCCTGAGTTCAAGCATAAACTTTGAATATTCCTCAAAACTCTTGTGTAAAGAGATCATTGCACCAGTCATGTTCATGCCTTCACCTTGAGACGCAAATATAATGTTTGGATGCTTCATTGTCCATTCTTTGGCTTTTTCTACCGCGTCAGATTTTGCTCCTGTAGAAGATATCAAGGTAAGAGCCAGTATTTCATATCCAAGCATTGGAAAATCGGGTACAACCGTATAGTTTGCTATGGCTTTTTTCTCAAGTCTTTTCCTCGTTCTCGTGATCGTAGGCTGAGAGACTTTCATAACTTTAGCTATTTCTCTATCGCTTCTCTTGGAGTTTTTAATCAATTCTAGAAGAAGCTGCTTTGCTCTTTCTTTCATTTCTTTCTCACCACGATTATAAAGTTCTTGAATCTATAATACTGCAGATGTTGTATATGAAAATTACTATTGCGCAAAAGAAACAGAATCTGAAGATATTGAAAAGTAATCGTTTTCTTCTCAGGCAGTTAAAACATAAAAAATGGTGAGGGGTTAAGTGAGAATTCTTTCGATTGCATCGGTTTCCGCTTCTTCTACCAAAGAAATTCCTGTGGTTTTAGCAGCTCTCTCTGTTAGTGCAACAAGGTCTTTTCTGTCCAGCAGATCTAGTCTCCATTTTCTCGTGCCAGCCATCAACTGCATTAATCCAACTCGGATTCTCTCATACAGATACGTGTAAAGCCCCACTGCTTCCCACGGTATCTCCTTGAATCTTTCTCCATATTTCTCCTTTAACGAAGGTGCAGTAGCAAAGAATTTGTCTGGAGTGTCACCGTACAGCTCTGCAAATTGTCTTGGCAATTTTCCTTTTTCAGTTAATTCCTTGAAATAGGATGATTTCATCACTGATAATAGAGGGGACCTTCCCATTAAAACTCCCTTCACATATGGGCCTTTGCCGAAGTTGCTCATGGCTATTGCCTTAAACATCTGTGATTCCTTGATGAATCCACCAGCCATCAAGATATCTGGAACGAACCTGCCTTTCTTCTTAAGTATTTCACAGCATTTTAGCACTTGCGTCTCCAAATAGACCGTTGGAGTGCTCATCTCATCCATCATTGGAACTGGACTCATACCAGTGCCGCCGCCAGCCCCATCGAAGGTTACAGCCTCGATTTTTGCTTCTGACGCCAGTTTCATTGTAAAAGCGACGTCTGAAGGTCTGTAGGCGCCAGTCTTTAGGATTATGTGTCTGGCGCCTTGTCTTCTCAACCAATCTATGTCTTCAAGGAAACCTTTTTCGGTCGGTATGCCTACTCTGCTATGCCTTTCGAAGGATTTGAACACCCCGTCTCTGAAGGCTTCTTGAACAGTCTTGTCTTCTGGGTCTGGGATGACGATGTAACCTCTCTTCTTGAGCATAATAGCTCTATCGAGGTCTCTTATTCTAACCTCTCCACCGATGGCTTTTGCTCCTTGTCCCCATTTTCTCTCGATGACATTGACTTCAAGTTTAGATATAGCGTATACGTCTACGCCGAGTCGTTGGTCCTCAACATTTGTTTGAACCACCACTTCTCCATATTTTCCGTCCCAAAACTTTCTAAAGGCGTCAATTCTACGTTTGAGTTCTTTCGAGTGGGTGACTTTGCCATTTACAAGCTTTGATTCAGGGTCCATTCCACACACGTTTTCCCCTATTGTCACGATAACGCCAGATAGTGCCGAGCCGAGTGCAAGTCCGTCCCAGTTTACTCTCGCTACCATAGTCGACCCGAAGGCTCCAGTTGCAATAGGTACCTTTAATGGGATACCTGCTACTTTGCTTTCAGTTTTTACGTTTTCAAAGAGGGCAACGTCTGAATCTGCCTTTATCCCTTCTGCTTTAAAGAGAGATGCTTGAATGTTGAAGTCTGACCAGTCTAAGCGGAAGTCTTTTAGGGCGCCAGCTGTGCTGTATCCAAATTCTGCTGGATCAGGGTAAAGCGCTTCCCTTCCTCTGAAGGTCGACAGCCCTACTTCACATAGAATTGGGCAGTTTCTTATGCATAATGGGCACATGCCGCTTGTTGGACTTACATCTCTGACTCTTGTTGTGGTTCCACAGGTGGATTTGCTGTTCAGATAGGAAGAATTTTTGGAAACTCGTTCAGGCATTTTTCACTCACCTTTACATTTGTAAACCTTTGAAGAGATGATACACACAAACTCTTTCTTAAAGTTTCCTACAGCCTCATCTAGAACTGAGATAGTGTCTAATTTTCCCTTTTTTACACCAATTTTTGTGGACTATAGCGCTTTTATATCTGGAAATACACTTCTCTAAAGGCAATCTTTTTTGCCAGAAGAGGGTTGTAATTGTCAACAAAACCATCAGCATCCATAAAAGACATGGAATTCATCTATGAAAATACTCCTGTTAAGATCATGGTGAATAGAAATTGTCCAGAAATTCAGCTTCCAGGCTTAACAGTGGGTCCTCTAGAAGAAGGAAAGGAATACGAAGTGAAGTTCTGGGTAGCTAAAGAACTGGAAAAGTCTGGAGTAGCCCGTTTTCATGACGAAGAACTACTTGATGCAGTTAAACTTTACAAATTACATTGGAAGGAGAGCGTTCAACCAGTCAAACAGATAGCTCCTTTGCCTGAAGATTTTTACCCCAAATTGAGGCGTTATCTCAACAGCCTGAAAATGCAATGTATAAAAAAACCCGAGAAAATGAAAGAATACGAGAAAGTCACCAGGCTCACACATGACATCATCAACTGCAGATTAAAGAAGATAGTCTCTTTATCCTCTGCTCCAGAACAAACCAATCAAATCCTAAATAATTTAACGAAAGAAGAACGCGCCATCTACAAAAGTTTATACGCAATTATCAGCGAGTGGAGATCAAAAATCCTCAACGTTAAGGTACGTGAAGAAACTTGACTGAAGTAGTGGTAGCTGGTCCACAAGAAAGATTCCAAGACTTTCTGAAACTGGAAAAATATCGTAAAAGAATCTCTGAGATGGCAATTGCTGGCAGCACATCATTAACTGTGGATTTTGAAGAACTTCTGACAACAGACTCGGCACTTGCACAATCCCTTTTGAAGGAGCCTGACGAATATCTGGAGCATGCAAATCGTGCTGCTCTTGCCCAATTGCAAATAGAAGACCCAGAATACGCCGAAGAAGTTGAAACAGTGAATGTAAGACTTAGAGGCTTACCAGAAACAACATCACTACGCATGTTAGGTTCCAAGTACATGGGAAAACTTGTCACAGTCGAAGGGATCGTTGTTCGGGCAACCCCTGTTCGACCGTTAGTCATGCAAGCCGCTTTCCGTTGCAAAAGATGTGGCACACCCACCTACGTTAACCAAACTGGCACCTTCCTAAGGGCACCACAGACATGTAGCGATCCATCTTGCGATAGAAGAGGTCCATTCGACTTCGTCCAAGAAGAATCCACATTCATAGATTCGCAGGAAATTCGCATTCAAGAAAGACCTGAAGATCTTCCACCTGGTCAACTTCCCCGATGGTTGGATGTAAAGCTCTTCGGTAGAGACCTTGTCGATGTAGCGAGACCAGGTGATAACATTTCAGTGGTTGGAATTGTCCGTGCTTCTGCTCCTACTCTTCCGAAGGTGGGAACCCTTCGGCTTTTTACTTTACATCTCGACACAAACTTCGTGGATGTCCTCAGTAAAGAACCTGAAAAGGTTCTCATTGCTCCTGAAGAAGAAAAGCAGATACTTGAACTTTCAAAGGACCCATGGATTCATCGCAAGATCATAAGGTCCATAGCACCTTCCATCTACGGTTACGAACACATCAAAGAAGCAATAATGTATCTTCTTTTCGGGGGCGTTAAAAAATTTCTTCCAGATATAACTATACGAGGAGAGATGAATGCCTTATTAGTAGGGGACCCTGGAACAGCCAAGTCACAACTTTTACAATATGTAGCAAGAATTGCTCCACGAGGCTTGTATACTTCAGGTCGAGGATCAACAGCAGCTGGCTTGACTGCAGCCGTGCTCCGTGAGCGGCGACAGGGTGGTATGACCCTTGAGGCAGGTGCCTTGGTGCTTGCAGATAAGGGCATCGCCTGCATCGATGAAATTGATAAAATGCGTCCTGAAGACAGGGTGGCCATCCACGAAGCTATGGAACAGCATACAGTCTCTGTAGCGAAAGGTGGCATAGTCGCGACGTTGAATGCTCGAACTGCAATTTTGGCGGCGGCTAACCCAGCCCTCGGTAGATATGATCCTTACCAAACAGTAGCAAATAACATAGCCCTTCCAGTCACGATTTTGTCAAGATTTGACCTTATCTTTGTGTTGAAGGATGTTCCTGAAAAGGAATTGGACGCTAAGATGTCTGAGCATATACTCGGTTTGCATAAAACTGGAAGTGCCCCAGTTGAGCCTCCAGTTGCGCCAGATCTTCTTCGTAAATATGTGAGTTATGCCAAAGGCATAAAGCCCGTATTGAGTAAAGAAGCCCTGGAACGCCTCAAAGATTTCTACTTAGCCATGCGTTCAGCCAGCGAAACTGAAGGGACACCCATAGCCATAACACCGCGACAACTCGAATCTCTAGTTAGGGTGGCAGAAGCGAGGGCACGTGTTGCCTTTCGAAAAGAAATTCTCGCTGAAGACGCTGAAGCTGCAATTTCTATCATGAAACGTTCATTAGAAGAGGTTGGAATCGACATCTCCTCCCACAAATTAGACATTGACATAATTATGACTGGCAAACCCAAAAGCCTACGAGATAGGCTGCAGGTCATCTTGGGTACGATAATTGAAATGGAGAAAGAAACTGGAATGGTTGAGAGATCAGCGCTTCTAGAGAAACTTCAAACTCAACATGAGATTCCAAGTCCAGAAGCTGAGAGGCTTATAGGTCAATTGCTAAAAGAAGGAACTCTGTATCAGGTTAAACCTGGTTATCTTAAGAAAACGTAGTCATAAAAAGGGCTTTTCTCCATGCAAATTGAAGAGTTACCAATACCAAACTCTGTAAAAGAAGTAATAATAAAATCTGGAATTACAGAACTTTATCCTCCTCAGGAGGAAGCCGTAAAAGCAGGAGCCTTGGAAGGGAAGAATCTAATTTTAGCAAGCCCCACTGCCTCAGGTAAGACCCTTATCGCTGAACTTTGCGCCTTGAAACATGTATTAGAGGAAGATGGAAAAGTTCTTTATCTCACTCCTTTGCGGGCACTAGCCAGTGAAAAGTACCGTGAGTTCAGAAGATATGCTACGATAAGGAAGAAGAGTGGAAGACGTGTCAGTGTAGGTATCAGCACTGGCGACTATGACAGAAGTGACCCCTGGTTGGAAAGGTCTGATATAATAGTCACCACAAATGAGAAGGCTGACTCGTTGTTGAGGCATAGAGCTCGTTGGATTAATGAGATTTCTCTTGTAGTTGCTGACGAAGTTCATCTGCTCAATGATGCTGATCGGGGACCAACCTTGGAGGTGGTGCTTGCACGGTTAATGCAGGTCAATCCTGATGCTCAACTATTAGCCTTAAGCGCCACCGTTAGAAATGCAGAAGAAGCCGCAGAATGGCTTAAAGCTACTTCCATCACAACAGAATGGAGACCAGTTGTGTTAAAAGAAGGCGTACTCCTACACGAAGAAGCCCAATTTAAAGATGGAGGCGCCTTCAAAATAGAAAAATCAACGAAGAACTCTGTGATAAATTTGGCAATGCATATTGTTCGGTCTGGTGGGCAAGCGCTCATCTTTGCGGGAACTAGGAAAAATTCGGTTGGCGTAGCTAGGAGGGCAGCATCAAGTGTAGGATCAATTCTGTCAAAGCCTTTGAAACGTTCTTTGATGCGAGTTGCCGAGGAAATTCTTACTTCTGGTGAACGAACTAGGATTAGTGAGTCGTTGGCTGAGCTTGTTAAGCATGGGACTGCTTTTCATCATGCAGGATTGGGAGGCGCTCATAGAAGGATAATTGAAGATGCTTTTAGAGATGGGAAGATCAAGGTTCTTGCTGCAACGCCGACCTTGGCTTTTGGAGTGAATCTGCCAGCCAGAATGGTGGTTATTCATGATTATAGGCGATATGAACCCGGATATGGTTACTATCCCATCACAGTTCTTGAATACAAGCAGATGGCTGGAAGAGCTGGAAGACCTCGTTATGACAAGATTGGAGAGGCTCTGCTTATTGCTAAGACTGAGGATGAAAGAGACTATCTGATGGATAGCTATGTCTTGGCCAAACCAGAGAGAATATGGTCGAAGTTAGCAGTTGAACGAATCCTAAGAGGACATGTTTTAGCCACCGTTGCTGCAGATTTTGCACACACAGAACAAGGAATCCACGATTTCTTCAGTAAAACCTTCTATGCTTATCAGTATGATCCTCATGCCATAAAAGATGTTATCGCAAAAATCTTGAAGTTCCTTTATGAGGAGGAGATGATCGAGTTTAGTGGAGACGAGGTCTATGCCACTAAGTATGGACGTAGAATCTCTGAATTATACATTGACCCGGTTTCTGGAGTCATTATACGGGATGCTCTCTTGAATCGAGCTCCATTGTTAACTGACCTCAGTTTTCTTCACATGATCGCTCACATGCCCGATATGTATCCGAAACTTCGGCCTTATTCAAGGGAAATTGACGAACTCGCTTTACTTGTTGAAGAGCACCGAGACGAGTTTATGATAGAAGTACCCGATGAATGGACGGACAGAATCGCCTATGAAGATTTTTTGGGTGAAGCTAAACTTGCCTGGGTTCTAGACTCTTGGATAGAAGAGGTCACAGAGGATGGAATTATAGAGAAGTTTAGGGTTCAACCTGGCGACTTGTATAGGCTTATCACAACTGGACGTTGGCTGCTCTACGCCTCACATGAAATAGCCGCCCTCTTCAAGCATAAAGACCTTCTCCTAAATCTCTCAGAGTTGATGGAACGAATAGAAAAAGGAGTTAAAATGGAACTGCTTCCGTTGGTGAGACTTGAAGGAATCGGCAGGGTGCGAGCACGCATACTCCACAATGCAGGTTTAAAAACTATTAGCAATCTCAAAACAGCACCCCTTCAAAAGTTAACTGATCTACCGTTGATTGGACCGAAACTTGCCAAGAAAATAAAGGAGCAGGTGGGAGGCTTCGTTAAACAGAAAGATTGGAAAAAATTGAAGAGCAAGAAAAGTTTAGAGCAGCAAGCCTTAACAAAATATTAAGTTGTTGCCCTATGATCACCTGGGCATGTACCTTTTTTTTCTGTAGACTGTGACTGCAAGAAGTGTTGCTATCACGAATAATGGCAGGATAGATAGTAATGGGAACTCGGGGATTATGTCCACTTCATGTGTCGAATGTTCATAAGCAAAGTAAACCCATCTGTGAGAACCATTATCATACAGTGTGTAGTTCGGGTAAAGAACAGGTGTTAAGCCATCATCAATAATGACTGAGATTTCTTCTGGATCTATCAGCGTATGTGAAATACAGACTCTGCAAAATCCAGTGCACACCGGAGCAGATACATACATCTTGATTGTACTGTTAGATTGGAAATACTGGAAGCCTTCTATTGTAGAGTTAGAGATAACATTTACATAATCTCCTATAGAAGTGTTGAATCTGGAGAACATGCCCATAAGAGGATACTGGTCTACGTTATCCATATCAATCTCATAATCAGAGTCTCCGATACCATCAGGTTCCAAATCAACACCAGCGTAGTCGCTCCAGTAGTTTCCTTCAACACCATTGTCCCAAATATTGGCATAGCCAACCCCGGAGATAAACACCTGCTGTGTGTTGAACATATTGTTATGGTGAAAATTGGTGCCTGAAGCCATGATGAGCCAAATTCCACGATTGTTGTCAGTTATGTTGTTTTCGGAGATAGTGTTGTTGGAAGAGTCAAGGTCTACGACGATTCCAGAATTACTGTTGTCTGTTATTGTGTTTCTAGAGAGAGAGTTATTAGAAGCGAAGATCCACACGCCATAAGTGTTGTTTGTTATCGTGTTTCCGATAATCTTGGTGTTAGAAGACTGATAGGGGTGATAGACCCATATGCCATGTTGAAATGCTTTGATTTCTATGTTCTTTATCGTAACATTGCTTGTGCCAGTTAAGTTCATTCCTATCCCGGTTCCTGTTCCACGTACAGTGTAACCCACCCCATCAACTACAATGTTATCCCTCTCCACTATTATGGGATAATATAGATTATTGGTAAATGTATAGGTGATGTTGTCTGCACTGGAAATTGGTGCTGTTGAAGGGTCAATGGAACCATCAGCCTTAATGTAAACGCCCTTGCACGCTATGTTGATGTCGTGCCAGTGACTAGCCGCACCTGGGTATGGTGGCCAAATTCCCTTATATGTTCCAGCATCAGCATAAGCAAGTGCAAATCCGACGCTGTCACATAACGAGAGGCTGAAGTCGTGAGTGTCATCCATTGAATCTAGAGGATGAGATAACTCGAAGAAGTTAATTCCAACAGAAGTAGATGCTGCTCCTGACCCATCATTAGTTCCACCATAATCGGTGTCCAGATCAGTGTACGTTCCGTCTCGTGTATTTCTCCATCTATCCTCAAAGATAGAAGAACCGTAAACATATAGGCTATCATCCCCGTCTTCTAACGCTCCATTATGATCGTTGTCAAAAAGGAACCATACTTGGTCTGTTGTGTCAAAATCGTCGTCTGCGATTTCCACCGCCAGGTATAGGTTGATGTCGTTATTCATAACGTATAAGGTTCCCGTGTATACACCGTAGCCCATATCTATTGTAAATGATTGCGTGTCAGCCGTTCCCCATTCAACAGCTGTGTCTATGATTCCATCTATGGTGGGTGGAATCGAAGTCCAAGCGGAAAGAGATACACCGCTATGACCACTTACCGGAAACACTATCATTACCGAACTTAGCAGAAACAGAGCTAACATTATTATTGTAATCGCCCTTGTTTTCATTTCATCACTCTCGAGAACTCCAATCAGAATATATCATGCAGGAACACTCTTCGTATTGTCCCATTATGTTAGGCAATTGCATTTAAAATTTAGTGTGTGCAGAATACTAGAAGGTTGAATATAAAGGGCAACTACGGCTTTGCATATTATAATTGAGTTATCCTTTGGCTTTTCTTTCCTGTTTAGTCTTCTTTATAGCCAGTTCAACCTGCTCTACTGCAGTGCCAAGGTAGTTTCTCGGATTTAACGCCTCATCAACCTCTCTTTCACTTAACATTCTCTTTACAGTATCATTTTGGAGGAGAATTTCCTTGAAGGACTTTTTTTCGGTTTTACTTCTTATTGCCAAGTCTCGAATGAGTTCATGGGCTTCTTGGCGGTCCATCCCCTTTCTTGCTAGGGCTAGCATAACTGCCTCAGACATTGTTCGCCCTTGTGTTAACTTCAAGTTACTTAGCATTCTTTGTTCATCGACTTCCAGATTTTTCAAGACTTTCGTCATCAAAAGTAACATGTAATCTATGAGGGTACATGCTTGAGGGATCAGGAATCGCTCGGCAGAGGACTGAGTTAAGTCCCTTTCATGCCATGTAGGGATATTTTCCAAAGCAGGCACAACAAGACTCCGCATAATCTTCGCTAGCCCACAAATTCTCTCACAGATTTCAGGATTACGTTTGTGGGGCATTGTTGAACTGCCGACTTGTCTCTCTTTTTCGAAGGGTTCAAAGAGTTCTCCAATCTCGGTTCTCTGTAACTCCCGAATCTCAGTTGCGATGTTGTCTAATGCTGAAGCTGTTACAGCGAAGAGGCAGACTAACTCCCCGTGAAGGTCTCTAGGTATAATCTGCGATGAGATTGTTGCTGGTTTTATGCCTAGTCTTTTCATAACTAGTTCTTGTATTTTCACTGCATTGGGACCTAAGCCAGCTTGGGTCCCAACTGCTCCACTCATCTTTCCAACTAATAAGCGTTCACTACACTGACGGAGGCGTTGGATGTTCCGAGAGTTTTGTCTCAGCCAAAAGGCAAATTTAAATCCCAATGTTGTTGGTAATGCGTGTTGACCATGAGTTCTACCGATCATTATGGTTTCCTTGTATTTTTCAGCTCCTTCCACCAGAGTTCTTTCAAAGTCATTTAATCTCTGCATAATTAACCCTGTGGCTTCCTTTAGTTGAAGAGCCGTTGCCGTGTCTAGAATGTCAGAGCTCGTAGCACCTAAGTGAACATAGGCTCCGCTAGGTCCACAAGCCTCAGCTAAAGCGCGCACCAAAGCCATGACATCATGCTTGATTTCTCTCTCTATCTCTTTAACTCGACTAAGTTTAATATGTCGCACAGAAGCCATCTGAACAATCTTCTCTGCATCCTTCCTTGGAATATTTCCCACTTCACTGTGCGCCCAAGCTAAGGCCGCCTCCACATCCAGCATCCTTTGAAGTCGATTCTCTTCTTCAAAAATTTTCTTCATTTCTGATGTTCCATAACGACCAGTGTCAATAGGGAGAATCGGCAATAATGCTTCCCTCCATGTACGGATGCATGTATCTTCCCTCACTGTTCATGAACATAATTATTTAAATTTCAATGAAGTAAATAACCTTTTTTGCCTATTTTATGTCAACAACAACATCAGATCACGATTTAGGAGTCTCTTCAAGCCTTACATATACATGTATAAAGTTTTAAGCAAATCACCTAGATTACTAGGCATAACGTTTGAAGGAGGATGTAAAATGTCTGAGGGAACGATTTCAATTAAGAAAGTGATTCCTATAATCGTTGTAACATGGACACTATCATTAGCTACCACTTTGACAGTAGTTTATGTTGTGCTGAGCATTTTCCCAACTGGAACTGGTGGTGCAATTACTACAGAAAATATCGTGGACGGCGCCATCGTAACCACCAAATTGGCTGATGGAGCGGTAACTTCAGCCAAAATCTTGGATGGAACCATAACTGGAGTTGACATATCTGACGGTTCTATAATAGCTGTCAAGGTTGCTGATGGAGCTGTTACAACAGATAAGATTGCAGATGGGGCAGTTTTAACCGATAAGATAGCTGATTACGCAGTTACCAATCTTAAGCTGGCAGCAAATGCTATTCCATTCAAGTTTGCGAACGGCACTGATTCAATATCTAAGACAACAGCAACTTATGAGAACATCACCGACCTGTCAGTTACAATAACCATAGAAAGAAATTGTACCTTGTTAATCATGTTCAGCGCTCAATGTGCTATATCAGACCTAGACCAGAGTGTTTTATGGCGAGTTTTCGTTAACACAGAAAAGGCTCTCCCAGCGACGATGTGGTTGCAACCTCCAGGAAATACTAATAAATGGAGCTCGGTCTCCTACACTTTCTTTAAACCAAACATTGGCCCAGGAGAATATACTGTCTACGCACAATGGTATGTGGGTGGCGGCACAGCTTGGATATCGGGTCGGGTTTTGTGCGTCATCGCACTACCAACATAATCGCCAAGACGTTCCGCAAAACAAATCCTAAACCATCTCCTCCAACATTTTTTCTCTGAGTTTTAGTACATACACAGCATAAGCTAGCAATTAACCCATCATTAATCGCGTCTTCTGATGGAGGAAAAAGCATCAAACAACTCATTTGCGAAGGCGCTGAACGTACCTAGCAGTTTCAACACAAACTATAAAAACCTGAATCATTTACATATAGAGGGATTCAATATGAATAAGAAATTTGTTCTATCAGCCTATATGTTAGTACTCTTTGTGTCAAACATTATCTTTATTCTTTCAATAGCAGCAGAAGAGGTTCAGACAGTGATTTATATTGATCCACCAACAATCGAGGCAGTTCCCGGCCAAGCGTTCAACATCACGACCTGTATCGCTAATGTTACCGATCTGAAAGCTTGGCAAGTAGTGATATACTATCGAAATAACATTGTGAACGCTCTCGAAGCCTTCGAAGGGCCTTTCTTGAAGGCAGCTGGCGACACAATTTTCCCGGAACCCGCCATCTGGAATGACTGGAACGCCACACACGGTTGCGTAATGATAGGCTGTTGTATACAAGGTTCTGTTCCCGGAGTAAGTGGCAATGGAGTCTTAGCGACCATAAAATTCGGTTGCATAGGTCCCGGAGACACCATCTTGAAAATATGTGTTGACCCAGATGATAGCTTCATACTGAACTCTGACTTGGAGGACGTCCCCATTGAAGCAGAGGATGGCTACATAACGAGTGGACCTGCTCCCCACGATGTCGCCATAATCAGTGCGACACCATCCTCAACTGAGGCTTTTGCGGGACAGATAGTAAACCTGACTGTTGTCAGCAAAAATGCGGGAACAACGACTGAAAACTTTAACGTTACAGCTTGCTACAACTCGCACGTCATTGGGACAGAAGCCCTCACCGACATCGCTCCAAGTGAGGAAACAACACTTCAGTTCGTATGGAATACTTCAGATGTGCCGATAGGTACCTATGTGATAAAGGTTTTAGCCAGCGTGATCCCGGGCGAGACTAACTTAATGAACAACGTATACGTCGACAGCACAATAAAAATCAAACCAGCATACGACCTGTCTGTGAGAGTCGAGACGCCCACCCATCTTATTGAAGGCGAAGTTGGCTTACTGAAAGCAACTGTCACAAACGTTGGATGGAAGGACATAGAGACTGACGTAAAAGTGCAATTGCTTATTGACGAAAACATTGTTAACGAAATAATTGTAGCCAAGCTAGAAGTGGGCGCTTCTGAAGAAATCACTTACTTGTGGACTCCAACAGTTACGGGAACCTACACGGTGAGAGCCTACGCTCCTCCAATCGCTGGAGAAGAGATCACACTTAACAATGTTGCAACCGAAATCGTAACCGTGTCTCCTCCCAAAATACCAACGGTTCAGATAGACCCTTGGAGACGCTATGTTAACGTCGGAGAGTTTGTCAAAGTCCATATACGCATCTATGATGCCACTGATCTCTACGCCTGGCAAATCAAGATCCATTATAACCCTGAAGTTTTGGAGTTTAGAAACATATGGCTTTCTGACACACATGTGTTTGCCGGAGCAAGCTATACAGCCCCAGATCCAAAAGTAGGAGAAGACCACATATTGTATGGTGTCAGTCTACTGGGCGCTGCTGAACCATTCAGTGGCAGCGGAATCTTGTGTGAAGTAGATTTCAAAGCCAAAGCCAGAGGTTCCTCGAACCTACAACTGATTGACGAAGAAACATTCCTTCTTGACTCTGACTTGAACAGTATATCTATCCAGATAGTTAACTCGTGGGTGGATGTTTTCGGTGATATCATCGAGATAAAGAACGTTGAAACCACCAGGACTGACGTGTACACTGAGTGGATAATCGAAGTCAACGCCACCGTAAGAAACAACGACAATATTCCTCAAAGTTTCTCTGTAACCGCATACTTTGCAAGCGAACTTAAGATCATCCGAAAAGTCTCTGATCTACCGCCAGGCGAAGAAGCTACATTGACTTTCTATATGGATACAAGCACCTTAACGCCTTACGTTGACTATGCGATATGGGCAGAAGCCACCATAATTATAGACGAAACTTGGGCTTACAATAACTTCTGGTTCTTCTGGGCTGAAGTCGTTCCACTTAGCATGTCAGCACATGGATGGTCCTTCCCAGGGATAGTTACGACTAGGATAGTACCCGATATTGACGGCAATACGAAGGTTGACATTCGCGATGTCGGTATCGCCGCTTTAGCCTTCGGATCATACCCCGAACATCAAAGATGGAATCTCCTGGCAGACATGAATCAAGACGACAAAGTAAACATAAGAGACCTCGCCTTAGTCGCCAAAAACTTTGGAAAAAGCGTATACTAATTCCACATAGTCCTCTCCATCGTGGCTGAATGTTGCTCTCTTGAAAAGAGAGTTCAATACTGGAGGTGATTATTGATCTCTGCGAACAACTGAAATAATCCTCCGTACAGATTTCGATGCCTGTTTGACGATACGATGCAAACATTAAAGGTCTCGCCATTTAACACATATTCTTTACCAATGCCCGCTTATTTCAATGGAGACTCAGAACTATGGGCGCAATAGCCGCTGCCGTGAACAAGAAAGGTGAAACCGCTGTTCCCGTAGTATTTTCAATGCTAAAGCAATTGAAACACCGAGGAGAAGATGTCCATGGAATTGCCACTCCAAACTCAGTGATAATGACTAAATCATTAGACAACCTATCAATGGAAAAGATTGATTCAGATGTCGCTTTAGGTCACAACTTCTCTTCTCTTCTGCCCCAAGATTCTCCACAACCAGTCTT
>CAZCYX010000008.1:0-31035 GCA_964503065.1 uncultured Candidatus Bathyarchaeia archaeon
AATCATGATGCATATATCTCACATCAATAAAATAAAAGCATTTACGAACGAATTGCGGCGAGATCATGCCACTAAAATCAACGCACTCATTAGTCCTTTGACCAAAAAAAGTTAGATGCACGTTATACTAAAAATGGTTACGTGAAGAACAAGGTGTGATCAATGGCAAAAGAGGTGTCAGTAGACTTATCAGAGCAGCTAATAAAGGAGTTTTACCTACCGAGGAACCTCCTTAGTCGCGCGCAAATGTAGCACCTGTAAAAATCCACAGAGAAGTTTGGCTTCCATGAAACTCTGTGGAAGAAACATTTCAAAACCTATTTCCATTGTGGCGCGAAGTCAAACTGATAAATCGAAGATGCATCGTCTGACTCAGACCGACAAATTCAATACTTACCAAATACTACTGGAAACACTAAGGTGTGAAGGCAAATGGAAGAGATTGAGAAAATCACTGAGAATCACAGATTTAGAATAGCAATAACATTCGTAGTGGGGTTTCTCTTGATATTCTTGGTGGCACTTATTGGTGAGATTCTTGGGGTATACCAAGGAGTCGCCAACCTAGCCGCGATCTTCAGTGGGTGGCTAACAGCTGTAATTGGCTTCTACTTCTTGGGACAGAGTGCAGCACAAGCCCGACAACAAACTAGGGAGGCTACGAGAGAAGCAGTCAAGGCCAAAGAAGAAAAATCCAGCGTGGAAGAAGAGAAGTTGAGAATCATACAAAAAGCCAAGCCACAAATAGAGGAACTGCACAATATCATCGATGAGTATAAAAGCCTGACAGAAGAACTTATAACCAAGATGGAGCAACTTGGAAAAGAGGTGGAGCGAGGTGGAGGAGAAAGATAGCTCCGAAGCATTAGAGGAACAAGGTGTAGACAAGCGTCTAGTACTAAGAGAGCTAATTAAGAATTATCGAGTTAGGGCAAACATGCTCGCCAGAAGAGCTGACAAGAGATTGAAGCGAGCATTTGAAGCATTTGACGAGAGAACCAAGAGATAAGAATAACAACTCTCTACAGGAAGACTCACATCGTTTTCATTGAACCACTTCACCGATAGATGTTTTCGCACATGTGGTTCCCACTCGGTAAAATATAAAAGATCTGTCTGGTCTAATTGTAGACTTCAAAGGCTGACTTCGATGAAGGAGAATGCTGAGCCGTTAAAGAATCTTGTATGGTATGAGTTCTTGCGGAGTAATAGCAGATCCCTGGTCTTAGTGGGAGATAGAGCAAGTGAAGCCCTAGACCTTGCAAAGCAACTGCATTCAGATGTGACCTTGATTCAGAAAATTGTCAACCTGCTTGAAGAAGATATTCCCATAGCCAAGCGATACTTCTCTCAAATTGAAAAAGAAACTTATCCAGGACAGAGGCTAAAACCGAAGCTGCACAGATACTATGCAGACAAACTTGATCAGCTTGAATCCACTCACTCAGACATAATGACGCTTTTGTTGCAGCCTTTTCTGAAGATCGCATCCAAAACGACAGGAGCGGAATATTCTTCGCGTGACATCGAGAAATTTGCAAGGTTCTTCAAGGTTCCACCTACAGCTTCACTTGCCTGCAACAAAATATTGGATCATTGCATGTTCGCGCTCTATAATGAGATTAATCCAATAGTAAGCCCTCTTGAACCCCTAATAGTCCATTGGGTACATTACTATTATAAATTCCGCCCCCCTTCCGCAATCTGTATGCCATGGATTGATATGGCAAAACTCTGCCACTGGCCTCATCTATCACATGAGTCATTCCATTCGAAAATCTTTAACATCTTTGACAATATATTGGAAAAGAGGAAAGATGCTAACTCAGGGCAAGTTCATAAGTACGACAAGATGCTGTGTCATCTGCTATCGGATTCTTGGCCCAGCATTGTCGAAAAATGGGATTCTCTTGAAGAAAGGTTCATTGAGACTATAGGTAATGGCCTCCGCCGTACATACAAAAAACTCTATCATGATCTTATGGATGACAATTTTCTTATCGCTGATCGGTTTTTGCAGTATCAGTTCCAAGAGTTCGTGTGCGATGCTGGTGCAACAAAGATTGCTGGTCCGAGCAGTGTGCTCCATTATGCTTGTATATGTGCGGATAATCTCAGAAACCCCGTGCTTGATGTGGTGCGCCATTTGACAGATATGTTGCATCCTCCTGACATTGTGAGAACTAGAAGTCAATTGTTTTACATGTCGAATCAAGATCTGTGGGGGAAAGAAATGAATCAAATACGCAATCTGATTGAGGATCTGGTTATGGTCGACCTCTCAAATGGATTCAGGAATGAACGTGAGGAACTGTGCTCCGGATTTGTTCAAGAATACTTCAGTCTTCTAAACTCAAAGGCCAATGGAAATCTGAGTCTTTTAGACGAAATACGTGATCTTACTAACAGCATGCTGAATCAAAAATACTGCTATGGAAGTGACAGATGGCAGAATCTAGTCAGCAACTACGGAAATCATTTGGATCCTGATGATCAGAGCTATCGACAGCTATATCCATACGATTTCGTAAACATCGTGTGGCTTAAGTTGATGAAAATATCTACAACAATTTCCAGCTACGAAGAATACCTTCAGGAATATACAAAGGCCGAGTCGGATCTGAAGACGGTATGGAGAAAGTTGACTTCATGTAATTTTTCTACGCGCACGACGGTTGAAGATTCACGTATGCGTCAGCGCTCACGATTTTGCTCGTGTCTTTGATTTTCTTAGAGAACTCCTTTTTAGCCACAAGACCAATTTTTCATCTGCTAGTCGCCGTGTCCATTTTGGTGTTTCTCCCGTATCGTCTTCTAACTCTGTGTCCTGCCGCATTGCTCTCTATTCCTACGGGATCCTGCTTTCATCTAATTGTGTTTCCCAGATACTGAGAAGAGACAAGACCCTTTAAAAAATGTCAGAATTCAAAATATTGATTGAAGATACGGTACTACCTTTCTACGGGCCTACCGTTTAATACGTCGCAGTCGCGCTCTCTTGCCAAGTTCTCTTGCATTTCGCTTGTGACTTCATTTCTCATATTTCATCGATTCGATGTCTGCTTAGCGCCTGCAAGGGACTACTTAACACTTATCTGCTCTTCATTCTCTATACTGAACGGTGGCGCATTGATAAGCACGGCTTTGAAGTGCCCCTCAATTCTGTACGGAGTTCCAGCTGGAACGAAAATCATGTCACTAGCATGCGCCTCCAGTTCTTCTTTGTCAAATACGAATTTCCCTTTTCCTTCTATTATACAATATACTCTGTCACTGACTCTGTTCACTGTTTTCCACAACTTGCCTTTAAGTATCGAGATAGCTACACTCAATTTCTTCGAGTTCTCTTTTGTGATATAGTTGTGAATAACATAGTCTGTTCCTTCTCCTCTGGTAATGGCCTCTGAATGTTTTTTTAGAATAGGTCTGCTCCGCATTTTCTCACTTACTCATAATTTGACCATAGAGAGTTTATCTCTTTCGCTTCCTAATTCTTCCATAGTTATAAAACAACGCAATGAACACTCCCCACGTTGCGAGAAAAACACCAAGTATATTAACAAATAACTCAACTGAATATACGTTGAGAAGGTATAGAACGGCTATCAGCAGAAGTGGCAAGACTAATGTCAAAATAGAAACTGTTACTTTCAAAATAATGATAGTATTCTTAGCTTTGCTCCATGCCTCTTTGGCAAGTTCTTCGAGTTGTTCCTCTGCAGCCTTTGTTTTCTCCTCAGAATCTAAGACTAATTTCAACATCTGATCAATATTTGAGGACCTGAAGACCTCCAAGATTTTTGCATACGACATAATATAGTCTCTTGTAGGCCAGGTAACTATGTCACTTCCAGGTTCAATCGGAACTTTGCCCTGATTGAGGCGTTCAGTTATATGAAGAATTGCTTTGTTAAGGACAGATGACGTAATATCAATTTTGGACTCTATGAGCATTATCACAACATAGGGAGTTGCTTGCCTTATAAACTGATAACCTCCATGTCTTTCAATTGTTGGCTCCCAAGTACCATCGGGCTTACGAGACTGCTCAAAATACTGGACAACGTGATTGACATCTTTATTGGAGATTTTGTCGGTAGCACGCAACGCTAGAACTGCAAAAGCTGTTGCTGCTGGAGAAGGAGTTTTGCTGTCTTTTGATATCCCCCAAGCTATTCTTTTTTCTGGTAACTCGATTCTACTATCCTTCAAGAAACGGATCCCTGCACCGATCTTGTTCTTAATGTCCTTACTCAAGTTTGAGCCACTTACTATTCTATTGAAGATTACGAGTGCGAGCAAAGCCTTGGATGTGCAGATCGTGCTTAATACTCCTTTAGGAAAGAAACTCCAACCTCCTTCACTTTCGGCATTCTGGATTAGCCATTGAACTGCCTTTTCTACAGCAGCGTATACACTGCGATCCGAAGTCTCTTTGTAGACGGAGATCAAGGTAAATATTGCTTCGCATGTTGGATCTGTACAGGAGGTTGTGCCTTTGCTTAATCCGAATCCTCCGTCGCTCGGATTTTGGTCCCCTAGAAGCCATTTGATCGATTTTTTCAAAGTTGGAGTTGTGTAGTCATAATTCGTTATTTGCCTTATTGACCTTACAATTCCTGCTGTACTCCATGTACAAGGCGCATCATTCTCCTTGGCAGCAGGAACCCCTCCTTGATTCTTAGCCATAAGCTTTAGTAGCCAATCAATTGCTTTCTCGCATGCACCCTTGTAGACAACGCCCATTGAAAACCCTTCCAATCCCTGAGACATTGTATACTGTTTTGTGATATTTCTTAGATGAAATTTGTTATATAGATATTTTGTGAACTAGATTCTAACTGGATGCTCTCGAGGATAATTGATTGGCACACCTAACCACTATACGAGCTATCGAAATATCGTGTGTACTATGCATACTTGTGGCACTCATACATGCTTCCTTGTATGTCATTAACGCTCTACTCAGACTTGGTTTGCCGGAAATAACCCTAATTGAGATAATATCGATATTTCCGACAATCTGGATTGGTTTAGTTCAATATTGCTCTTGGAGATTGAAGCATGTATCCAGACTGGAAGGAATATATGATTATCTTCCAGAGAAGCACCCAACGCAATGGCATCAGAAAATGGGGTATGTTCGTGTCTTAGAGACGATAACGCCTCAAGAGCTAAAAGTATCAATCTTCAAACGAGCCGGTATGAGAATCGGAAAAAATGTTATAATTGCAGGCTACATCTCAGACCCAGATCTTGTTGAGATACATGACAACTCTGTTATAGGGTTAGACGCTCTTATATTGGGGCACCTGATAGAGGGGAATAAGATAATTCTAAAGAAGGTAGTAATAGGTGAAGACTGTCTAATAGGCGCAAGAGCCATAGTAATGCCGGGAGTACGAATTGAAGATAATGTTACAGTCGGTGCTGGTGCCGTTATTCCAAAAGACATGGTCCTACCTAAAGGCAGTACTTGGATAGGGGTTCCTGCAAAATCTATCTGAATTCTGAGATTGGCGGATTCCACTCTTCTGTATTAGTCTCCTTTGCTATGTTGTTGTATGCTCTGACAAGTCTTTCCTTCGCCGCAACTCCTAGAGAATATGGTATCGCTACGGGGTATAGGTGCGTATATTTGCTCAAATCATTCTCTATTATTCTCAGGCCTAAGCGAGAAGCAAGTCTCCAAAGTCTCGTTCCTGGGTGAGGAGTTACGAAGGACAAGAAAGGAATAACATTTGTGTATTTTCTATTAAGGCGAATAATGAAATTGGCGAGGTTAGACAACGTTTTTTCACTTTCACCAGGCCATCCAAGCATAAAAACCGGATGTACCTCGTAGCCGATTTTTGAGGCAGAGCGAATGTTTTTCGTTGTAATTTCTCTCCATTTGGAAACTTTAGTTGGCAGTCCAGTCTTCCCCATTGAGAGAAGTATATTCTTCTCTATATGCTCAACTCCAAACAGAATTTGGCTTACACCACTCCGATACATCAAATCCAGAATTCTAGTGTTAACCATGTCTATTCTGGTCAAAATGTAGAAGGTCGCATCAATCTGTTCTTTCACGATGTTGTGAAATAGGGTTCTTACTCTTTCTTTTTCCAATGTGAGCGTGTCATCAACAAGCATTATTTTCTCAAAACCGTGCTCGTACCTCAACCTGCGAATCTCATCAATAACGTTTGATACAGGTTTTTTCCTATAACAGCGTTGCCAGAAATCACGAAGCGAACAGAAAATACAATTGAATGAGCATCCCCTTGCTGTTTCTACACTTGCTGGGACATCGAGTTTCAAGTGAGCATTTACTTCTATCAGTGAATAATCAGGCATTGGAAGAGTTTCTATCGGGATGAGGCCCTGATCAGGGGTCGAGATTATTCTTCCTTTAAGTCTAAATGATATGCCTTTTATTGATCTGAGAGATATTGAATGATTTCCGGCCTCAAGATGCTTTATAAGTCTTAGAAATGTCTCTTCTCCCTCACCTCTGACAATCACATCAATATTGTTGTTCTCTTGAAGTACAGATGTCGCATTTAGACTGGGATATATCCCTCCCATGACAACAAAGCAACCCATACGTTTGGCAGTGTCAGCTATTTCAATTGCATTTGGAAAGTTGGATGTGAGAGCATTTATGCCAACAATGTCAGGCTGCAATTTCTTAACTAAAGGTCCGATATTGATGCTTCTATTTAGTGCCCTTTGAAATTGCTGAGAAAAGAAGAAGAAGGAATGCTCGTCTGCGCAATGCTTCTTGACATACGAAGACAAAGAAAGAAGGCCGATATTCACTCCTACTTGTGACGCCTTCACTGGGTAGTCCAAGTAGGGTTCAACTAAGAGAACGCGCATTTGGTGTTTCTCCTAAAAGTTGAGCAGGGATTCGCAAGAGAAGATTCTCAAGAACGTGGTCAACATTTTTCAGAATCGCTTTTTCATCGAACTTCTTGATTACACGATTCTCCATCACTAGCTGCCCATCTACGACAACAGTCTTAACTTCATGACCAGAAGCAGAGTATACAAGATTCGCATTTATGCCCCTTTTTGGAATTAGTTGCGGTTGCCAATCAAGCAGAATTAGATCGGCTTTCTTTCCCTTGCTGATAGATCCAAGGTCTGCTTGCATCCCAATGCTCCTAGCAGCGTTTAGAGTGACCATCCGTAATATCTTGTATGCCTCAATTGAGAGGGGGTTTCTGTTTTTGACTTTGTGGATAAGGGCCGCTATGTTCATTTCATGGAACACGTTAAGCGAATTGTTACTCGGAGCTCCATCCGTACCGAGGGCAACATTGACTCCTGCTCTTAACATACTCTGTACAGGTGCGACACCTAACCCAAACTTCATATTCGATGATGGGCAGTGGATAATTGAAGTTCCATTTTTTGCAATCAAATCTATGTCTCTGTTATCTAGGAAAACACCATGCGCCAAACTTGTATACGGAGTAAGGGCTTCAAGCTTTGATAACTCATTTACGTCAGATGTTCCCTTCTGTCGAAACTCACGAACGACTTTTTCATTCTCAGAAATATGAGAATGGACGATGGTGTTCATTTCCTTCGCTTTTTCGCATATTATTTTCCATGATTTCGGAAAAGCGTAAGGAAAGCCTATTGGACCAAAAGCGCATCTTACACGACCTTTGGCGACTGAATTGTATCTTTCAATGAATCTGCATGTATTCTCTATCGACGTTTCAACGTCTTCCACATATGCATATTTGCTTTCTCCATGATTACAGACAAATCTCGCAACAACTCCTCTTAGACCGCTCCTTGCCAGTGCATCGACCCCGTTTTTGTCATGTTTCGCACTATGATGCGATACTAGACAAGTGGTTCCGGTTCTGATTGATTCAATGCATGCCAGCATAGAACTAACATATGCTTCATTTTGAGACAGCTCTGATCTCATCCAATAAATAGGTTCTAACCAATCGTAAAGCGTTCTTTCGTCTATAAGACCCCGGAAAATCGTCTGCGTCAGATGTGTATGAGCGTTGATCAAGCCGGGTAAGAGAATGCCTCCTTTTGCATCTATGTATTTGCTTGAATCAAAATTCTTCTCGATGTATTTACTATCGCCAACATGCATTATTCGGTCTTTTTCAATGACAACTCCACCGCTTGGAATAATTCTGTTATTATGATCGTCAAGCGTGAGAACATAGGCATGATTTATTGTAAGATCAGACATGCTGTTCATATAACTATCTATTGCATCTGTTCTTAAGTCTCGTGTTTTCATAACCAATACCTTGTCTTTTCGTTGTATAAGAGATCTTTATTTGCGACCTTCCTAAAGGAACGTTGTGTTTGGAGAATAAGATTCAGTCCAACCAACGGATGAAAAGTCTAGGTTTATCAAAGCCAGAACTAAACAACAACCAGACGCTTCCAATGGCGTGCGTATATCGTGTTCTGCCTGCTTATATACTAAAGTCCTAGTAAAACTATTACAGTTTTACTGGCTAGGGGAAATTGTTAGATTTGGTAAATCTTATAGATTCTCTTGGGCCGATCCGGGGCACACCAGTGCTAGTAATAGGCGATATCTTCCTAGACCATTTTACCTATCTGAGTGAAGGCAAGCTGCACAGAGATCCCCAGTCTTACAAATTTACAAGTGCATGAAATGTAGCGACTGAAATATTTCGCAGAGAAAGAGTGGTCTTTATGAACTTTGGAAAAGCATTTCAAGACCTATTTTTCTTGTGCGCTGGTAGAACACTTGACTAAACTGTCATAGCATAATCATCGGCATTGCTAGACACGTGCACGTACTGTTACTTGTTCGATTTTTTTGCACCAAGGGATTCTGGAAGTTATTTCGCATAACTCTTGGAATATTTCCTTTTCAAGTTCTTCATTTGTTTTTTCTTCGCTTTCTTCTACTAAAGAAATAATTATCGTTGCTTTTTTGGTCAATTAACCTCACTTCTATCATCTGGATTTCAATTCTTGTAAGATAGAATAGTTTGCGTTTAAATTTTATGAATTATGAATGAATCATGAGTGATTCATTCCGCATATTTTTGTTTCCAATAAAGAGAGTATCTTACTGCGTCTCTGACAAATTCTGAGATGCTCTGCCATCCACATTCAGGATGTTCTTTCAATATCTCTTCTATTGCTTTTACCATGTGTTCCGGTAGCTTGACTGTTCTGTAACGAGACATTCTGTGTTTGTCTTGCTGTACCAGTGGATAAAATGTTTATGAATTTCTATTATTGCTAACTCGGATTCAGAATCTTGCTCACTGTACTCCCGAAAAATCGCCAGAATGCTCCATATCTTTGGCTTCCTAACAAAAGCAAGAGTCTGCTTACTGTTCGAAGATTTGGATATGCCCCGTAATGTTTCACCATAAGAAAGATATTCTTATTCAGAATCTGATGTAGTTCTCAAATCTTTTATTCTTTGAAACAAGAAGACCTCATTCTTGTAAAAAAAGGAAGTGGTGAATCTGGAAAACGAAATTATGATGGAAATGCAAGAGAGAATCGTGAAAGATTTCTTGGACGTATTAATCTTGGCGCGGGTAAGAAAGGGGCCCAAAAGCGGTTACGACATCATTGCCTTCATCAATAAAAAACTCGATCTCTTAATGAGTTCAGGAACAATATATTCTTGTCTATATTCGTTGGAGAGGGATGGACTGATGGAAGCGCACACTGGCAACTCAAGTAAGAAAAAGAGGGTTTACACGCTTACTGATAAGGGCGAGAGAACCATCCACACCATCCTGAAAGCAAATGACGAGATTCAACGATTCATAGGAAATTTTTTGAATAGACTGTGTGAATGAGCGACCTTAAGCCTCCTTCACCTTAACTTCCTCAACCTTTTTCACCCAAGGGATCTTTGTAGGATATTCCGATAGTTCCTCAAGTATCTCCCTTTCAATTTCCTCATTACCGCATGAAAATTAGCGGGCTTGGAAGCAAGGAAATAATCTTCAATAGCTTTGCTTCATAAGATAATCTAGTTTGAGCGAACAATTCTATATGGCGAATTGAGCGAGAATGTGATGGCTAAGAAAGATGTCATTATCATTTCATTGAATGGTGCGTTGAGGGTCGGTGTTCCAAGAGAGAGCCTAGAGATAGAGAGTAAGGCGCTTCTATACGATCTCGGAGTAGGTCGCAGAAAAGATTGGGATGACAGAAAGTCTTGTGAAGATAGGATGGAAGAGTTGGCATAAAAACTAGAGAAAAGAAGCTCACAGAATCCATCTTCAAAAGATAGCAAAGTCTAGAAAGGAGTATTATACCTAGAAGCAGGTAACATACGCGCTTACTGGACGAAGATAGATATTTGAGTATAACTGGAATGAAGAGGCATCTGGAGGACTGCTGTTGGCTTGTGATCTAATGTTCATTAGTCATGTTTCCATGGACCAAATAGAGAACCAGCATGGTGTCAGAGTTCAAGCGGGAGGAGCTGCGTTATATGCAACAATGGCGGCAAAGACCTTGCTCGAAAATGTGGCGTTAGTTTCAGCTATTGGAAAAGACTACAGATTCACTGAGACCTTGAAACTTCTGGGCATCGACTATGTTAGAACATCTAGCATGCATTCCACAAGGTTTACGATCAGGTACAATGAGCTTGGAGAAGCCGAGTATCTTAAGACCGTCTATGGAGCTGGTTCAAAAATAGCAGCCTCAGCCATTCCAACCCAATTACTTACTCCAGAGACTATGGTTCACATTTCACCTATGCGACCTGTCAAGGTTGAAAAGATCATCAAGAAGATTCGGAAGGATTCACCAGAAACCAAAATCTCCCTGAATACGTGGATCCAATACATCGAGAAGAGCCGGAGAAACAGAAAGATTCTCAAGGATCTAGCGTTAGAAGCTGACTTATTCGTTCTAAACGACCATGAGGCGAAGGCTTTGGCTGAAACCAACTCCATCTCAACGTCACTAACACACCTTAAAGCTAAGATGTTGATCATAACACTCGGAGAACTTGGAGCCATAATGAGTGAAGGAGATGGGAAGATCCAGATGGTTCCAGCATTAAGCACACGTACCAAAAATGTTGTAGATACTACAGGAGCTGGAGATGTGTGGTGTGGAGCCTTCGTAGCAGCTTTCAGGCTAACGGATGACCTGATGAAGTCGATCACGATCGCCTCAATACTATCCAGCATAAAATGTTCAGGCTGGAACTTTCAAAAACTGCTCAACCTAAGATTCAGAAACCCAGATGAGGTTATAGAGTACGTGATAGGAATGAAAGAGGGGGTTCTTCAAAAGAGAATTCCAGATTACACGCTGCATAGAGAAAGAGGCTGAACTTTCTAGATCGCATGCACACCCATCCGCTAGTACATCTCCTTCTTTTTCGGAATCTGAAGGCGCAAGTTTAGAGATATTTAGTTCGGTTTCATAAGTTTTAACCTCCAGTGGTCGCATCTGTTAGAACCTTGAAGGTGATTAGAAACTATGAGTAGCCAAAAGCAAAAGTCAAACGTAATAATGCTTCAAGCCAGCTCTTGTTGTGAGAATTTCCTCGAGAACCAAATACGCTTCATGGTAGCCGTCAGGAAAAGTCTTGAAGAATTTGACAAAAAGACAGTGATGAAACAGATTGATCAATTGCTTGACTACTACAATAAGAAGCTTACTGAACTGCAAAAATGATTTTTCTGTCTCACTACATGGTTGGTTGAGATTTGGACGTGTCAGAGAAGGAACAGTTGAAAATCCTACTACACAGAGGATGGGAGATCGAGAAGAAGTTCGAGTCCTTGTCTAGTTGGAAAGCATTTGTTACTGTAGGTTCAAACTTTAGGAATACGATTTTGACTTTGATTCTTGACGAAGAAAAACACAGGTCTGATCTAGAGAAACTCATAAAAGGCCTCAATTTGGGAGCCCCTGCAGAGGAAATTGGTGAAGTCGGTTTTGATTTTTGTGGTAAATGTGATGCAGAGATATTAGAAGAAGTTGCAAAACAGGATGAGATAGCAAGGGACTTGTATAGTGCAATTGAAGAGAAAACAGATCCGAAGCTTGTCACCAAATTATCGGGTAGAAAAGATACAAAGTTCTTCTATCAGAAGTTAAATCAAATGGTGGAAGACGAAAAGAGACACATTGAAATGTTAAGGAAACTCGCTCCTCGCATAAGAAGAATAATGTAGAAGGGCATATGCATGCCGAACCAGCGCGCGCAGTTGCTAAAATTCTATATGCGATGTACGTCACCGTGATCATTATGCAGTCAAACACTAAGAGTCTGGTTTTACAGGGTGCAAATATCGGTTCTTTCTTGTTGACCGTTATAGTCAATGCACTAGCCAATATTTTGCCATTAAATGGGAAAACTACAGCTCAAATATCAGACGCATACCCCACATTATTTACACCAGCGGGATATGTCTTCTCAATATGGGGCGTCATTTACGTTTTGTTGTTCGTTTTCATGATTTTTCAAGCGTTACCCAAACAAGGAGAAAATCCTTTCCTAAGTAAAATTAGCTATCTTTTTGTATTGGGTAGCATCGCAAACGTTTCTTGGCTTTTCCTCTGGCACTACGAACACGTTGTTCTATCTGTCATACCAATGCTTGCCCTATTGGGAACATTAATAGCGATTTATTTACGCCTTCAGATCGGTCAATCTAATGTTACTTTGAAAGAAAAACTATGTGTACATTTGCCTTTTAGTGTCTACCTGGGTTGGATTACAGTTGCATCAATAGCTGATGTTGCCGCTGCACTAACTGCAATTCACTGGGATAGATTTGGACTTGCTGATGTAACTTGGGCCACTTTGGTGATCATTATATCAGCAATCATCACCTTAGCAGTTATCATTACGAGGAAAGATATTGCATTTAGCCTTGTTATTGTTTGGGCTCTCATTGGAATTATAGTCCAACAAGCTGAAACACAGAGTGTCGTCATAACTTCAGAGATAAGTGTAATCATTATCATAATTGCTTTGATAGCGTCTAGATTAGGCTCTAGATATCTTAGATCTAAGGAGCATGCGAATATCTAAGTGAAACAAGGTCCTACTAGTCGGTTGTATTCCACATGATTAACGATAGGAGATATGTTTTCCGTGAGGGAAGAATTGGCGACAGGTCTGCAAGTGGATGGGCAGACCAAAGGGACATACCTGCCTTTGTGCTTAAATACGATGGAAAACAAGTAGGTGCAGTTCACATAATTCTGATTGAGGTTTTTGATGAGAACAAAGGACAGCGTACTAAATTTATTGAACTGTGGGAGAAGTATGGATAGTATAGATGTTGTTTCAGATGTTCTTGTGATTGGAAGCGGAATCGCAGGTCTATCCTTTGCGTTGAAGATAGCTGACTCTGCCCAAGTAATACTAATTACTAAGAAGGAGAAAACTGAATCAAACACAAATTATGCGCAAAGTGGCATTGCGGCGGTTTTATCTTCATCGGACTCCTTTGAGGCGCATGTAAGGGATACTCTAGATTGTGGCGACGGCTTGAGCAAGAGGGCAATCGTTGAAAAGATTGTGAGAGAAGGCCCAGCACGTATCCAAGAACTCATGGAGCTTGGAGTCGAATTCTCTCGAACAGCAATGGGCAAACTTGATCTAGGAATGGAGGGAGGGCACTCAAGGCGGCGGATCGTTCATGCAAAGGACCTTACCGGTCAAGAAATTGAAGCCGCTCTATTGAATGCAGTTGCCAAGACTCCATCCATCAAGCTTTTTGAGAACCAAATCGCGATCAATCTGGTCACCAAGCAAAATCGTTGCCTAGGGTGCTACGTCCTAGACACAGAAAACTCAGTAGTCCGGAACTTCACGGCGAAGATGACGGTACTTGCAACTGGTGGAATTGGAAGGGTCTACGTCCATACAACAAACCCAAACATCGCCACAGGGGATGGAATCGCTATGGCATATCGAGCTGGAGCTACCATCATGAACATGAAGTTCACCCAGTTTCACCCCACATACCTTTACCATCCCAACGAAGAATCCTTTCTTATCTCGGAAGCTCTCAGAGGTGAAGGAGCGATTCTTCGAGACAAACATGGAAGGCAGTTTATGGGTGACTATCACCCCATGAAAGCGTTAGCCCCTCGAGACATAGTTGCTAGAGCCATTGATCGAGAGCTAAAGAAGAGCGGAGACAACTGTGTATTCTTAGACATATCCTTCAAAGACCCTCAATTTGTTCAATCTCGATTTCCAGGGATTTACGAAAAATGCCTGACATTTGGAGTCGATATCACCAAGAATCCTATTCCAGTGGTTCCCGCGGCTCACTATTGCTGCGGAGGAGTAAGAACAACCATTGCAGGTGAAACTGACATAAAGAACCTACTCGCAATCGGTGAAACCGCTTGCACCGGCCTTCACGGAGCCAATCGCTTAGCCAGCAATTCTTTGCTTGAGGCCTTAGTCTGTGCTCACTATGCCGCCAAGACATGCATAGAAATACTGAAGAAGAAACCCCTCTTACAACCATTTGCACCATGGGAACCAGGAAACGCTGTAGACATTGACGAGGAAGTGGTAATTACCCAAAATCGAGATGAGATTCGCCGTCTGATGTGGAACTACGTGGGAATCGTGCGTTCTAACAAACGATTGACCCGCGCCAAAAAGCGAATAGCCCTGTTTCAGGAAGAAATCAATCAATACTATTGGGATTTTATCATTACTGCAGAGCTCGTCGAGCTACGTAACATGGCATCAGTTGCAGAGCTTATCATTGACTCTGCGATCTTGCGTAAAGAAAGTCGTGGGATCCATTATTCCTTGGATTATCCTCAGAAATTGCCTGTCGCTCAAGACACCTTATTGAAGAAACACGATGCGCACACGCCACGACGATGAATATTTCTTGAGAACTGCAGCAAGTATTTGCGCGCGCATTTCACAAAAAAAGAGAGGAGATTACGAGGTTACTATCCCTTCCGACCATCTTTGCCGTATTTCTGTCTGCGGGTCTTCCAAGCCTTGTTTGCAGCCTCGCTCCGAGATTTGGCTGTAGCTTTCTTCTTCCCTTTGCCCTTTCCTTTGCGAGAGGGAGCCTTTCCAGTCTTCTTCTTGATATACTCGTAGAGGGGATGCCCGGGTCCCCAAGGTTTTCCGCCTTTCCCTTTCTTGCCACCCTTCCCCTTCTTCCGAGATTTGGCAGCCTTCTTTGCAATCTCACTTCTTTCAGATTTGGTTAATCCCATTCTTATCTCCGCTAGAAAAATATACACGTTCAAAGGAAGCGAGTTTTCAATCGAAATTGTTTTTCCTTTGGGTATAGGAAATCTCAGGTAGAGACAGCTATTTTGGTGAGATTTCGTAGCCTGCGTAGACTGCATGGTGTTTTCCGTAGGCTACATTTATTGGTTTGACTTTGAAGCCGTGAACTTGTCCTTGAGCCTTCATGAAAGCATCCAAGATGTGGATTTGGTCTTCTCGTGTTCCTTTGCTTTTCATCTGTATGCCATAGTGTTCTTTCAGCCATTTCTGTTGGTCATAGCCTCTCTTGTAGCCCAGGAATATTTTTGACCCATCTGTGACTGCGACGTACATCTTGCTCTTAACTGGGAAATGTTTAAAGAAGGATTTCATGGGTTTGGCTGGAGATCCGAAAGCGTCAAAGTCCACAAGTTTCAGTTTCTTAAGTGCGGTTGGCTTCATTTCGTTTTCAAGCCATTCCACATTGTCACTGACTATTGCTTCATGCTTGACCTTACCACGAAGTTTTTCATCTGCCTTCTTAAGCAGTTTCTCGTTCTTGTCAATCATCACAACTTTGGTGGCTTTACTCTTCGCATAGACCTCCTTTGAAAGGTGTCCTTCGCCAGCATAAGTTTCCAATACTGTTCCGCCCTTCAGTTTCCCAGCCAATTCCTCACGTTGCACAGCCTTCGTGGGGGTCAATTTGGGGCAAGTCTGGTCTGGGGTTCTGTAACTGCGCCTTAAGCTGCCGATCTCTCGTATGACTCCATCTTGAACCATCTTCATGCGGTCATCTTCAAAGACAGCCTGATGCACTTTATTGCCTCTTAGAACATATCCGGGGCGACTGCGAAAAGAAGGGTTCCTTCTAACCTGCTGGAAGCGTTTACGAGAAATGATCGGGAAAGATTGTCCTTTCCTTGGACCCTTTTTTCTCCTCTTCCAACCTTTGATTTGAGAAGGGTGATATCGTTGTCCTTTTCCCAATGTTCCTCGAAAGAAAAATTCCAGAGCGAGTGAGAGCCAATCCAAGTCAAAATCATACGTTGGAGTAGTGATATGAAATGAAGAGGCTCCCACCTCGCCAAATGATTAGAAGGAAGCGCGATGCTTATGAGTTTTTAGGTGGGGCGAGCTGATTCAATATAATAATAGAATAATTTGCGGAGAAGCAGATTGCTCTGCTTGAAGGATACATTTAAGGTGTTTTGCTGCAATTCCTCTGTTGTTGTGAGTTGTGATATGAAATGAAGAATAAGTTTAGTGAAGAAGAGGGCACTTTCTATGAGAGAGTTTTTTGTCCTTCTCATATCAAAGTGCTTGGCTTAGAAAAGCCAGAAGATAGAAAGAGGACTTGGGAAGAAGCTCGACGTGGCAACCTGAAACTCGTCATCACCGATGAACGAGGTGCAGCTATTGAAGTCGAAGGTACAAGACTTGTAAGCCGAGTGTTGCAGTATCTGAAGCCGTACACTAAGATGGCTGATAATACTTTGAATCAAGTTAGGTCGGCTCCGATAAGTTTTCTGGAGAAAGAACTGAACAAAGCATTGGAGAAGTCTAAGAAAGAGATGAAATTCATGTTCGATGACAAAGGTAATTTATGTGGCATAGCGAGTACGATGCATGAGCAAATTTCATGGAGTAGGGTTCGTGCAATCATCGAAGGCGCTGTCAAGGAAGTATGTGGCAAAGTAGAACAGCCAAAGAGTCATGGTCACTTCGATGCCGAACATGCGTTCAGATGGACATACAGACTTCCATTGCAGAATGAGAACGTGAGTGCTTACGTTGGAGTCCATGCAGGGAACAACATCATTAAAGGGCGAAGCGGTATTCATCTATGGAGCAAGTTTAGAACCGAACGAGAAGGCGA
The DNA here is from genome assembly GCA_964503065.1 of uncultured Candidatus Bathyarchaeia archaeon. GTDB lineage: Archaea > Thermoproteota > Bathyarchaeia > Bathyarchaeales > Bathyarchaeaceae > JAOUKN01. The sequence continues at coordinate 17,088 of CAZCYX010000008.1, forward strand.
AGGTGGGGCTCCTGCATGCTTGAATTGGTGTGGCATGTGGAGTGTACCGCTGAAATGGTTCAATATTGATACTCAGCGATTAAACAATGTTACAAAGATGATTGGAGCAGAACAGGTGCAGACGCTAAAGATGGCTCAATTTCACATAAAACCTAACCTACAGAGATTTCGGGCAGAAGTAACTGAGCAACTTGAAGGCATGGTAAAAGCTGTCGAAGCCATAAAAGTGGTCATAAACAAAAGTGTTCACAGTCCTCTAAGCAAATCTGAAATGAGAGCAATACTAACAGCCTATCAGAACAAGGTGAACCTGCCAAACTACATCATCAAACAAATCATGGACAACGTAAAAGAAGAGACTGTCTGGGGCTTCTCAAATGCAGTTTCTTATGTGCGAACTCACGGCGATTTCAAGCAGTTCAGAATCTGCAAGCCAGTCGAAGACAGACCACTAACAAGGACTCTTGAGAACATAGCTGGAGAAGTATTGAGCTTAACTCCAACAATCAATGACTTCCATGACAAGGTTGGAGAGATAACACTGGACCGTCTGGTGCCGAAAGAAGAGCAGGAGGCAGTTGTGCAGGCAACTGCATAACTCTCCTTGGTGATACGCATGGTTCATGTAGTCGTTTACGTTCATGCCGGTGTCGTTGACCGAGTTTTCGCTTTCAAGGATTCTAAAGATGCTGAGAGAAAACGAGACGAACTTGTTGAAAGCAAGGACTACAATGAGTTTGAGGATGTTGTTGACTTAAGTTATGATGTACCTTTGGAATAGGAGCATTTTGAAGCATTAAAAGGAAACTTTTAAGGGTCTTAGAAGACAATGTTGCTTTGTTGGAGTAGTGTATGTTATGAAGCAGAGGACATTGAAGGTTGTAGCAGATGTCATGGGCATGCAGACCAGCATAGCTGTGTTGAAGATCCAGGCATTTGCTACCGAGCCTGAACTGAGAGAGTGGACAGACCTTGTCTGTCCAAAATGTAATGAAAAGCCGAAATATAGTGGAGCAACCTACGAGTGCAGTTGCGGAGCAGAATACAGTTGGTGGGGCAAACTCAAGAGGGTCCTGAAAGGAACAGTGACAGAAGTCTTAATGCCTAGACTGCTGGGCTCTGGCGAGGAAGCAGTTGCTAAACTCTATAAGATGGACATAGCGACGTTCAGTAGGTTTGTGGATGCAACAAAAGAGGAACGAGGAGTAACCGTTAAAGACGAGTCTTCGGCAACAAACTTGTTCAAATTGATTGTGGCAACTGAGAAGCTTGGCATGGTCTTGATAGTGCGATATAACGATACAACCGAAGAAGTCGTGGCTTTGCTTACGCAGTCTGTTTCTGGTCGTATCATCTTGAAGAACATCATTCCGATAAACTTGTTGCAGTTGAAGGAAACCTTGAAACTGGATATGTCTGCCATAAGTCAGAAGGACATCGAAGAAGCAAAAGGCTTCCTAAACATAATTCCAGAAGCATCAGCAGAAACTCTGAAAGCCAACGATTACCGAGTTGGAGCTTTGAACGTGACTGGTGTCAGCGAAGAGAAAGTTGTGGAACTGAAGGCGATCTTGGCGAAAGCCAAGTAACTCTCTTTCTTTGGTATAGGGCAAATCAACGGTGGCAAGACAATGGGTAACTTAAGGTGCCCTTTTTGTCGTCATGACATTTTCATCAGAACCATAAAAGAAGAAATCAGAATGGTTGATGATGGCGAAGTGATAACCGATGAGCAAGAAGGATTCGTCGCTGAGACTACCTATGTTTGTGCAAGCTGTGGCAAAGACGTAACTGACAAGGAGTTGGTGCGATGAAGGTTGAAACTGATTCTACTATTGATGTGTTGTCGTATAAGCCGAAGATGAAAGCCTTAGACAGCATTGACGAATTACCGATAGATTCTGAAACGATCACCATGGCAAAAGCCGATGGAGAGTTTAACCTACTTGTCTATGACAGAGATGGCGAAACATTCACAATAAACCGATGGGGTCGCAAACTCTCAAACTTCCCAGCATTAAATGAACTCGAACTTGTATTCAGCAAGACGGATAGCATGAAGAAGGCTCAGTTACTGGTTGAATTGTATGCGATGGAAAACGGTCGACCATTAATGCTTCCGAAATACATCCACTACTTGAAAGGTCATGTAAGTGGTGGCCTCGAGAAGATCTTCATAGGCATCTGGGATGTTCTCAAAATCAACGGGGTGGAAATCAAGGAGCCGTATGCTTGGAAACTTGAAGAAGTAGGCAGTTGGGTTAAAGATTGTCGTTGGGTTCATGTGCTGCCATGGAGAAGAACCAGCACACCTGCTGAGGTTAAACATTGCTGGGAATATCTGGTAGAAGAGATCGGCTATGAAGGCCTTGTCGTAAGAAACAGAAAAGACATCTACAAAATCAAGCCGCTACTGGAGATGGATGCCGTCATCATCGGCATAAACAAGAGAGAGTTACTAAAGAAAGGCAAGGTGACCAGTCTCAAACTCGCGCTACTCAGAGATGATATGCTATTTGTTGAAGTTGGGGATGTGGCTTCTGGAATAAACCATGATCTAAGAGATGCCCTAGGGAAACTCATGGAATATCAGGTTGGCGAGGACCGTGACACAATCTATGTGAAGCCTATGGTGGTCTGCACTATTCAGTTCAATGATATCTACGAAGAAACAGATAATCGAATCTACAGGTTTGGAGTCTGCGACAAAGCAGAATTCGAAACTCATGGACATGCGATCTTTGAGGAGAAAGGCAAGCAGAAGTTAATAAAACTTAGACATCCAAAACTCATCGGGTTCAGGTCAGACAAGATAGTGTCTTTGTATGATGTGGGATTGAATCAAATCCCCGAAAGCGTCCGAGCAAATGGTCTACGAAACTGAAGGGCACCTGCAGAGTTGATTTCGATGAAGATTCATGGTATTGAGTTGCAGGTTGGCTTAGAGCCGCCAGAACTCTACAAGTCGCATATCTTAGCTTTTAACGAAGTCTTTCTGCGAATGTTTCAGGAATTCGAGAAGCACGATAACCTCACTTTCAGGTTCAGAGCTTGGCAAGAATACAGAGAAGGCGACATTCAATATAACTTGGGCTATTTGATGTGCAGCAAGGTTTGGAAGACCTTAGAGTACAATCAGTTGGTGCAGACTCGAAAACTCCGAGAATCATACGAAGAAGATGGACAACAGAAGAAGAGAACCTTAACAATTGTCGAACCTACTTCATTAGGTATCTTTGCCTACGAAAACGGCCAACTCTTATCTATCAAACAAAGATGGAGTGAAAGCGAGATCCTCATTGGCATAGGCAAACCCTACACTACATTCATGGCTTTGTGGCATAAAGTAAAATCGATGGCTAAGGTCGGCGGAGTGGCCAGAACAAGAATCGAAAAGTGGCACTACGAATTCAAGGATTACGTATTCAATGAGATGCTTGACAAACCTAGAGAAACAGCAGAAGACATGGCTATCAAGTTTGCCAGGGAACATATAGCCCAAGCGCCGACAAGATTCGGTAGAAGAAACATCATAAAGCAAGACAATGAAGAACATAAGGACAATAATCATTCATTAACTGAGTATCTGGCATCATTCAAAAGCAACAAGAAACAATGATGAAAAATCTTATCATCAAACTTGTCTAAAATTATCATTCTATCATTCAGCCTCAGAAAACTGAGGGACCTATCATCAAAACATCATAGTTTTTGTCATTGTGTTGAAGGACCCTCTGTCAAAGTTTAAGGTGGCCTCCCACCCAATATTAAAGGTGTTGGAGTAGTGATATGAAATGAAGAGTGAAAAGGAAGAGGCTAAGCTAAGTAAAATGAGTTTAGCAGCGAGAAAAGCTTGGGAAACAAGAAAAAAGAATAAAGGAAGCGTGAAACCGAGAGACACTGGAAAAACAAGCGAATTCAATGAAGATGCAGAAGTTATTGTAGAGCAGTTGAAACGGGCTTATCATAAAGGTCAGTTGGTTAGGAAGGGCAAGGGAGGTCATAGAAAGAGTTCTGTGAAGATGGATGAAAAGTGGATGGCATATTTGTATGGCAATGATTACTTGGAAAGGGTCGTAGTTCAGAAGCTGGCGAGATATGCGAGAGATCTGTGGGGCAAGCTGATTTTTGAAGGCAAAGTCGTCGAAATGCCGAGGGTAGTGGTTCAGAGATGATTCATGCGAAAAACATGGAAACAGCGAGATATCTGAGTTCGATGAAAAGGCGGGAACAAGAGGACAAGGAAAGGCGAAGGCTAGCCAAGAAAGACGATAGACTGCGGCTGGCATCTGTGAAGTATCACCGAGATGGGTCGGTCACAAAGATATGGAGAAATGACTGATGGAAGGTAAACTCTGCAGTTTCTGTTTGCGAGGGCATTTGGTAAAGCATGATAGAGGCTGTAGATGCAAAGCATGTAGAGCCGTAGGCGAACATCCAAGGTGCTTAGAACATGAGTATTATGTCTGCGACAAATGTGGAGCTGTGTATACATAATGGCTCAAGTCTATCTGACGAGAGTTGAAGTAGAAAGCTTCAGTACGCCGGGAAAGACATACATCGTGACTCAGAAAGAAGATGGAACCTGGCAATGCAGTTGTCCTGTTTGGATCTACCGAAGGAAAGTCTGCAAACACATCAGGGCTGTTCAAAATGGGCAGACGTAGCTACAATCATACGAGAAAGCTGAAGAAACTGGTCCAATACATGCTCAAGATGCTTCAAAGCGATGACAGACACAGATGCTTCTTCTGTGGTGAATCTTTGATTGATGCCGATGTCTTGAAGATAACAGTCCATCACATCAATGGGAACCACGAGGATGACCGACCTGAGAATTTGGCACTGAGTCATGATCGTTGTCATCGAGGCTATCATGCAAAAGTAATCTTGCATGGTATTCAAGACTGAAATTTGTCAAAGTTGACTGTTCATTAGAAAGAATGTAGTTTTGTCATAGGGTCCCTCTTTTCTGAGAGTTTTTGCTTGAAGTATGATGCTTGTTTTGAAGGAAATGTTTAAGGCAAAATATTGCAATCTTAGTCATGTTGGAGTAGTGTATGAAAGATGTCCGAGCAGGGCATAGAAGTGATTAGCGACAGCCATAGTAGAAAGTTACAAGCAGTCAAGCATCCAACACAGCCTAATGCTGTACTTGTAACAAGGATCTGGAAAAATCCCTTCAAAATAACTACTGTTGGCATGTCGCTAACCGAGTTAGAAACGATTTTGAAACGGTTCAATGGGGGTGAGAGGAATGGCTGAAAAAGGGAAGGCAGACATGAGTGAAGCAGCACGAAAAGCATGGGCAACTCGCAGACAGAAGTACGGCGAGAAAGGGCTTAATCAGAAGGCAGAGCCGATAGTCGAGCAACAAAAGAAGGCCAAGAAAAGTTCCCAAAAGGAACAATCCAAAAAGACTGAGGAAACCAGTAAACCTGAACAACCTGCAGAAACTGAAACTGATAACTAGCATTCTAGAAAATGGCGACGTACATTCTGCTCTGGAAACCTTATGGAGGGCGGGCTTGTAATTCTTGAAGGCGATGGGAGAGGACCTCTGAATGGATCAGCCACCAACATGTCCTAAATGTGGAAAACCTCTCACCATCATTTACCTAGAAAGAACGACAACCGCTGAATGGGATGAAGAAGAGAAAGAATTCTACGATAACGGGCAAGGTGCAGGAAGAGCTAGATGTGGTAGCTGTGGCGAAGCCATCGGAGGATATGGCGAAAGACCGCTCTGGGGGATATGGCCAGACTTGCAGTGAAGGGAGCGAAGACAATTTCTCAAGGTTACGGGGCTAGGGTGCTGTTGAATGGAGATCAAGGACCCGAAGATGGTTGAGGCTGCCAAGAAGGCTTGGGAAACCCGGAGAAAACGACAACAGCAAGGACACTACGACCAGCCAGAGAAACTCCATCAGAAGCCCAAGCCACTCACACCAGCTGAACCGATTGATGTGGATTACTCAGAAGACATAACTCTGATGCCTAGTCTAGAATTACCGTGGGTTGAAAAATATCGACCAGTGGGCTTGAGTGGGGTCCTAGGACCTCCAGCGGAGTATCTGAAAGCCTTTGTCAAGACAGGTTCAATCCCTTTGGCAATGGTATTCTACGGCGACTATGGAACGGGGAAAACAACCGCAGCCAAAGCCTTTGTTCGGGACTACTTTGTGCTTCGCAACATGTTCCAGAGAAACGCAACCTTCAAAGATGTAGCTACCGGCTCAAACTTCAATCCTGACTTAGAAGGTGCTTGGCCTCCAGTTCTCTATGTGGATGCCACAATAACAGGCGACATAGAAACAATAAGAGGCAGAATCTTAGGATTCATGCGAGTCATATCGATTCGTGGACTACCTAAATTCTGCATCTTCGATGAAGCAGACAGATTAGGGTTTTCAGCACAGGGTGCTCTAAGGTCATTACTGGAGAAGTATCCGAATACTAGGACCATCTATACAACAAACAGGATAGAGTCAATAGACGAAGCGATAGTAAGTCGGGCTTCTGGTGGAGTCTTTGAGTTCACTAAACCAGCAGTTGGAGAAATCGTGGAATATCTGAAGAAGATTTTACGTATGGAGAAGATACGGTTGCAGGAATCAAGACTTGAAGAGATAGTGGTGGCTTCAGCGAGTGTGCGAGAAGCAGTTGGTAGGCTTCAGCAAGAAGCGATAGTAGTCAGAGCGAGGAATAAATGATGCTCTTGCAAAAAAAGGAGTATGTTGGTGAGTTAAGACTATGAGAGTTGTGATGACGAAGTACAAGCTATTGGATGGAAAGGAACACACCCTGCTGAAGGCTATAGGCAACGGTCGAGTGATCAGGCTTTTTAACAAAACGCCTTATCCAGAGAGACCGACTGATGTTGTCTGTCCACATTTTCACGAACTGGTCTGTTTCTATGGCTGTCCCTACGATTGTGAGTGGTGTTACCTCAAAGGCACGTTTAGATTCATTCAACGTGACAATGGACGCATTCCAGTTAGATTCAAGAAGGAGAGGGATATCGTGAACTCTATCAAGACCTTCTTGCAGGCATCAGCGGTAGGGCAGATCCCGCCAACCGTCCTGAACACAGGAGAACTAGCAGACAGCTTATGCGCGGAAACCGCGGTCTTCTATGGCAAGCCTTTCAGCGAATACATCATGCCATATTTCGAGGGAACAAAGCACAGGATATTATTTCTGAGTAAAGGAACAAACGTAACTAATTTTCTCAAACACGAATGGCAGAAGAATGCGATTCTAAGTTGGACTATTAATGCCTATCCTGTTGCCAGAAGATGGGAAACTCTCGCGCCGCATCCTAAGGATAGAATAGAAGCTGCTAGAAGAGTGGCGGATGTAGGTTACGAAGTGCGCATACGGATAGATCCTATGGTCGCGGTTGAAGGGTTCGAGAAGCACTATCAGAATCTGGTGATCGATTTGCTAGATGCCTTAACTCCCTTAAGAATCACTCTAGGATGCCTGAGAGGACTAACTTCCACGATTGTTCGAGCGAAGGACAAAAGCTGGGTTGACTTTTTGACTGAACGTAGCAGTTGGGGCAGGAAACCGCCAGTAGAAACTCGCTTCCAATTGTATGGAAAAGTTATTGATTGCTTGAGAGAACAAGGATATAGTGGGGACATTGGAATTTGCAAAGACACCTTAGAAATATGGAGAATAATGAAGAAGCGGTACGGGCTAAGCTATCGGAAAATCAAATGCAACTGTAGTTGGTAAAAATCAACCCTCGAGAGTCTTTATACTTAGTTCGGGTGCACACGCACATTTCGTGGGTCATCCAGGCCAATCTTTAATCCATCGTTCCGCATGCAGAACATAGCTCTCTCTTTCCCTGATGTGTTCTTCAATGATTGCCCTTGCATTCTGACCCTTTGCCAACTGTTCGAAGGTTGAATAATCACCAGCAACTTGGCTACCAAGTATCCATGCCCCTTGACTGAAAGCTATAGGACTAACCTTTGCTTCAATGCAGAGTTCGACAATAATCTCCTGTTCTTCCCTCAGAGCTTTTGGTTTTGCGTTTCCCAAGATAATTGAAAGTGCTTGCTCAATCCAAGTGTCTACCGGTTGCAAGTAATATTGGTCTTCGATTTCTTCTTCAGAAAGTTTTCCAAGGTATGCAATATCGCGAATATACAAGGAAGCAATTTTCGTTCCTATACCGCGAATACTGTGGATCAAGCCGTGCGCTGTTTTTGTCTTGCGTTGACGAAGCAAACCTTCCACATGAACTGCAAGATTAGAGATGTTGTGAGTTGCCATGACTCTGAGCAGCCCGTTGTCAGACGACATTGGGTTATGCGTCTTGTTTACGCTCAAATTGTTGAACTCGTCTTTGGCGATCTCTTGATAGTCTTCCCATACAGCTTCGGCATCTTCAACGCTGACTGATCTTATTCCTCGACGAAATCTGTTTCTGAGAGCTTTTACCGCAATTCTTGGATACGCTGGTGCCGCTCCTTGACGCTCATAGGCATAGTTCTCCAGGAAACAAATCAAAGCTTGATAGTTGTCTCCAAATTGCTGACTGAATGAAGAATCCCTGTGGTAGTAGCTTCGAAAAAGACCTGCTCCATAAGATAAGCGTTGAACTATTCTCTTCTGTTCAGGAGTGAATTCCACTCAGCACAACCTCCTATACGCCTATTACACTGCCGATTCAATATGGCACTTTTCTCCCCACTCATAGAACCCCCAAGCTCCAGATAGTTCTGGTAGACTTAGGGATAACCCGAGTTTCGTATTTTTGAATGCAATCCATGGGCTTCGCTTTTCTCCTAGTAGCAACTTGTAGAAGAGGGTTAAGAAGACTGCTGCATCTTCGAAATATGTATCGTAAAGGGGACCAATGAAATATCGACATCCTGCATCAGAGAAGGCTCTCACCATGTCCATACGCCCTGCTTCACACGCTGAAAGTACTACGAGACGAGGAATTCCAGACTTCTTTTTCCCTTCCCATAATCCAGCTAAGTCTTGAGCGTAGACTTTTCCTTTTCGAGGCGTTTTCAAATACGTACCACGGGTTTTATGACATCTCCCATGCGCTGAAATGTGAAGGTACTGCTCTTGGACATCTTCAAGTTCCTCGATAAGGCGATTCGCCCCGCGTATTATCTTGATGTTTGATCGATCGTCACATCCAAGAATCCGCAAGAGCTCCCATAGCAACTGACCTTCAGCCAACCCTTCTTTTCTTTCCGAGATGCATTCAAGAATAGCTAAGCTGGCTTTTCTTCTTACCATACCCCAAAGCCCCCGATATATATGAACTAGAAATGTCACTTCTGTCTTGTTTTTTTCGCATGCGCAAGGGTCTTCATCCTATCCTGAAGGTCATCCAGTTTCTCATCACAGATCTTTGATGCTACTCCTGCTCCTTCCGTCAGCCACTCATGAATCACTTCTTTTTTTACCTGCGGAAAAAACTTCTGCAAGGTATTCTCCTTCTCAGGTGTTGGTAGAATGAAGTTCAGACTGCAAAGGCTGAATGGTAGGTATTTTATCATACTCTTGACCCCATGTTTGTCTGTTAGTTCATCGATGAATTTCATCGCATCAGCTTTTACTTCACCGTTGTAAAGGTCAAAACTGCTTATTATTCTGCCGATCTGATTGGCCGCATGCAGTTTCTCGTAGAGTTCTTTAGTCTCTTTGCATTTCTTTCCAACATATTTCCGTCCATATACATCCAAAACAGCGAGAACATTCTCCTTGTTAAAACGAAGGAACGAAGAAGCAATATATATCGAAGACTTGCCTTTCAGACCATACTCAACAAGTTCATCCTTTGCCCATCTTTTTTCATATCCGTCTTCATCAATTAGATATTCGGGCCTTGTTACTATTAAGGCAAAGTCTTTGATTCTTTCCTTGTAGAACTCTTCGTCAATTTTCTCCCAATCGCTGTTTGATGCCTTGGCGATCTTGCTGATAAGAGAGAGATTTCCCAAAATGGTCTTCTTTCGTGTTGGACTTTGGTAGGTTACTTCTTCAGGCAAAGATTGAATCATTTTTGGCAAGACTACTTTCAGTTCATCAAGTGGCAATCCGTCGGCATCTATACCTGCCCGGCATCCCAGGTAGTATGGAATCAGCTCTAAGAGTAACTCACGAACCACTTGGCGAGGTAATATAAGTAGATTGTTTCTCCTTGAGGCTTTTCTCGCTTTGTCAATATACATCATTTCGCTTGCCAAGATTCTTATAGCCTCGAAGAGATTGGCAATACGGATACTCAGAATTTCAAGGGCATACTTGGCATCTGCGAATTCAGTAATGGACTCAGGCATACCTAAGAAGTGAAGTTCGCAAAGACTCCAGAGGGAACCGCCTATTCGAAACTGTGAAACTTCGCTTCTTTGCCTTAACGTCTGTAAGTAGTCGAAGATTCTAAATTCATCTGGTTCAACGTTTAGGCGATATCTTCCCCTTGCAACTTTCGTTATGAGTCTCATTCTACATAGCTTTTTCAGTATTCGGACAGTTTTGTAACGATATTCTATGTTTGGAACTATGCTCTTTCTTACAAGGCCTTTGTGTATGTAAGAAAAACTCAATTCGTCCTCAGGATGAATCCATAACGACAAAATCGCATCAATTATCCGCTGGCCCAGCTTCTCCGATTCCATTGATGATGGTCTACCGATTGAGGTCTTAGGTGCTGAACTTTGGTCTGGTTTGGTCATTATCAATACCTGTAGTGAGCATCCTCAAAAGGGTATTTAAAAGTAGCAAAATGCTACTAGAGTAGCAGGTGATCACCACCACTTGGCGATACATGGACCGTTATGCCATTAATGTTGTTAGAAGAGAATGACTCAAAGCTCCTCTAATGCTTCTCCCAAGTCTAGAATCCGGATTTCTTGTGATAAGACCTGTGGATCTTCTTTCTTAGTTAAGAAGTCGCTCTCGCCTGAAACAACTATTCTATGAGGAGTATTGACAGCTACTTCTAAGAATTTGACATCAGCTGGATCAAAATTCGATAAAGGAACATGTCCCCTAGGTCGATATTGCATTTTCTGCGGATACTTCATAACCATCTGTAACCACTCACCTACAAATCCTCGTATATGCCTTGAATATTCAGATAGGATCTCTCCATCATAATCTAGGACTACTCTATGACATTGCGAGACAATTCGAGCAAGTAGTTCTACTGCCTTTGATTGTATCTCAATCTGAGTCTCAGTAGGATTGTTTCTTGGAGTAGAAGCTTTTTCAAGAACCCAGGTATCAATGACAAGGTATTTTTTTACAACATCTCTCGCATTCATCTCTGAGATGCCTTCTTAGCTTTTTCTAATGATGCTCTGAGCTGAGCTAACGATTCCTCAAATCCTTCTTCAAAGAAACCAGGGACCCAGGTCTGTAGAGAGCCATATTGATCGAGCTTTATTCTTGTGATTCTTGTTTCTCCTTTAAGATTATCAAAGTAATATATTCGCAAATCTCTAGGTCGAATCTTACCTTCTGCAACACGCCTTTGAAGCCTTAGAATTATATGTTCGCTGTGTGTTGTGATCAAAACCTGCTTACTCCTTGAGCTGATATCAAGGAAGAAGTCAACCAGCTTCGCCTGGTGTTTAGGATGGAGGTGTATTTCAGGTTCTTCAACCAACAATACGGATTGAGGATTCATCATTGACCCTTGAACTATTATTGGAAGGAGTTGGTTAACTCCGAATCCATGCAGAGCGATATTACTCCATACTTGCAGTTGGTCATCCAAACCTTCAATGGATATCTTGTAGTCAGCCAAAAGATTTGACCTTATTCTAACACCAAACTCTGAAGCCCATTTCACTATAAGCTCTAGAGTCTTCTCGTTTTCAGTTTTACCAAGCATATACACAAGAGTGTTCGCAACTTGTGAACCAACTCTGTGGAGATCGACACTACTAATTTCTCTAGGGATATCCTTACTTAAATCGTATTGATGCCTCGTTAGTCCTCGTGATACGAGAAGTGGTTGCATCTTATTAAGTCGACTCCAGACGATTGATCTTAGGGATCCAATAAATCTCTGTATTTCTTGTACTTCATCGCTTGGACCTCCTAGGTTCCAACCACACAACAGATTCAGAGGACTAACGTTAACTTTTCCTGTAGAAATAATATCACTGGGGAACTGGTTATCTGTATCCTCTCGCTTTTCATTGGAAATAAGCAACAAGCCATTCAGAAAAGCAGATTGTCCGACAAATCCTTTCTCATTCCACGATAATTCTAACCTAAGAGTCACTCTTCTTTGGCGTTTTGTTTTGATCCATTCACTAGGTCTCAGGATTTCCTCACGAATGTTTTCCAATGCATGCGAAATTCTGTTTAGCTCACGTCTCAAAAGTCTGAAGTCGAGTGTCAACGTAATAGCAGGAGCTTCATGTTTGTAGACAACAGAACTAAAGTCATGAAGTTCAATATAAGGTCCCGAATACTGAAGTGGGCCCTCACTCTGCACACTTTGTTTCAGAAATGCAAGCAACTGGATCACCGAAGATTTCCCGGCTCCGTTGGGGCCCACAAGTATATTGATTCTGCGCAAGGACAAATCGGCTTCTTTCAACCTTTTAAAATTGGAGATTTTGATTTGTTGTAACATTCTTCTGCCTTCTTTTCTTGTTTATCAATTGACCCTAGCCAGTTAAAATTCTTCTGTCGTACTGACGGGTTTTGACTGGTAATCTTCGCACCCTGAAGAATCGAATAGAACGGTAATTCTACCACTTACCTATGCGCGCGCGTTCTTATCGTGCAATATTTTTCTCCAAATATTTCACGATGCAAAAAGAAGCCTAAAATGAGGAGATTTTCTCTCACAGGTAGTAGGAATATTAATTTAATGCGTATGTTAGTCGTACTTCAGTCAGTCAGTGTTTCTCAAACCTTAAGATTCTCTTGAGATTTTCAGAAAGTCTTCCCACAACCCGTATTGTTTGAGTTCTTCCTCGTTGCTCTTGAGCCATTTTTCCAGCAACCCCATCTCTTTAAGTTGCTTGAGGTATTGTTTGACCGCGAGTCTTCCATTCCAATCTGGTTGGAACATCATGCAGGGTAGAAGCTTGAGAAATATCTCGTTGGCCTCTGCTAGGTATCGATAGGCTTGTCTCTCTGATACGTTGCACAGTTTAGCCAGGGTTCTAGCTGTGAATTCTTCCGGGTGTCTTTTGTGGGCTGCTCGCGCCTGCAGTAGGGTTGTAATCTTCCAGAGTAGGGCTTCCGTTTCTTCACTCATCTCACTCATTCACATCACTCCTTTTTTCAATTTATCCAGAATGCGTTACAAAAAAAAAAGGGGGGTTTTGCGGGAGACATCTCCACTTATCGGAAGATTTATCAAAAGCTAGGCATATAGGCGAACCTCAACTTCATTGAAGATGACAAGGATGACGAAATTGCGGACTGCCAACTTAACATGAGGTGTAATTAATGGAAGTATTAACCCATGATATAGTTATCGTTGGAGCTGGCATAGCTGGTCTTAGGGCTGCCATCGCTGCTGCAGAGGCTAACAAGAAGATTGATGTAGCTGTCATTTCGAAAGTTTACCCAGTACGCTCGCATTCTGTTTGCGCTCAAGGCGGAACGGCTGCAGTAATGAGGGAGGGAGATTCATATGACCTCCATGCCTGGGATACAGTTAAGGGAGCTGATTTCCTTGCAGATCAAGATATCGTGGAGTTTTTTGTAAAGCAAGCCCCTAAGGAACTCATAACATTAGAGCATTGGGGATGCCCTTGGAGTAGGACCCCTGACGGAAAGATGGATCAACGCCGTTTTGGCGGGCACAGCTTCTCCAGAGCCTGCTTCGCAGCTGATATGACTGGACTAGTTGAAATGCATACCCTTTATGGAAGAGCTATAGTACAGGAGAACATAAAATTTTACGACGAATGGTTCGTTACGTCCATTCTCATTG
>CAZCYX010000009.1:0-30942 GCA_964503065.1 uncultured Candidatus Bathyarchaeia archaeon
AAATGAAAAAGGTTGAAAAGAGTTAACCAACTATTACAGCGGATAAATGAACGCAGCTTCAGATGTATCCATCCAGAATCATAAGGCGATTGTGCTCGCAAAAGGATGTATGACCGGATTTGTTGAAACTGAACTTAAAAAAGGGCTTACTCCTCTGTTTCCCAGGTAGATTACTCTCATCGAACGTCTACCTAATAGTAGTGAATAACGTAGCTGTTGCTATAGATTGTGGAATGCCTTGGATCGCAAACCATGTGCTGGATTATTTAAGTAGAAACCGCCTAAGGCTGGAATATATCCTCTTTACTCACAGTCACTTCGACCATGTGATGGGCATAAATAGACTCAGGAGGTATATGGAAACCAAGGTTGTAGCTCATACAAGAAGCAAGAGGGGAGACGTGAAAGTGAAGAACGGAGATATCATAAATGCAATCAACAGCCAGTTGAGTTTCTTGGTAATATACACTGGGATTCATAGAGCCGACCATGTATGGTACTATGAAAAGAATAACCAAATTCTCTTCGTTGGAGACTACGTGCCCACCTCCAGAGATCTAAAAATCCTAAGGAAACAACACCGAGCGAAACCTAAGATTAGTTTACCTGGTCACGGAAAACCAACCTTTCTTCAATCTTTGTCTCCTTGTCCAATTCTGATGTCTACAAAATATTGGTCGCGCGCATAAATCCTGTGCGAATTACCTAATGAAATCGTTCTGCTTCTGTTCTGATGTAGGCTTCTCTAGGAGTTTTTTCTGGGACTTCATCTTTAGCTTTGACTAGCTTGATGGCGCCATTTGAGCAATTGTAGGCACAGAGTCCGCATCCTATGCATCTTTCCTCTAAGAAAAGGATTCTCTCTGGCTCATCGTCATGGGGGGCATGATATACGTTTGCTTCCATGGGGCAGATACGCACACACTTCTTACACTTATTGCAGAATGCATTGTCTCTTACAGGAAGAAAGTTTGACTTGGCTATCGCTCTTGGGTTGTGCAACTCCGAAAGGCCCCTCAGGATTAGGCAGGCGCATGTGCAACAGTTACATATGAACTGAGGTCTTGTCTGAACGTTAGTGGTGGAGTGAACCAAACCCGCCCTTTCACACTTTTCCAGTAATTCCAGTGTCTCTTCAATACTTAAGTAGCGTCCGTACCCTCGTTCAACCATAAATTCCGCTGAATAATCAAAGACAAGACAGGTTTCCAGGGGATGATCACATTTCTTCTTTGTTCTACAGGCACAGTTTATTACAGCAATTCTTCGAGAGGTTTTGATGAAATCGGACATTTTCTCGTAAGGGAAGATTGCAAGTTCTGTGCTTATTTCCCTGTCGAGAGTTATCGTCTTTTCAATGGGCATCACTCGAGCCCAAGGATAGTTAGAGGCTCCGGCTTCTAAACCGTAACCATCTAAATAAGCCTTTTCGAGGGCTTTGGCTACTCTCCTTTTTTCATCAGAATCGCGACCGGAGGAGAAATAGAACTCAAAGATTCCCGGAACCATCGGCATCAGACTGTAATATACTTGACCGTCTCTTATGCTTGTGTACTTGAAGAGTAATCCTCTTGAAATCAAACGGTCAACGATGGCTTGAACTTTTTGTTGAGGTTTACCTGTTTTTTGGACAATTTGACCCATTGTTTCTGGGTCTTGGTAAGGAGCTGTGAAGTGAGTTAGGAATTCAGCTTCCTCTTCAGTAAATAGTGTCCTAAGAACTTCTATTGTTTCTCTCGTTCTCGGAACCTTTATAGGCCATAAACTGATTTTCTTTCTCAGTTTCTCGTAAACATCAGCTTCTGTCATAAACATCACTTAGTGAAGATAGACTTGGGACTATTCTTAATAAACATATATGCGTTCTGACATAAGGTCAAGAACTAATGATTTTCTCCCTTCAAGAATTGGAGTCAGACCTCTTTTAGATGCTTTTTGAAGTTTCTTGTGCATAGTTTTTAAGTGTGAGATTCATTTTATAGAGATTCCACACCTGAAGGAGTCTTGGCAAAAAGTCCTTTGTGCGTGGACAAAAGATGGTAAGTGGAAGTTCGAGATGAAACGGAGGTGATAAAGTGGAATTTGAATTAACCGAGCAACAGATGGATATCAAGAATGCAGCCCGAGAGTTTGCAGAGAAAGAGTTTACGTCAGAACTGGGGAGAAAATATGATGAAAACTATGAATTTCCATGGGATTTATACAGAAAAGCTGCTAAACTGGGCTTCATTGGGATGTCTCTTCCTGAAGAACATGGAGGCCAAGGATTAGGTTGCATCGAAGACTGTTTAGTCGCTGAAGAATTCAACAGAGTAGATTCAACATGTGCCCATCTCATAAGCGGAGTTGGTTTTGCAGCATTAGTTCCAAAATTCGGCACCGAAGAACAAAAGAAAAAATACATACCAAGAATATGTAACGGGGAAATTGCGTGTGCAATGGCGCTTACCGAGCCTAACCATGGTTCTGACGCTGGAATGGTAGGTTTAGACACAACTGCGGTAAAAGATGGAAATGAGTGGCTAATCAACGGCGCAAAAACATACATCACATGCGGCGAAGAAGCAGAATTTATTATGGTTTGTTGTCAGACAAATCCCAATGCTCAGCCACCATATAGAGGAGTAAGCATGATTATAGTTGAAAAAGGAACGCCAGGATTTGACACAAACTCTCTTAAGCCGAAAATGGGCTTTAGAGGAGCCCCTCAAGCCGAGCTGTCATTTGACAATGTTCGAGTGCCGCTGAGTAACCTTCTCGGCGAAGAAAACAGAGGTTTTCACCAAATCATGTCATACTTCGACTTCAGTCGAATACCTATCGCAGCAAGTGCAGTAGGCATCGCTCAAGGAGCTTATGAACGCTCCCTAAAGTATTCTACGCAGAGAGAACAATTCTTCCAACCCATTGCAAACTTTCAAGTTACACAGTTCAAAATAGCTGAAATGGCAACGAAAATAGAAACTGCAAGATTGCTAACATACAAAGCTGCCTGGCTGATCGAAAACAAACCCGCCCAGCAAAAGTTAATCACTAAGATCGCTGCGATGACGAAAGCATACACAGCAAAAATCGCCAAAGAGGTTACTGACGAAGCCATACAAATTCATGGGGGCGTTGGCTATGTTGACTCAGACATTGAACGCCACTATCGTGATGCTAGAATCAACGATATAATAGAAGGAACAGGCGAAATCCAAAGATACATAGTTGCAAGAGAATGCTACCGAGAAATAGGCGTCACTATCTAAGTTTACAAACAATATTTTTTTCCAACCTCTTTTTCTAAGTTACATTTAATAGTCGCTGTAGAGACAAATACGTCTAAACTTTCATCATGAAAGGAGGAAACCAATTGAAAGAGGTTGTAATAGTCGACTATTTACGATCCCCATTTTCTCGATCAAGACCCAGACAACCTGAACGAGACAAGTTTAACAGTCTAAGAATGGATCATGTCACTGCTATGCTGATAGAAAAAATTGTTGCAAGAACTGGTGTGAATCCACATGACATTAATGAGATTCAAGTTGGCTGCGCCTTCGGTGTGTGGGAACAATGGACATATGGAGCCCGATCAGTCACGATGTTGGCTCATCTACCAGACGACGTTCCAGCAGTTTTCGTTGACAAACAATGTGGATCCTCAATGACCTCATTACACCTTGGAGCCATGGAAATCATGACAGGATATGCAGACATCACAATTTCCTGCGGAATGGAACACCTGACCCATGTCCCAATGGGCATAGAAAACCAATGGATTAATCCGCCAATGGACTTGGTGGAAAAAGAGGAATATAAAAAATATGACATGGAAACAGGTTTCGTTATGGGATTAACTGCAGAGCGACTCTTCAAGGAAGGAGCGAAAAAACATGGGATAACAAAAGAAGACATTGACAAGTGGAGTCTACGAAGCCACCAACTGGCAGTAAAGGCTCAAGAGGAAGGCTTCTTCAAAGATGAAATCTTGCCTATCGAAGTTGTTCTCCCTGATGGATCAAAGGAAGTTATTGACCAAGATCTCAGCGCAAGACCTGATACATCATTAGAATCAATTCAAGGTCTTCCACCAGCTTTCAAAGAAGGTGGTGTGATAACGGCAGGTAACTCCTCCCCTCTGAATGCTGGAGCATCGTGCATAATGCTTGCTTCTAAAGAGAAGGCTAAAGCACTCGGTTTGAACCCACTTGGCACCGTGAAGTCGTTGGGATGGGCGGCGGTTCCTCCTGCAGTGATGGGAAAAGGCCCTGTCCCTGCTAGTCGCATGGCACTTAAACATGCAGGATTGAAAGCTGAGGATATCGATTTCTGGGAGATTAATGAAGCATTTGCGATAGTGACTGTTTGGTGCATAAGAGATTTGGGTATTGATCTAGAAGTCGTTAACGTCAAAGGCGGGGCAATCGCTATTGGTCATCCACTGGGAGCAACTGGGACACGACTTGTAGGAACCCTTGCAAGAATACTACATACAGAGAATGGCAGATATGGGATCGCTACTGCCTGTATCGGTGGGGGACAAGGAGTGGCAACAGTTATAGAAAGGGAATAAGATAGAAACCGCTTTTGCGAAGATGATCATGCGTGTTTAGTCTTATTCATCTCTGATTTTGGTTAATTACCCCTTTCTATTCCTGCGATAATTCTAGCGAGTTTCTTTTTGAATTCGATGTCCTCTTCTCTTTCAATCATTATCCTCTGCGCTTGAGGTGAACCCGCACCATGCATGGATTCAACTCGATATCCAACGGCTCCCAGTCCCATTGCGATGTTCTCTATGAGTCTCAACATGCGGAGTCTGTATTCCGTTGGAACTGCCTCAACACCCTTTAAGTATCTGCCAATGTACTTTCTGGTTTTGGGATTTTTGAAATCCTTCTCCGATGGCAGAGTCACCATTAGACCACCTGCGATATCTTCTGCCAGCCTGACTATTTCGTAAGGAAATCTCGTTACATTCAACTTGCAAATGTTTGACAACAGAATGTTGACCAGATAGGTTCCTGAAGGCGTTTTATGTCCCTCAGCTGAACAAGCTATTCCGCAGGCGTATATCGTTTCGTTTAAATGATTCATTTCAACGATTTTATCCCGTATGTGCGGTGCTCTTGCCACTCCGTTGTACTCGGCTATGGTCGCCGTTGCACCAATCAGCACATCTCCAACGCCTGCCTTACATCCACCATAGCTCTGTCTATGATACGCTGAGAACATATAAACGATCGGCCATGCGAATTCGTATTCTCCTGCCATGAAGACTCTCTCCCACGGTACAAAGACATCATTGAAAATTATCATCGCTTCTTGTCCACTATATCGTGCATTTCCCAAATCGATCTCTACACCTTCGAGTTTTCTTAAATCGCAAGATTGCCTGCCGTAGATATAGATTAAGTCTTCAGCATCGCTCGGAATTGCGAAGGACACCGAATAGTCTTTGTCTTCCTTACGCATCGTTCGAGTTGGCATAACAATTACTTCATGAGAGTTCACTGCACCTGTTTGATGGACCTTTGACCCCCTTACAACAATTCCCTCGTCTCTTTGTTCGACTATTCTCAGGTATAGGTCTGGATCTGCTTGCTGACTCGGCTTTAGACTTCTATCTCCTTTTGGATCTGTCATTGCGCCGCAGCACACCAGATCATTTCCTTGAACATACTTTAGGTATTCAATGAATCTTTTGTGATATTTGGTTCCAAGCTTTTGATCTAACTCAAATGTGGCACATGAGAGCGCGTTAAGGGAGTCCATCCCGACGCATCTCTGGAAACAAACACCCGTCTTTTGACCTAATAACCTTAATAGCTTCACTTTTTTAACTAAGTCTTGAGTGTTCTGATGTATGTGAGTGAATCGATTGATCTTTTCTCCTGTTAGGTGCGATGTTGCAGTTGCTAGGTCTTCACATTTCGGATCATTTGCAACATTATAGGTCACAGCAACAGAATTGATTGATGGTCTGATAATCGGATGGTCAATAGGATTCTTCACTTTCTCTCCGAACAAATACACTTCAACTTTTCTTTTGCGCAGACTCTCTATGTACTCGTCGCCAGTTTTTATTGTCAATCTAAAATCGCTCCCCCATTGCTTACACGTATTTAATTCTCAAGTTCCTTCTCTAAAGTAAAGTATAATTTCTCTACCATATATTTCCATCACTTGACGCGGATTTGGTCCCATATTCACCAGCACAAAGTGTCTGGCACCGGCTTTGATGAACCTTGCTATCTTTTCTATGCATTCTTCAACAGTGCCAGCAATGGAGAATTCTACTGCAACCTCCGTCGGGATCAATTCTCCATATCTTAGAAACTTCTCTATCCACTCACCCGTAGGAAGCAGTTCTGGGTAAGATAGAGAACTAATCTCTTCGGGGAGATCGATATTATATCCAGCTTCCTCCAGAAGCGAGGGAGAAGGTACGATCATGGGTTTCATCATCTTAAGCTGCTTATAAGCATCCTCAGCTTTTTCGGCGATGGATGTGTACAGATATACTCCTGTGTCGATTTCATCAATGGATCTCCCAGCTGTTTTTGCTCCTTTCTTAACAATCTTCAGGCGTTTTTTATATAGTTCTGGGCTCAAGGGAGTTGGTAACCAACCATCGGCCAGCTTCCCAGTTAGTCTTAGCATGCGAGGGCTATTGGCTCCAAAATATATGGGCAGCTTTGGTTGAACTGGCTTAATCTGTAGAAAAGCTTCCTTCAGATTCCAAAATTTCCCTTCGTGACTAGATATTTCTCCAGTCCATAGTTTCCTCATAATTGTAACAGTTTCTATGAGTTTGGAAACTGGATGGTTCCATCTGATTCCAAAAGGCTCCAGATTCATAGCTTCTCCAGCTCCAAGTCCTAACATTACACGTCCTGCAGAGACTTGATCAACGGTAGCAATTCTTTGAGCTAAGACAGCTGGATGATATCTATGTGGATCTGTGACGCATGTTCCAATCATCGCTTTCTCTGTGACCATCGCCACTGCGGTCAAAATAGTCCAAGCCTCAGGAACTGTACCAGGTGGCACGAATAGTAAGTGATCTGGAGCCCATATAGAATTGAAACCAGCTTCTTCATTAACTCTAGCAATTTTAATGATCTTATCAACAGGGGTCGTCGGAATCGGCAAAAGACTTCCAAACTTCACATCTTTTCTCAACATTGCCACCGCCTTTCTGTCTCTTGCGCTGCAATCACAATTTTATTGCCTTTTTCTCTTTTCAACTCTGATCTCCATTACGATGTGTCCCCAACCTCCACAGTCTACTCCAACATCGAAACATCCTGTTCTCTTGAATCGAATATTAGGGTCAACTCCTGCGTATATGAGTTCGTTGATGGCAAAAATTGCTTGGGCTAAGGGCGCTAATGCATAGATGCATATTCTCTTCGGGCTCTTCTTGGTTAAGAGGTTTCCGGCGCCATCAAAGATGAATTTGTCTCCAACTTTGTGTTGGCTGTTGCACCCTCTTGATTCAACTACTTCAACGACGATGGTTTTGTTAAGTAACTCTGGTGCTTTGGCTAGAACATCTGCGTTTCGAAGATTTCCTCTGAATTTCTTCATTTCTTCATCATTATAGCCGAGATGTTTCTTCATGGATTCCCATATACTTTCATCAACTTCCACCATGTATACCTCCTTTGTTAGCTTGAGTCAACTATACGAGATGAAATATAAAGGAATGCTGCGTTATGATGCGGAGTATTATGCATATAGAAACTAACACACACGCATGTATGAAAAAAGTCTAGTTGAAGTTATTACCAGAACTATCGCCTAGAGGGACACGCAACTGTCGAATATTCTGGGATTTTATAAAATGTTTATGAAGTGGTGGTGAAGTTGATCCAGATTCAGAAGTGGAGTATCGATTTCTATAAAAAGTGTACAACAAGTTTTATGTATGCCCTGTTATTTACTTATTATTTTAGTTTATGTTTTTCTGGCCTCGCACTCCGTGAGAGAAGAGGCTTGAAGAACCTCGAGTGGCTGTGCGCAGGTGCGCAAACGCTTGAGAGTATTCAGGTGCCGATCGGGTTCTCGCCAAGCTCTTCTTTCCACGGAGAAACTTACCTTCTTTTTTTCTATGTACGCGAACGAGTTATTGTTGTTGGTGGTTGCTTTTTCTGAAAAAGCCAAGTGCTGGCAAAAATGTTAGGTCCAGACAACATTTATCATTTTGTTTTAATAACCGATTCGCGCATTAATTTGACGTGAGAAAACTATTTTGATCCTAGTATTTCCATGAAAGTGTCAAGTCTTGTTTTTACTTCTGCATCTGAGTAATCTCTGTGATCAGTGTGGTCGGCTTCTATCACAACGCTTGGAATCCCATATTTGTCTCTTAGGATTCGATGAATTATTAGGTTATTTATCGAGGTAGCCTTACATGATCTGCTTGAGAGTAATATAACTCCGTCTATATCATAATCTTTGATGATGTCAGTAATCCATTCTTCCGCCCATTTTGGTGGCATGTTGGTAGGGTTGTAAAGCATTTTGAACGCCAAAGTCTCAAAGGGTTTTTTAGGGTTCAGAGGGGAGATGCCCCAAGTTGCCGTATAAAGTTCGTAGACAAACACAGCGCCGTATCTGTCTTTTAGATATTTAAATATGTCTAGGTGGTGCCAGTAAGGTATCCCGCTCAGTAGAAGTCTGAACTTCTCATCTTCGATGACCCCCATGCCCATTTTGACTCGCTCGGACACTTCATCTAAGAGTTTCTCATAATAGTCTACAGCCTCCATTGTTCCTGCTGATGCCACTAGAGGAAACATTGCGGCAGAAGAATCAGTAACCCCTATAGGACACGGCTTAGCTCTCCTGGATCTGAGCGCTCTTTGCCACAGTTCTGCAGCTTTATCTGAAAGTTCAAGAGCTTCCCTCAGCTTATCCTTATCTAGAGTTCTTCCTGTAATCTTTTCAAGTTTCGGAATCAAATCTTCCAATTGTTCACTGATGTATTTTACAGTGTATTCCTCTATCTCATCAGTAATTCTCGGACAGTCTATGATGTACAGTGGGCGTTTAAGAGCATGCGCCATCAGCTGCCACCATTTTAGGTAAGATGCACACACATTTTTTGTTGATATGAGAACGTCTGGTTTTTCCATTCCACCCAGAGGTGCTTCACCACCAAGCACAAAACCCATCACGCCCCTAGCGTATGAGCATAAGTCCCTTGAAAGACCTTGAGACTCCGATGTTTCAAATGCCTTTGGCATTGCTCTCATAACCGTAGCTACACAAGCATAATTCTCTGGAAAAAGTGGCTGAATTCCCATAGAATACAATAGTTCTGAAGGTGGCGCCACGGCAGTACACCAAGCTACCCATCTACCTTCCTCATGAGCTTGAATAGCACTCATATAATGAGCTAAGACCAAGTCTGTTACTTCTCGGGCGGCAGAAAGAGATCGTCTAATCTTTTTGGGCATGTATTTTACCTCAGCATCTCTGTGAAAGCTTCAACCCGCGTTCTAATGGACGCCTTAGCTAGAGGATATGCATATTCAAGATGTAAAAACGGAACTCCTAATTGTTTGAGAGCTTGTTCCAGTTCTGGATGATCAAATAAGTATGGATCGCAGAATTTCCTTGTAAGAAAGACTACACCCTCGACATCAAATTCCTTAATCATATCAGTAAGGTATTCTATTCTATCTTTTACATCTGGTCCATACGGTGACGGAAGATTAAGATAGCGCTGACTTACATTTTCTATCGGAGTCCGAATGTCTTCAACGAGAGACCAGAAGTATCTAGACCCTGTGTCAAGATCATCTGAAACTACAAGTCCACTAACCCCTTCTATTATTCGTAAGATATCTGAGTTGTCTAAAATATGCCCTGAAACGAGTAACCTCACTTCACCTTTAGGGTACTCCCTCCGTGCGACAATTTCGGTTAAGAGTTCGTTAAGCAGTTGGTTGTGCAATACCTTGTGGGTAGTCATGCTTGAGAGTACCACTTCTAGTGCTTCAGAACCAGAGATAGGAGGGGATTCTCTTTTCCTCAATTTGTATAGTTGCTTTAGAAGCTTTCTATTTTCGTTGTAAACATCGATGGCGACTTTCAGGTCCTTCTCGGAGATATTTTTGCCGGTAAACTTCTCTAAGAAATTCTTGAACCTTTCAACTTCTTTAGTAAAATATTTGATAGCTTCTCTAGAACGCTTACTAGGATAATGTAAAAGATATATTTCTGGATCGTTTGAAATCTGTTTCCATATGCTGTAGAATCCCCATATCGAGTCGCATAGAGAAGGCAAGGTTACAAGGTCAAGATAGCTATATTCTTCTTCAAGAAACTTTTCAAGGAATCCACGCATGAATGAGCAGCTGAAGCTAGGCATATAGACGTTGGCCTTGGCAAAGCTTTTGGCTTCTCCTAATATACCTACTGGTAAGGAGTCGGCAGCATATATGACTTCTTCAGGGGTGTAAGTTGAAATACAACCTATAGCCTTTTTCCCACTGTTCTTCCATTTTGCTGCAATAGCACTCCTTTTTTCAAAGAGTTCTCGAAACTTGTCTATTGTAATGTTTGCCTTCATTTTCTCCACTAGTGTATGGGTTTGTAACTTAGCTCTCAAGAATAGAAACAGTTAACCTTTACTTGAATCTAGCGCATGCGAATGCCCACTATGAAAGTTAAGACTTGCTTTGAAACGATAAACCGTGAAGGATTTATATTACGAAATTTAATTACAAGGACTATGTTGGAGGCATAAAATCATGAAGATAAATAAGGTGGCTGTGATA
The DNA here is from genome assembly GCA_964503065.1 of uncultured Candidatus Bathyarchaeia archaeon. GTDB lineage: Archaea > Thermoproteota > Bathyarchaeia > Bathyarchaeales > Bathyarchaeaceae > JAOUKN01. The sequence goes on from CAZCYX010000009.1 coordinate 10,779, forward strand.
GGAGCTGGAACCATGGGGTCAGGCATAGCATACGTCTGTGCAGTCAAGGGCTACAACGTATCTGTCAGAGATATAAAAGAAGACCTAGTTAAACGGGGAATGGGAAAAATACGAGAGATGATTGCGACTGGCGTAAACAGAGGGAAATTAACTCCTAAAGAGGCTGAAGAAACCATGAAAAGGATCAAGGGCACGACGGATATCGTAGAAGCAGTTAAAGATGCAGACCTCGTGATTGAAGCAGTATTCGAGGACATGAACTTGAAGAAAAAAGTGTTCAAAGAACTTGACGAAGCAAGTCCTTCACACGCCATACTAGCATCAAACACGTCAGTACTCAGCATAACTGAGATGGGATCAGCAACCAAGAGACCTGACAAGGTTGTAGGAATACACTTTTTTAATCCACCCTACACAATGAAGCTCATTGAAATTATATCAGGAGACCGCACATCAGAAGGAACCATTAAAATCGCCAATGATTTTGCAGTTTCCTTGGACAAGGAGACTGTACAGGTAAAGGATACACCGGGGTTCATCGTCAATAGGATACTAAGTGCAGCCTTGGGCGAAGCCATGTACCTCTTAGAAGAAGGAATAGCTTCAGCCAAAGACATTGACAAAGCCTGCGTCTTGGGTCTAAATTGGCCTGTGGGTCCGATAACACTCGCTGACTTCGTTGGATTAGATGTCGCATATCACTCTGGCAAGTCCATTTCAGCGGCTCTAGGAGAGGACTATATACGGAAGCGCTTAAAACCTTCCAAACTACTAGAGGAGAAAGTCAAAGCAGGTCATCTTGGCATAAAAACCAGAAAAGGCTTTTATGACTATTAGAACAACTGTTGATGAGGCGAAATACTATGGAATATAAGTTGATAAGCTACACTAAGGAAGCAAGCTTTCTAACCCCAGAAGAAGAAAACATAGCCGTCATTACACTAAACAGACCAGACGTACTTAATGCGTTGAACACAGAAATCCTTCAAGAACTTAACAGTGTTCTAGAAGAGATAAAGAAAGATGACAAAGTTAGAGCAGTCGTGATCACTGGCGCGGGCAGAGCCTTCAGTGCTGGTGCCGATCTTTCAGAAGCCCCCACGGATGAAGCAGGTATGAGGAAACGTATAGAGTTTGGACAGAAAGTTTACGACAAAATTGAGGATTTTGAGAAGCCTGTTATAGCAGCGATTAATGGCTATGCTATAGCAGGAGGATTGGAGCTGGCTTTATCTTGCGACATGCGAATTGCATCTGAAAAGGCCCAGTTTGGGTTTGTAGAAACAAATGTTGGCTTAATTCCTTCTTGGGGCGGAGTCATGAGACTTCCAAGGGCAATTGGAAGGGGCAGAGCCGCCGAGTTAATTCTCACTGCCCAGCGAATTGACGCAAAAGAAGCTGAGAGAATAGGGCTCGTTAACAAGGTGGTTTCTCCAGACGAGGTAAAGTCCACGGCGATGTGGACAGCGGGAACCTTAGCGACGAAAGCTCCAATAGCAGTGAAACTATCTAAAAGGATAATGGCCAAAGCCTTAGAAATCAGCAGGGAAGAGGGAAACAAGATGATGACTGACGCTGGTGTGACTTGCTTGAAATCTGAAGACATCATGGAAGGCGTGTCGGCAATGTTCGAAAAAAGAACTCCAAAATTCAAAGGAAAGTAGCGCAGGCAAGGAGCACTATTTTCCCTCTCTAAAAAGTAGCACATATAACATTAAAAATTTAAGTAGTCCCCATCACTGGTAGAATCAACAAGATATGCATCCTCAAGAAGAGAATGAGAGCTATGAAACCTGAAAAAACACTTTCAGTCCTCATCAAAGAACAAATCAAGTTGGAGAAAGAAATCGCAAAAAAGTTTGATATACTGGAACAACGAGTTGATAGCGTAGCTGCAAGGCTTTTGATACGTGAGATGCAACTAGATACAAGAAAGCATGCTGAAATCTTAGAAGCGGCATTAAAGGTTACAGGAGAACCAAAGTCATTCTGGGATTATACAGTTCACATCGATGCTGATAAACGGGCTGTGAAAAAGGAACTAGAAGAACACATAAAGGCCGAGAAAAAAATGATGCGCCAAATCGAAGAGGAAGTAAAAAGGACGGATGACGAGGTTCTGAAGTTGCTACTTAACCATTTCGCAGAAGACGAGAAGAAGCATCATAAAAATCTTGAAATTATACTTAATAAAGCTTATAAGACGGAAATCTGAAATCTGCAAAACACAAACCGTATAAAGTGCTCTCTATCTTTCTTCAAACCAAATAGTCGAAGTGTTAGTTCCAAACAACCATGGAAACAAACTTATCAAATCTTATCGTAACGATAACCTAACAGAACCCTTGGTGACGTCTGTTTCAAGACCAGACTGCAAGTCCAAAGTTTCCTCGGGCAGTTGATGATGAAAAGCAAAAATCTTTTCGGTTATCACCAGAGAAGAACGATTTGGATTACAGACGCTTTTCACTTTATGTCTCTGTTTTAGTCGATTAGAATCAACGCTCCGCGCCTGCAAAAAAGAGAAATTTGGGAATTATCTTTCACTCGAAGACTTTCTCCGCTATCTTATGAGCCCCTATAGCATCTAACTCCAAATCCCGGTCCTTATCTTCACCAGCCAAAAGTTTTCTATAGGCCTCATGTTGAATCAGCATTTTCATAACTTCGTTAGAACCCGTCCAAATCAATTCTAATCTAGTATCTCGAAGTGCCTTCTCAACGGGGTAAACATAAGTGTAGCCTATTCCGCCCAAAATTTGCATGGCGTCATTTACAATCTCCCAGGCTGCTTGGGTGGCGAAGAATTTCGCCTCTGAAACGAGCCTTCTAGTTTCTCTTGAATCTGGATCTAGGTCTGCTTGCTTAGCCGCTATGTAAATTATGCCGCGAGCTGCGTCTAACTTCGTCAGGCATTCAGCCACCTTGAAGCTTACTCCCTCGAATCTCCTAATCTTCGCTCCGAAAGCCTTTCTCTTATCGCTGTATCTCATAGCTATTTCTAGAACCGCCCTGATGCCGAGAGAGCCCGCTGCAGATGTTAGTCTTTCTGGAACCATCATACGGTTGAAAATCAATGCTCCCCTGTTCTCTCCAAGGAGGAGATTCTCCTCTGGAACCTCTACGTCCTTCAAAATGATTCTTGCTGTTCCCATGCCGTGGAAACCCACAAGCCCGTATCTTTCGGCGATTTCAACGCCCATATCCTTCTCCACAAGGAATGCGCTTAACGCTTTATGGTCGGGTGCCTTGGGATTGGTTCTCGCGTAGAGTAGGAAGAGGTCGGCGGCCACGGCTCCTGCAATGAAGCGTTTTTCACCGTTGAGCACGTATAAACCCTTGCGTTTTTCTGCTTTTGTTGTGGTTCCGAAGAAGTCTGAGCCGCCCCGAGGCTCTGTTAGCCCTTCAGCAGATATTAGTTCTCCGTTTAGAATAGGCGAGAGATACTTCTTCTTTTGTTCCTCTGTTCCAAAGGCAGCTAGAGCCTCGCCCACAATTATTGGCATGGAGTAGACGCAGCCCATGCCAGGACCTAAAACAGAGATCTCCTCTACTGCTACGCAGTCTGAGATCCAGTTTAGTTCTCGTCCTCCATATTTCTGTGGAAACCTGAGTCCAAGAATTTTTCTTCTGGCCATCTCTTTTAAGGCCTCCTTTGGGTAGTCGACTTCTTCGGCTTCCATGGCTCTGAGGTAATCAGGGTCTATGTTTCTCACGAAGTCTTTGATTTCATCTCTTAACATGGCTTCTTCTTTGGTCAATAGAACATTTGTTTCCAAAACCAATTCTCTTACCTCTCACAATTATTGACAAATCAGATATTAGGGCTTCGTGATTTAACCTTTTGCCGGCGTTAAGCTTCGGTTTCTTACTTAGAGTTCAACGATGCAAAAAGGCATTAAATCTACAATTGTCTAAAGGATATTGTTTGAAAGATGATTTGGTTCTCCGTGGGCTTGTGATGACTTGCCCCTCTGGGGCAATGACTCTTGTGAGAAAGCGCACGCGATGGCTTCATAATATCGTGGGTGTTAGTATATTTCCATACCTGTTCCTCATGCGACCATGTTTACTGTTTATTGTTTATTTACATCTTCACACATAACCTATAAGAAATCACGCGCGTAGTGGGTAATATCCAGTCAAAAGTGTGAGGCTTCATAATGACCTGCTACAAATTTATACGGGTACCCGCGGGCCCGCCATTGACTGAAATTTTTGCTGTAGATTTTTGATTGGGCTTAGATCTGAGGAACTGAACTTTAAAAAACTTTTAGGGAAGTCTTTAGATTTATGAGGCAACTGTTTCGAGGAGGCATAGGTCATGAAAATCTCGAGGACCCAGTTGGCAAAGATGATCGACCACACACTGATTAAACCCACTGCAACTAGAGGTAACGTAATAGAACTCTGTGAAGAAGCTAAAAAATACAATTTTGGATGCGTTTGTGTTAATCCAGTGTACGTTTCTTTGGCTGTTCAACTTTTGCGAGGAACCGATGTCAAAGTTTCATCTACTATTGGCTTTCCTTACGGTTCCACTCTGCCAGAGGTTAAAGCCTTTGAAGCTAAAATAAGCCTAGAAAACGGTGCTCAAGAGATAGATATGGTCATGAACATAGGTGCCTTAAAGTCTAAGGAATATGAAATTGTGAAAAAGGACATTGAGGCAGTCGTGAGCCTAAAGCATTCTTTCAGTGATGTTGTAGTGAAGGTGATAATTGAAACTGGATACTTAACTGACGAGGAGAAGGTAATGGCTTGTAAGCTCACGAAGGAATCTGGAGCCGATTTTGTGAAAACTTCTACTGGCATTGTTGGAGGCGCCACAGTGGAGGACGTTAGATTGATGAGAAAAACAGTGGGCAAAAACATAGGTGTAAAAGCGGCAGGGGGTATACGAACTCTCAAGCAGGTGTTGGCAATGATTGAGGCTGGGGCCAATAGAATTGGGACAAGTACAGCAGTCACTATAATGGAGGAAGCCACTGAAAATTGATTAAGAACTACATTCTTTGAGGAGCTTCTATTCCAAGTAAGTTAAGGGCATTTCTAAGCACTATTCTAACGGCATCAACGAGCGCGAGTCTGGCGTCACTTAGCCCATGTGGTTTGGCTTTTATCACCGGTAACGCGTTGTAGAATGTGTTAAATTTGTCTGCCAAGGCGTTAGCAAAGTCGGCGATGATGTTTGGTTTGAGGTTCTCGGCTGCGTCTATGAAGATTTCGGGAAAACGGGCTAACAAGAGAATTATTTCCTGTTCTAAAGGATTGTCTAGTAGAGAGTAGTCGGGATTTTCAGGTTTTCTAGAAGCCTTCTTTAATATACTGCAAGCCCTTGCATGGGAATATTGAATGTAGGGTGCGCTGTTCTTTTCAAAATCTAATACACGATCCCATGTGAAAACAACTGGTTTTGCTGGGTCTACTTCAACAAGGGCGTATCTTAAAGCTCCAATGCCAACGATATTTGAGATTTGACGTTTTTCTTCGTTAGTCAGTTGTGGAGACCGTTTTGACACTTCTTCGTATGCTCTTTTTATGGCTTCATCAGTAACTTCATCGAAGGTGATGTATCGACCCTTTCGAGCGGACATTCGGTAACCAGGAAGATTTACTAGATTATAAGGAAAATGGATGAGATTCTTAGCGTATTCTATGTACCCCAAAGCATATAGAGCAAGTTTAAGCTGCAGTTGAGCTAACGTTTGCTCCATCCCTATAACATTAATCACTTTGTCAGCTCTCTGGAATTTCCATATGCTATAGGGAATGTCTCGAGTTGTGTACAGGGTTGTGCCATCCGCTCTCACTAAGGTCAGAGACGGAATCTCATAATCTTCTCTCAAACCAAGCATATCTTTAATTTCAAAAGCCTGAGCCACTTTATCAGCATCAAACTCTAAAACACCACCTACTTGAAAAACATAAGGAGTGCCCTTTAGTTTATCAAGAATACGTTGAACGTCACTGCTCCAAATGAAGTCGCTTTCCCAGTCCCAAGAGTCAAAAGTGATTCTTACTTTACCAAGAGTGCTTTTGAATCCCTCTAAACAAAGTTGACAAACTTTTCTAATCAGCCTTTTTGCTCCTTTCTCACCAGATTCGTATCTACGGATTAAATCATCAACTTTAGATTCTGGGTCTTCATCTTTGTTAATTTCATCTAAAAGATGATTGAAAAGTTTTGGAAATCGTTTCTCTAAATCGGCTGCAACTGATATCCAATCGTCTAATTCCCGTTGAAACTTCAATACTTCTTCATTTAACGAATGCTCCTTTGCCTTTTCAATTTCTTTCTTGAGTCGATGAATTTCCATTATGCAACTTGTTACTGCATAAACTTGGCCAATGAAGTGGTCAGGTTTTTCTTCGGGTTTCGATTCTTTCAACTTTCCGTATCCGTATGCAATAACTGCTGATTGGCGACCAACGTCATCGATGTAATAATGTTTGAAAACGGTATATCCATGGGCTTTCAAAATACGTGCAACCGCATCGCCTAAAACTGGATTTCTTGCCTGTCCAATGTGGATAGGATGTATCGGGTTGACACTGGTGTGCTCCACAATAATTTTCTTTGGACTTTCGGTCTTAACAAATCCATAATCCAAATCAAGAGTCCTAACAGATTCAAGAGTTAATAAAGAAAAATCTGTAAAGTTGAGGTGAAAATTTACATAGCCCTCTCCTGCTGCTTTAACCGATTGGATTAACGGAAATCCTGATACATCTATAGTTTCTACTATTTGGTTTGCTATTGCGATTGGCTTTTTCGCAACTTGTTTGGCAAGTTCAAAACTTATTGAGGATGCTAACTCACCAAACTCTCTGGTTGGTGGAGTTTGGAGTATGAACGAACGAATTGAAATCTCAGGATACAATGCCTTTAAAGTGTCCTTTAACAAAGTCTTACATTCTTCATGAAACTTGGCATAGGGATTAATTGAGACCATTTTTGCTCACCATTAACGGGCCCGCGGGGATTTGAACCCCGGTTCTCCGGCTCTCTTCCTTTTTTGTCCGGAGGCTTACGCGCTGTCTTGTTTAGACAGTTCGGCGCCTTAATCCGGGCTGGGCTACGGGCCCCTTAACCATCAAATTATGTGGATGCAAATTAAAGTTGTTGTGTTATGCTTCGATGAATTCTTGATTTATCCACCATGCTTTCTTTTTTCCGGAGCGTTGTCCGCCGTAATATTTTACAATGGCCTTTCCGAGCTGTTTTCTTGAACGTTTTTCGATTTTTCTTAGTCTATTTAGAATCATCCATCGGTTGGTTCCAGTAGATTCCGCAATCTCAGTGGTGGTTGCGCCTTTGTAGTGAAGTAGATAATCTATAATCTTATGGTCAGTTTCGTCGATGCAGAAGACATGTGGGTTTATTTTGCCTTTTTCATAGGTGAGTATCTCCAATTCTGCCAATGATTTCCTAATCTTTGAAATATCACCTTCTAAATTTTCAATCTTCCGCTCCAACTCAAAAATCTTGTCAGGGCGAGGAGTTCTTTGGAGTTTCTCCATAACTGCATCTCGGATGAAATTACTTCGTTCCCCTTCTGGAATTCGAAGAATTAGTTCTTTATACACTTTTTCAGGTATTTTAGCAGAAACCACTGTTAGTTTTTCCACATGATGCCCCCATTTATTATTTTCACACACAAGGCTTTTAAGAGGTTGCTTATGAAACTACATCAGAAACTAGAAATTAGAGGTGAAGATCATGTCTAAAACTACCGTGTCTCTAATCAAATGCGATGTTGGATCGTTAGCTGGACACCATGTGGTTCCAAAACCCATACTAGACATCGGGGAAAAATCTCTGAAGGAAGCACAAGAAAGTGGCATCATCAATAGCTATTATGTGTTCCATGCTGGCGATGATCTTGAACTCCTTATGGTCCACAAAAGAGGAGAAGACAACCCACAGGTCCATAAACTCGCTTGGGACACTTTTCAGGAAACTGCTAAAAAAGCAATGCAGTTGAAACTATACGGCGCAGGTCAAGACTTGCTAAAAACAGCTTTTAGCGGCAATGTTAAAGGAATGGGTCCTGGCGTAGCTGAAATGGAAATCGAAGAGCGAAGTTCTGATCCATTCATAGTTTTTGCTGGTGACAAGGCATCAGGTGGCGCCTTCAATTATCCCTTGTTTCGCATTTTCGCTGACCCCTTTAATACCGCTGGGCTTATAATTGATCCAAATATGGCTGGGGGGTTCAAATTTGAAGTTCTTGACATTAGGGAAAACGAGAAAGTTGTGTTGAAATGTCCAGATGAGATGTATGAGTTAATTGCTTTGGTAGGATCCCCTGAGCGTTACACGATCTCTCGTGTGTGGAGAGCTAGAGACGACCTCATATGCGCAACAACTAGCACGACACGACTCGCACTGATTGCTGGAAAATATGTCGGAAAAGATGACCCTGTATCTATTGTCAGAGCTCAACATGGATTACCAGCAGTCGGAGAAATCTTAGCACCCTTCATGCATAGCTACTTTGTTGAGGGATGGATGCGCGGCAGCCATTGGGGACCACTAATGCCTGTGGGACTAAAAAATAGTCGATGCACAGTTTTTGATGGGCCTCCCAGAATGGTAGCACTAGGTTTTCAAATATCTGATGGTAAGATTGCCAGCGACGATGATGGCACACCGTTAATAGGCGATTTATTCGATGATCCAGCTTTTGATTTGGCTCGCCGAGAAGCCATGGAGTATGCAGTTGCTTTGCGTCGAATGGGAGAGTTTGAGCCTGCCCGTCTCACTGCAGAAGTTATGGAGTACACAACTTTACCAAAAGTCTTGGAAAAACTGAAAAACAAATTTACAAAAGCTTGATTCCTTTCTTTTCTTGAGATCATGAAGTGTTCGTTGCCAAGTCAATTGAGGGCGATAGACCAGTACGATTTGTTCAGAAGAGATTAACATGGTAATTGGACAAATCTTTCCGTTAGTTCCAAGTGTAAATAAACCTCAAATAGAAGTTATCTCCATACGGTTTATACCATTCCTAAACATGTAGAGATATGTTGCTTTCGGAGTGAAAAAGATGAAGATCGCAGTGCTGGTCTATGAGTATCCTCCCAAGATTGTGGGTGGTTTGGGGACTTATGCAGCTGAAATCACTAGAAAGTTTGTTTTGTTAGATCATGACGTATCTGTTTTCACCATGAATGATGACACAGGAAGTCTACCAACAAGAGAGTTGTGGCGAGGGATTGAGATCCATAGACCTGCTGACATTGATGTCTCTGACTCTTTGCCTGACGTAATAGCGGAAGAAGTGAAGAAGAAATGGGACAGAGGTATTCACTTTTTCTCCAAAATTCTTGTTTACAACTATTTGAGCGCAGCTAAACTGGTTAATGAACTTGTTCGTCGAGAGGAGTTTGATTACGACGTAGTAGTTGCTCACGATTGGCTCTCTGTGATTGCAGGTGTCGCCATAAAAAAGGAACTGGGTTTGCCTCTCGTTTTTCACGTGCATTCTACAGAAAAGGGACGAACATCAGGTAACGGGTCAGATGTAGTGGGTAATATTGAACAACGAGGGGGGCAAATGGCAGATTTGGTGATCACAGTTTCTCATGCGATGAAAGATGAATTAACGGAATTAGGGTTTCCTAATGATAAAGTTAAAGTATGTTATAATGGAGTTGACCCAGAAAAATATAGTCCCAAGCAAGTGAGTGAAGAAAAGAAAACAGCATTAAGGCAAGAGTATGGGCTCAAAGAAAACGATTTAATGACACTTTTTATTGGCAGATTGGTTTGGGTTAAGGGAGTAGATAAACTGATCATGGCGATGCCGGAAGTCTTGAAAAAGGTTCCTAATGCCAAACTTGTGGTTGTTGGTTTAGGTGATATGCGAGATTATCTAGAAGTGTTGGTCAATAAACTGAAACTCCAAGATAATGTGAAATTCCGTTTTGAATTTGTGCCTGAAGAAGAACGGATCACTCATTATGCGGCCTGTGATGTAGCAGTTTTCCCAAGTAGATACGAACCCTTCGGGATTGTTGCGTTGGAGGCGATGAGCATGGAAAAACCTGTTGTGGTTGGAGCCACAGGCGTTAGTGGGATGAGAGAGGTTGTGGTTCCGAGTGGTCCAGGCCAATGTGGGTTTCATATAAATCCAAATGATCACGGTGACATCGCTTGGGGAATCACTAGCGCTCTAGAGGACTACAATCGGAAGATACAGTTTGGTCAAAATGGCAGGAAGAGGGTTCTTGAAAACTTCAGTTGGGATGCAGCTGCCCAAAGGACCATTCAGCTTTATTCTGAGCTCATCGAGTCCAAAAAATCTCCTTCTTGATACTTTAGTTTGGTTCTTATCCCATTTGGAGTTACCTCTCTTCCGAATGAAAACGGAAAAAATTTTTTGGTTTTCATTATCAACTACACAAGGAACTGTGGTTTTGAGGGTGTGATTTTGGAACTGTTGTCACTTTGGGTTCTGTTTGGGTTTTGATGTGGTGATAAATGGGTTATCACTTGTTATCAAGTTTATCAATTGTGTGTGGTAAAGCATATTAAAATCGAAGTGGAACAGTGTATGTGATGTTTCGTGGGTGTGCCTAAGCCAACGGAAATGACTGCCCGAGACTTGCTGCAAGAAGAGTTACGAAAAAGAGGCGTGATCAGTGTTCATGTCTTTCAAAATTAGAGAGAGAACAAGAATCATCATAGAGAGATTTTGCTACCATCAAAGTCTCTTTTGAACCGTCCAAACTCGTCCTTCACTTCTCTCAACTGCTCACCAGAAAAGACAGGACCGTCCTTGCACACTCGGTATTTGCCTATCACGCAACTCCCGCACAATCCAATGGCACAGCGCATAAGTCTCTCCAAACTGACCTCAATAGGTATGTGATGCTTTTCAGCCAACAAGAACATCTTATACATCATCTGTTCAGGCCCACAAGCATAAATCATATCGAACTTCTCCTTTTCCAGCATCTCTTCAGCTACATCAGTGATAAGCCCCTGAAATCCGTAACTTCCATCTTCAGTCGCTGCGACAGCCCTAACTTCTCTCGAAGGAACCTTACCTATCCTATCATAGAACAGAAGTTCGTCTTTAGTCTTGGCTCCAAACAAGAAAGTAACATCGGCATTAGTCTTCACAAGTTTATCGGTCAAAGCAGCTAACGGCGCCAGTCCGGTTCCCCCACCAACAATCATCACCTTTCCTTTCTTAAATGAGAAACCCTTTCCAAAAGGTCCACGAATTCCAAGACAATCACCCTTCCTCAACTTATGAATAGCTTCTGTAGCCTCCCCAACCAGACCTACACTAATTGAACAGACGCCATCTGAACCGATTCCAGATAAACTCATGGGAACTTCATCCACACCAGGAACCCAAACCATAACAAACTGTCCAGGCACAGCCCTTCCACAAAGTCTATCTCGAAAAATAAAGGTCTTAACATTAGGGTTTTCCCTAACAACCTCTAAGACGTCTACGATTCTTAGACTATTAACAGTGATGAGATAAACCGACAATTTAAATCACTTCTGTAAAATAAACAGCTATTCTTCCCACCAATCACCAATTGAAGCTACGTTTTTAATGAGTTTTCCTGGAACCCAAGTTCGCATACGCTCGACAATAATGGGTTCAAGGCATTTCCTACTCAATCTATCATCCAAGTTATGAAGGATGGACATTAGGGCTCCACCTTGTCCAATACAGGAGTATTTTAGATTAGTTCCTACCCCATGATTAAAACCATGATGCCGACAGCCTGGATATATCCTTGATGGTGCGTCCTTATCCTTGTTCACTGTGTCTGCAACTTCTTCACCTATACCTAGTAGTTTCCCTCTCGCATTATGTTTTAGTCTGTTCACGTTCCATCACTTTTTACCATCTTTGTATCCATACACATAAAACTTATCGTCATGACAACAAAAATGTCATCTCCTCTTTTACTCTGACATAATAGAAGATCATGGCTCCATTGAGATGTTCTTGAAATCGCTTCTTGTCACATTATACTCACTCTTTAGAATGTTTACTAATTTCCATAGATTAAGGCAGTCTTCCCAATTGTATTCTAGAACAATTCTTCGATCTCTTAACAATCTAGAGTTCCAGAGTTTGTTCATCTCATCGGATGTCAACGCATATCTCCTTGGCAATCCAAAATACCGCTCCAGATTTCCCAGAGTTTTGTGTCTGAACTGTGTGAAAGCATTAAATGCGGTTATCGTGTTTATACAATAGTAGTTTCTTTTCAGTTTCACTTTGAATTTCCTTATGATTCTTCCTACATCTGGCCCATGGCAAAATAACAAAGTGTATCGAGAACCGCTACGTCTGGAGCAACGGTTGAGAAATCTAGAAAATCTATTTCTAGTTAACTTTTTACCATGGAGCTGAAATCGATCTTGCCCAAGGCTATAGGCTCCTAAAATTGTTAAATATTGACCTCCAACCCATTCGCAATCGATGAAAACATCAGCCATGACCACACTTCACTCCCTCTTAAGAATTGAATAGATGTATGCTTGTTAATCAAGTAAATTTTGTGGTACTAACATGATTGACAAAAGGCATTATGTAAAGTTAGCTATTATAATCGCTATTCCTTATATAGGTAGAAAATCCAAAAATAGAAGGATACATTCGTTGAAATGTTTATGGTGAAGAGACTTGCTCAATAAAGCGTTCTATAGCACTTTAACACAAGTGTGCGTCACCATTCTTTCGATTACTATAGCTTTCTATGGAGTTCTTGTTATCTACCTTGGGCAACAAGCTCAAGTGTATCAAAAGGAGATTCCTCAAAATCTGCAACAGTGTAATGATGCTGTGAGAAGTTTCGCTTACATTACAGAACCATCTCTCGCACCTTGGGATAGTTGGCACATTGAAAGTGAGCGACAATCTAACACATGGAATATGTTCATGGAAGAAACTTGGAAAGACTCCCCTATTGAAATTCTCAATCCAACGGCTACATACATAGTAAATAATTATACCCAAGCCGTGGAATGGGATGAAGAAGCAAGGGATTGGCTTGAGTCAAGAAACATCACGCGTTTTCGTGCTCACTACAACTTGGTAGCCTTCTCCCTTCATCATCTCATTTATATGATTTACAGAGAGTTTCCTCCTTCTCCAGGTGAATACAGTCTATGGCATGTTCAAAGTTTTGTCAGATCAGATTTTCCAGGGTGTGAAACTGATTTCTTAAATTGGGCAGATAGGTACAGATTATTCTATTCTGGTATCTCAGAAATCATGTCGAAAATTGATCCTGCACTTCGAGGTCTTTCAGAAGCAGATTTGGATAGTGCCAAACTAAATTCGCAACACCTTGAAGAACTGCTTAAAGAAAACAGAACAGATGATTGGCTCGTTAGCAGCTATCAAGAGATGATTCAGTATAGGGTGGAGATGTCAACGTACTACATATCTATTTTCGATTCCCTTTTGAGCATCAACTCATCGGTTGAGGCCACTGCGGGCGCATACGGCAGTATCCAGAGATATCATTACTTTTACGATCTTGCTTTCTCTCATGTTTTGCCTCCTTTCGTCGGAATGGCTGTATTTGGTGTTGTTATTCCAATGATCTTGCTTGGTCTTAGTGACTATATCAGAATTTATGAAATAAGATGGCCTTGGTGGCGTTGGTCCTCTATTGCAATCATATCTATTGTGCTTTTCGTTGTCTTTACAATTTGGAGTATTAGAGTTATGTGGGATCAAATCTGCTCTCTTTACTTCGCATGATTAAATAGAAGATAATCATCTAATGTGCGTGTGGGGCGATCAGGAGAATCTTCTCTGAATATAAGAATTGTGCAGTTTATCTAAAGTTTGTGTGCTAAACCGACAATGTCTTTTACGCTCCTAAATCCGTTTTTCCTAAGGTATAGGTTAATTCCACGGTTGATAGACTTGAAAACTTTTAATCCTTTGAAGGCGATGGCTGTGCCAACTTGAACCACTGAAGCACCTGCCAACATGAACTCCACAGCGTCCTTCCATGTTGTTACCCCCCCACAACCAACAATGGGGACATCTACTTCTCTGTAGATTTCATACACGCATCTAACAGCAATCGGCTTTATCGCAGGTCCAGATAAACCGCCAATTCTACTCGCTAATATAGGATGGGCTGTTTCAACGTTAATCGCCATGGCTCTAACGGTATTAATTGCAGTTATAGCATCTGCTCCTCCTTCAACAGCTGCCTTAGCCACCTCAGTTATGTCATTAACATTAGGCGTCAACTTTACAAACACAGGCTTCCCAACTCTTTTCTTTACTTCCGTCACAACTTCTTTAACCAACTGTGGGTCTTGTCCAATCTCTGAGCCCGTCTTCTCGACATGGGGGCATGACACGTTCAGTTCCAAAGCATCTGCCCCAGCCTTTACAGCATAACTCGCAACCTCACCAAACTCTTCTAAAGAAAAGCCATAAATGCTTACGATGAGCGGAACCCCCAAAATTTTTGCTTCAGTTACTTCCTCAATAAACTTGTGAATGCCTGGATTTGGGAGCCCCATAGCGTTAAGCACTCCACAATCCACTTGAACTATTGTAGGATTAGGATAACCAGACCGTGGTTTTAACCCAATGGACTTTGTAACCACTGCGCCCACACAAGCATTTGCCACTTCTTTCAAGAAAGACCCTGATAACCCAAGAATCCCAGCGGCAAGCATTGTTGGACTAGTAAGTCTTAATCCCACAATTTCTGTAGCAAGTCGACTTGACATCGAGTGCCTCCAGTTGCAGTAAAGGTTATTCAGTAGTCAAGATAAAGGTTAGGCACGAAATTTACTGAGATTAATGACGATGGAGAAACAAATGAAGGCAACAATAGTAGAAAATGTGATGGGAATCTTCGGCTTTGGAGAAGCCAATGAACTCGTTGACCAAGTTCTCTTTCCTAAAGACCCAAAAGAAATAGCGGAAAGACTAAGGAAAATGGAAGATGGAAGAGTCATAAATGAAATAGTAGCATTAATTGAAAAATTAAAGAATAAAGGTTACACAAGTTTCATTTTTGAAATTCCAGAAGTGGCATGGAACACTCGGGAAAAACTAGGCGTTGAAGTAGACGTAGCAAAACCTTCGAAAGCAGGTGAAATACTTCGAAAGAATCTTGACAACTTCGCTCTTGAAACTGGATTCGTGAAAAGAACAACAGAGCTTCGCGAATTGGTTCACAACGTTTCCATGGAGCTAAGCAAAATACGAGTAAAGGAAGCAATTGAAAAACGAGACCTAATGGTTACACAAGCAATTCAAACCTTGGACGACATAGACAAAACATTAAACCTCTTCATAAACCGAATACGCGAATGGTACAGCCTCCACTTCCCAGAATTAAACCGCCTAGTAGACAAACATGAAACATATACTCGCCTCATCTTAAACCTCAAAAAAAGAGACAATTTCACAATAGAAAACCTCGAAAAAGAAGGTTTACCAAAAGCCAAAACTGAACAAATAGCCAAAATCGCTGAATCTTCCATGGGCGCCGAACTCACTGAACAAGACTTAGAACAAGTAACAGGAATGTGCAAAAACGCTCTGAGGCTCTCCAAAAGAAGAGCTTCACTGGAAAAATACATCGACTCAGTAATGGATGAAGTTGCACCAAACATCCGCGCACTAGTCGGCTCACTTCTAGGAGCAAGGCTCATAGCACTCGCAGGCAAACTGGACAATCTAGCTAAGATGCCAGCAAGCACAATTCAAGTATTAGGCGCTGAAAAAGCTCTATTCAGATCTCTTAAAACAGGAACCCGCCCCCCAAAACATGGAATAATCTTTCAACACACAATCATCCACGAAGCAAAACAGTGGCAAAGAGGAAAAGTGGCTCGGGTATTAGCCGGAAAACTGGCCATAGCAGCCAGAATTGACACCTTCAGCGGTAAATACATGGGCGATAAGTTGAAGGCTGATTTAGAAAAAAGAATCAAAGAAATTCACGAGAAGTATGAAGAGCCACCTCCACCAAAAAGACCCAGTGTAAAAAGACCGCCTTGGAGAACGAAACGTGGCCGTAGACGTTAATCCTCACCCAAAGTTTAAAGAAATCTACTTGGTTGCCTTAGAAGATGGCTTTCAAAGACTTGCTACAAAAAATTTTGCTCAAGGGAAAAGTGTCTATGGAGAGCGTCTAGTCAAATTTGAGGGCATAGAATATAGACTTTGGGATCCATTTAGAAGCAAACTTGCCGCCGCTATTCTAAAGGGTTTAGAAATAGTTCCCATACAACCGAACGACAAAGTTTTGTATTTGGGAGCAGCAACTGGGACAACAGCAAGTCACGTATCTGATATAGTTGGAGAAAAAGGCTATGTATATTGTATAGAATTTGCGTCACGCTCTATTAGAGAACTTATAAACAACGTTTGCACGTTTCGACCTAACATGTCACCGATATTGGCAGATGCACGTCTTCCAGAGCGATACTCAGCATTGGTGGAGAAAGTGGACGAAATTTACTGTGACATAGCACAACCAGAGCAAGCCAAAATATTGGCAGATAACGCTGATCTATTCCTTAAGCATGATAGATGGACTATGTTAGCAGTTAAGGCCCGAAGCATCAATGTCACAAAAGAGCCTTCTGAAATATACAAACAAGAAGTGAACACCCTAAAAAACAGAGGTTTTGAAATCCACGGAGTTGTGCACCTGGAACCCTTCGATAAAGATCATGCCATGATCGTGGCCTTATATGTTAAATAGACCATAAGCCTGGATATACCTCTTAAATATGGTTATTTTCATAGGCTCTTCATAAACTGTAAGTTTATATGAGACTCTTCTAATGGTGTTTTATGACTGAGGGAAGATGATGAAGCGGGCGGAAATGTTAGACGCCACAGAGTCAATTTTAGAGAAGGCTGGCTTCCAGGTCTCCAAGAGATGTATATCGCGACCAAGCTGCTTCGACTTGACAGCAAGAAAAGGAGAACAACTTGCCTTTTTAAAGGCATTCGCAAATGTCGGAAACATCACCACAAGAGACGCCCTTGAACTGAAAACAATTTCTAACTTCTTTTCAGCTGCACCACTTTTTATCAGTAGCAAAATGCGGGGAAAACCCTTAGAAGATGACACCGTTCATGAAAGATACGACATCTATGCTATTACTCTAAAAACCCTTGAAGACATCGTGTTTCACAACATGCATCCACTGGTTGAAGCAGGTCCAGGAGGCTACTATGTTAGCCTTGATGGAAATGCCATCAGAGAAACAAGACAAAAATTAGGGTTGTCCACAGGTAAATTAGCGGAGATGATGGGAATCTCTAGGAGAACCTTATACGGTTATGAGAAAGGCATGACAAAGGCCTCTGTATCTGCTGCTTATAATCTTGAGTGGGCTTTAGGTACACCACTTGTGAAACCCATTAATATATTTAAAAAAGACTTTCAAAGTAAAAGTTTCTTTGCAATCGCTAGGCGTATTATGATCCAAAGTCGTTTTTTGCAGGCTGTGCTAAAGAAGTTGGCTCAAATCAATTTTAAGGTAACGCCAACAACAAAGGCACCCTTTGATTTTGTGGCTCGATTTTCTGAAGGCAAATTAATGATAGTTGGCGGTGTTGTTAGCCGAAAAGAAAAGAATGTTGAACAGAGAACAGAAGAAATTGTTAGTGTTAGTAAAGTTGCTAATGCTCAGCCAGTTCTGATAACAGATGGCGAAGAATTTTCTAAGGGAGTTCCCTATATTCGTCTTGAGGACTTGGTGAAGATAAAGCATCCATGGGAGTTCACGGAACAGTTCTAACAGGTGCTCTTGTAGTTAGTCGATATGCATCCATTTATGAGGAAACATGGTGGAGGCGAAAAGGAGAGATTTTATCTCTTCCTGTTGTGAAGTTTTAGTTTTTTGGAAATGTTGTTTTCGTCATGTATGACTTGTTATAAAATCATTGTTCATGATCATTGATAAAATTCTTATTCCTTCCTTCAAACTAATAGTTCACATATATTTTGCCGATAGTTTTTATATCGCTAAGCATTAATTCAATATTCGAGACTGTAATGACTGATTTGTATAGCAATTATTTCGATAACATAAAAGAAAAATATGATACAGGTCAAACTACAGAACAAAGCTTCTATGGTGTCTTCGAAAATTTTGTGGAACTAATTTCTTCAAATTTAGGGATAAATGTGCTTGTCATTCAGATTCCAAAGAAAACAGAGAGTGGATTGCCAGATTTCCTTGTGTTGAGGAAAGCTGACAAGAAACCGATAGGTCGTATTGAAGCCAAACCATTAGGAACAAATCTTATTGTCATATCGAAGACTCCTCAATTGGCAAGATATAAAGAATCATTCCCAAATCTAATTCTTACAAACTATTCTTCCTTCATATTTTTCCGAAATGGCAAATGAATTGACGAGGTTGAGATTTCTGTAATCATTCGAACGTTAGCAATTGTTAAATAACACCCTCGTCAAATTTGTGAGGGGCGAAAAAACTGATTTTTATAACCATCTGTGATGTTAACCCCGGTCAAGACGAAGCTGTCTACAGTCAGATGGGAAAATTAAGAAGTAACGGGGCAGTCACACCCTTGGTTATCGGACGACTTTTCGAAGGAGCAGATGTGATGCTTCTCTTACACTCAGCTGACATGGAGTCTCTGGACGATTATCTAATAAAGAACGTGCGAAGCATCATGGACATACAAGAGCTCATTGTTGTGCCCATTTACGAGTTTAAACTTCTCTCCTCCTTCGATTTCATGGTTGAACCAGAACAGGAAGACACGGTGGTTACATCCCTTGAGCCCGAAGAGCTACTCTTTTTCATGACAAAGATTGATGTTGCTCCCACTAAAGACCGCACTGTGTACGAGCGCATCTTGTCAATTGAACCAACCGATGAGGCTATACCGCTAATGACTGGGCACACGTTTCACAGCAAGGACTTTGACCTAGTCCTCTTCTTTTTAGCAAAGAGCCTAAAGAGTGCTTGGGAATTCGTAAAAGCTTTGCGTGTCATCGATGGAGTATGGGACACCGAAGTGAACCTCATCGCACACTTTGAAGGATTAGTAACTCTGAAACAATTCAAAGAATTAGTCTCCGTGAAGTCTGCGCGGGGCAATCGCTATCGCATAATAGGAGAAAAGAAAATTGCAAAGTGAAGAGAAACAACCAACAGGCATAAAGAGACTTGAGACGCGACTCGGAAGGCTCTGGGGTTTTCGCCGAGAAGAAAAAGGAGTAGTTGCGAAGCTTTCGGCAGAAAAAACCGTCGGGAGGCTTGTCCGCCTTTTCATAGGATCAATAGATACAATCGGCTCGTTCTTGAGAGAAAAGATGGGTGAGAGCAGCCTGCAGAGCATGTTCGAATACCAGGGTGAGAAATTCGGCGAGGGCTGGGAAAAACAGGCTTGGAGAGCAGACGACATCGCAAAAAATATGATTCGCCTTAACTTTCAACCCTTTGGTATAGAAGCACAGTATAGTGGGGATAAAGAGAAGGCGACAATAGTTGTCACAAACTGTCCTCTACCTGAAAAATTCCTTCAGCCAGTGGAATATCTCAAAGAGTTTACTATTGAACAACCATTGGCCATTAGAGGAGACGAAATGTTCGCCTCACTAGACAGGTACAGTTCATCACGGGAATGGCCCCCAAAGAGAACAGAAGTCTGTGCGACATGCAGAATAGTCATGCCGAAGTTGGGAAAGAAACTAGGCTTCAGCTGGAAACATCACATAACTGATGATGTGCCACCTAGATGTGTTTTCGACATTGAAATCACAAAGCGCAGAAAGCAAACTTAATGTTCAACTAATGGAAAATGCGTGCAAGATGAGAAATTCTTGTATGTGCAACAGCAAGTTTTAATTTGTCACTTTACATAGAAATGTGGTGATTTAATATGGCAACTGAAGATTTGGTTGTGGCAATCGACAAACCCCATTTTACTGTTAGGCTTCACAAGAACTTGCTTGAAGTAGACTTAAAAGAGGGTGCCAAGAAAGAGTTGGAGGATGTTGTGGAGGCAAATCCGATTCTTAGGGAGAGCTTAGGCTTCATCTTCCAAACTTTAGTTCCACTTGACGTGCCACTCAAAGACATAGAATCAGTGGAGCAGGATGAGAAAGGACAAGTAAAGATAAAAATTCCGCATCGAAAAGA
>CAZCYX010000010.1:0-30806 GCA_964503065.1 uncultured Candidatus Bathyarchaeia archaeon
CAAGGAAAACACAGCAGGACAGTAAAGGCAAAATCGTGGAATTTCTTTGGTACCTCAAGAAGCAAGGTTATGCAGAGAGTACGATCAGATCATACGTTTATCTGCTGAAAATATTGGTTAAACGGGGCGCCGATATCTTAGATCCTGAAAGCGTCAAAGAAGTTATTGCGGTGCAACTATGGGATATAGGGCGTAAACACAATGCTGTTAAAGCGTATACAGCCTTTCTACGGATGCAGAATAAAAAATGGGACAAGCCAAGATATAATCCGCCGAAGGGTTTGCCGAGACCTCCTACTACAGAGCAAGTCAAGCAGTTAGTAGCAGGAGCATCGAAGAAGTATGCGCCTATCTTTAGGTTTATGGCTGAGACCGGGGCGTCTCCAATAGAGGTTTCAATTATGTCGGAGAAGAACTTTGACTTTGAGAGATGGACAGTGTATATTGAAGGGAAGAAAGGGCATTTAGATCGTGTCGTTCCTATGAGCCAAGAATTGATAGCGCTTATGAGAACGTACTTTGCGAAATACGGAAGGTTTCCTTCCAGTGACAAGATGGGGCAGAGATGGCGTAAATACCGTGATAGGCTGGCTGTAAAACTTAATGATAGTGGGCTTAAACGGATCCGCCTTTACGATCTACGTCACTACTTTGGAACAATGCTTTACCTAAAGACTAACAATATTCTTTATGTGAAGGATCAGATGGGACATCGCAGAATCGAGACAACTATGATCTACACGAAGCTAGTTCAATTTCCAGTTGACGAGGATTTCGTTAGTGCTGTTGCGAATAACATAGAGGAAGCGAGAAAACTCATTGAAGCTGGCTTTGAAAAGCATGATGAATATCATGGAGTACATATCTATCGAAAGCGGAAAGCGTTATTAAAAGGGCTGTGGTCCAGTGAAAAGGGGTCGTGGTCTAGTTTGGTCTAAGATTCGCGCCTGGGGCGTGCGAGGTCCGGGGTTCAAATCCCCGCGACCCCACCAAAATGCAGCATCAGATTGAAAAACCATGTATCTGATTATGAAAACAGAAACAGGATGCTAGCCCACTGCACGTAGGGTTCACATACCAACGATCACACCAAGAAATTAGGTGCTTCGAAACAAAAGTTTAAGACATTGATAGACATGTTACATTCCTGTTTGCGAGGAATTTGTTCATGGATATAAAATCAATTAAGACGGAAAAAGACGTGATTGAGGCTCTGAAAGACAAAACATCGTTTGAAAGAGATGTTTATGTTGCCACCTTCAAAATTCCTAATGGAAAGATCAGCACTTACAAGCGTATAGCCGAGAAAGTTGGCAAGCCAAAAGCCTACCGAGCAGTTGCCAATGCTCTTCACAAGAACCCTTTGTCACCAGTGGTTCCATGCCACCGTGTTGTAGGCTCTGATGGTTCGTTCGTTGGAGATAAGAAAGGAGCCGAATGGAGAAGAAACATGGTCAAGAAAGAGGGAATTCCAATTGAGAAAGGCAAAGTCAAAATTAGCAACGAAATCCTGTATTAGCACACTTTACTGACCTTTTCAAGTACACCATCAATGGAACATATAAAAATGGGGGTTTGCGGGAAATATCACCAAGAAAGCGTGGGTTCAAATCTGGACATTGATGAGAACGAACAGAAGAATAAGTGGAATTATGACAGAAACAAGAACATCCAGATCTTTTCTATTAGTCTTTAAGAAAGGAATGAGGAAAGGTACTTGACTCTTATAGTCGCTAAAAATCCTTCCATAATTTCTAGATAAGAATAGTTCTTCTATAAGCGCTAAGAGGATATAAGCAAGCAGCTCAATGAACCACACACCTATAGTTTGCGATGGACTTAGAAATCCAATGCCATAAGTATTGTTTAGAATCCAGACGCTCCAACTTGTAAGCCCAAGGGTTGCAAGGATAATTCCCAAATATTGAGGATGCCTAACCAACCCATATGGTCCTGAAGTAACCAATCCTACTCTTTTCTCTTTATCCGCAGATAAGATACAGAGTAAACTAGTATGAGGAGACCGATGATGATGAATGCTCGTTCTGGAATAAGGATAGGGAAGGGTGCAAAGAAAGCGGACAACACGTCGACAAGACTGACTGGAAGGTTCGTGAAAAACATAATCAAATACGTGGCGAATGGTAGAGTCATCAAACCCACCCAGCCCCCAAGAGCTGGTAGTGATTGAACAAGTGGAACAAAGTAGCCTGCAAACCTCAAGAACCACAATCTCACTTTATCCAGTGGATTCACATTTCATCCCCCAACTTAGTAAGGCCTTGGGCGTTCTTAAAAATAGGCTTTAGAACAAACTGTTTTAAGTTTTCGAACAGATTTAAAAAGAGGGCTCTAACTATTCTGAATCAGAGTTTGAACCTTTTTGCAATGAAAGTCTTAAAATTCCGTAAATTAAGCTAATATTTTCTTCATAATAAAGAAATTCGCTGTTCTTCTTCAGTCTCAACAACCATAAAGGAAAAGTTGCACTATATAAACGATCGATTCAAGGCGTACGTGCGATATCACTCTAGCCGGTCCAGCCGAATCCGACTGCGATTCTGGCTATGTCTCTGATATCAACCTTGTAGTCACAGTTGGCATCTGCTATTCCCATTCTCCATCTTTCGTGGCCTGGATATGAGCCAAAAGCTCTCGCTGCCTCGGCTATATCTTTAATGTTAATCCGTATGTCTGGTGTTGGCAACTCCCACTTGTATGGATAGTCGGGGAGACCTATATCATCATAGAACGTGCTACCAGCGATATCTTCTGGGGATATGCCCCAAGGTGCAGACTCGATTGTTCCGTAATAAACGTGGCTCCAACTGTAAATGCCTTCAAACTCAGTTGGACTGTTAATGGTAGCCGTTATACTTGTTGTTTTTACGCGTTGAAGGTCGCCAGCCCATGCATGTGTCCAGTTTCCTCCGGCTGTTATCACGATCCCTGTTTCATTATACGTTGTTCCATTCGGATATGTGATAGAGATATCCAATGTTATTGATCCGCCGAGGTACAAGTTGTAAAGAGTATAGTTTATTGTATGTGGTTGTGTGTAGTAGTCGATTTTTGCTCTAGTTGTTCCATCCACCTTTACGTCAGCTCTTACTGGATGATATTTGTGGTATCCTTTTGGTGAAGTTATTGATGTGCTGCCGGGAAGGTTTGTCTGAACTGTGCCTTCAGGACTGTTTGCAACTAACAGAATATGACTGCCTTCGACGTATTCTTTCAATCTCCATGGTCCTGACCCGATCAAGTTGGGATCAGGTGCAAAGCCTGTCATCACGTCGCCAGCTGCAGTTTCTATGAGTGGTTTCCATATGTGCTTAGGCAAAATAATCTGTGTACTTACCCAGTGCCATAGCCAAATGTCTTGTTGATCGAACAGTAATTCAAAATTGTAAGGATCCAAGAGCTTGATGTCAACCATCTCTTCCCAATCACACCAACACCACCAAGGTGGGGGAATTCCTTTTTCTCTCAAGAGGTTTTCAAGTTCTACCCAAGTGAAATATACATCTGCTGTCGTTAGTGGAGTACCATCATGCCACATTATATCAGATCTTAATTTAAGTTTAATCTTCGTGCATTCTCTTCCATGATAGACATGATAATATGTGCCCACTTCGAAGTCTTCAGCCAGCCATGGAATGTACTCTGCGAGATTGTAAGGATTACGCATTATCAAAGGTTCGTAGATCAAATCGAGTACATTCCAGTCCCATATCCATTCAGCTGAGACTGGGTTTAGCATTTTGAGTTCGGAAACCTTGAATCCCCAGCGTATGGTCATGTTTTCATCGTCACCACGTATATAGCCTTGAGGATGCATATTGAGGAAGTTCCAGAAGTTGTCTATTCCATAACCTGGCATGTTCACGGCGCCTTCCCAATATTGACCTCGATATTGGTTTTCTCCGTCGTCTGGTGTCACAGATTGCCAAGTGTTGCCTCCTGTGTAATAATGGTTCACGGCCTTGCTGCCGGCGGATGACCATAAAGGCACTCCGTAGGCATTTTCTGCAAATATCACCTGGGCTAGTCTAGCATTCTCTAATGCTTCTTCTAGTGTTTTTGCATACACTACACTATAGGCGGCTTCGCAGAATTCTGGGTCATTGACACCAGCATAGTTGTGGCAGAAGCCAGGATGCCAATAGTAATCCCAGCACCAGATGACAAGATGGTCAGGGTTAACACCCAGTTGCCAACCTCCAGTGTAAAGGTGGAAATTCTTTTCCAGCATTACATTGTGGTCGACATAGAGTGGCTTTAAGTGCATACGATTGACTCTTACTTTGACAGCGTTGAGTTCATCTGCCAAGAAGTTGGCAAATGTCAACCTCTTATAGTCGTCTGTTCTTATTGGGAATTTGAGTTCAAGGTATTCGTCTGCTTGTTCTATGCCGTCATTGTTGCGGTCCCAGAACCTCCAACCAGTGGATAAGTTAACGGGAAAACCACCAGCATCCAATAAATCTTCAGCTGCAGCTCGACTTTGAGGATACGTTATGTTTTCCAGAGTCCCTCCTGGCCTAATACCAGGATGATTATAACTACCTTGTGATGGCGGTATTATTGTGTAGAGAGGCTCGTAGAATCCCTCTCCGATTATTGCATCTAACTGGCTTCTATCAACAAGGTGAGCAATAGCCTGTCTCATCTCTTTGATACTGGTCGGGTTGGGATAGATTGGATTAGGATAGGCTGGATTTGGTGGATTCCCCAAGTATTCGTTCGGATTATTGTTTATGTCCAGGATATAGAAGGTAAACTCAGATCCATAGTTAATCGTGTTAATGGTTTCGTTGTAAGACAATCCTGTAGCTGGGTTAGTCATGTCACTGTTGAACAAATCATAGTAAATTCTTGATAAAGGCCAATCAGTTATGTCGATTTCTCCTTTTGCTAGAGCATCCCACTCAGAGGTTTCATTTGCATAGAGTTTGATGACTAGCTTGTCTGCTCTGGGTCCAAACCTCTCAAAGTTTGTATCTTCAGAGATGTCATCTTGATAAACCCAAGCCTTAACATTAGACGCAGAAAACATAGGAAGAAGCAGCAGAAGTAATGCGATCGCAAATATAACAAAAACTGAATCCTTTCTCACTTTCTCTTCTCCTTTTCTTTCAACAACAAAACTTTGTTGTTACCAACTAAAAGGTTTTGCGATTCCATCTAACGAAACCGACACAAAGGCTCAAACGAAGGACATCAACCTACGCGACCTGACCAAGTCTATTCTGGCAAAGAATTCATGAAGCCCTACAATACACTTGGAGATGTGAATTTGACATTCATAATTGTTTTCTATGAATCCTATACACCGAAAGAAATTCTAGCATTCATGCCTCGATTTGGTTGATGAGGAATATCGATGAGAGTTTTTGCGAAGCTAGATGCCTATTATTCCATGAGTATCATAATAGTGACCAGTTTTCTATTATTAAATACCTCGTTTCCTTCCCTAGGTCTAACCTACGCTGTTATTCTTATTGTTCTTTGTCTTCTACTCTACGGAAGTGTCAAATGTAATAATGGAAACTTGCCCTTGAAAGACTTGTGGATTATGGCAATATTATCTACTATCCTCTATCCTTTTGTTGATTCAATTTTTGCAGGTCAACTTGTTTGGGTGACTTACACTACAGATGACCCAAAGCTGCTGTTCACACCAATTTATGTAATACTATATTGGGTATACGCTGTTCTACTTTTTGGATATTCGTATCTGAGGTTGTCCTCTTTCTTGAAGAGGAAGTGGATAGCTTCTTGTCTAACCGGCGCTTTTGCCGCTGTTGGAGCAACTTTCTTTGAGAATCTTCTCAACGAAGCCCAATTTTATCAGAATACGGTTAGCCAACCTATGATTATGCATATACCTCTGTATGTATCATTAGGCTGGGGGGTAACGTTCGCTCTTTTGCCACTTTTCATGAAAAAGAGATACTTGACGGGGTTTATGCTGTACCTTTGCATAGGAATAAGTTGGCTGGCTTTTCATTGTATGTTACAATTTTTGATTTAAATTTACCCTTAGAGCCTGTACTGATTTCGTTCTGTGCAATAAATGTTTTAAGAAATTTTTGTTCTTTATGCGACGTAGTGTGTGGTCTCTGTGGTCTCTCTTGGTTTTGGTCTTCTGGGTCTTCTTTGTTCGCCGCATTTTCTGCAGCTCTCTTCACATAGTTGGAGATACGTTTTTTCGTCTTTTAGGACTGCCTCTGCGGCTTTGCTGCATAATTCGCTTGGTTCTTCGCATCCCGCTTCTTTGCACAGTTTGGCTATGAATGAACAGCATTCTTGGACATCCTTTTTATTGAAGGCTACCCGGTTAAAGCGCACCAGAACACACAGTTCTCTTGCCAGTACACAGGTTCTGAGATGTTGGAATTGCTTGAGGGCATGTTCTCGCATTCTTTGGCGGCTTAATTCCAAGGTCATTTTGATCTACCTTGCGCTACTCATGTTTCTTGTTTCATATATAGTTTGTTAGTTTAAGAACTGGACTAGAGATACGTTTTTGATTTGTCAACTTAACCATTTTAGTTTTCTTTCTAGGTATGCTGTTAAGAACTTTGCAAACGCAGTGTCTGACAAGTAGAGGTCCTTGACTTCTTCGTTAGCTAAAACTTCAAAGTTATCTTTGATGGCTTGAGAAATTAGATGAGCTACTCCTATACGCCTTCCACCATCTGCCAATTTTTCTAGAAAAAAACCTACTACGTCCGTGTATTTTCGTTTTATCTCCACGACCCATCGACCGTTCTCTACGTAGGGTCCCGAAGTTGTATTTGGGGATTTAAGATGTTTCAGCATAAACTTTTCGCATTCGTTTCTTTTCTCGATGGGTGGTCCCAAATGCTTTTTCAGGGGAGGAAGAAAACGTCGTTCTAACTCGAAAATGAATGCATTAAGGTTTTCTTCGTTGCTCCAAACGTCATCGTAGAGAACTTTGAAGTCGTATTGTTTAAGCATTTTTCGCAGTGACTTTTGCGACTTGTAAAGTTGCCCCCACAGAACGTCTGAGACCGCCTTTACTTTTCCAATTTTTATGAGGATAAGGGCTGATCCTCGACTCGCTATGGTTTGACTGAGTTTTTTGATGTTGTAAGCTTCTTGGGCTGGTGGGTAGAAAAAGTTATGATGTGGATTTTTGAGGAAGGCTCTGGCCGCAACAATTAGTTCGTCAATTCTCTCTTTTCTTACGGCGGCTGCTGCGTTTCTTCCTTTGTCAACGGGATCAATTATGATTAGTGGTTCTTCAAAGATTTTTTTTACTTCATTTTTTCTTTCTTTGTAGTAGCCTTCGATGTCGATTATTTTTCTTTCTTTCCAGTCTGCGAATGATTTTAAAGTGTTCGCAAAGGATTTGTAGTTGAGGGTTAAGAGTTCACATAGGTATCCACTGAATCCTCCAATTTTTATTTCTGCTCCATAAACACCTATGCCCTTCATGAATCTCTTTAGAAGTCTAATCTCTCCACATGTTTTTTCGTTTAAAAGAGGCTTCACATAGTCTGTGTGAAAAGGGGTTCTGTCTGTAGCGCTCATCCATTCGCCTTGCTTTACCTTATAACATGGCACAATATTCACTTTTGTAGCGTCAACAACGGCTTCTAAATAAGGGTGTTCTGCGAATCTTTCAATTTGCCTGTATCCTTCGGTGGCTTCTCTCGCAATCTCTAGACAAATTTTTCCAAAGGTTTCTTTAGGCATTGTGGTTGGCACACGCATGAAGATGTCAATGTCGGGTTCTTCGCTTAACCATGTATCCTTTGCAACTGAACCCTCGACTCTAACCTCTGCTCTTACACCAGCTTCTTTTGCTGCCTCAATTACTTTCTTTCTTAGATTTTCAGCTAATATAAGAATGTGCTTTCTTTCTTTGGCGTTTGGAGTGATTCTTTTAAGAACTTTGGCACAAACGTTGTTGAGTGCTGAAGTCATGAACCCACCGAAAACCTATCTCATATACAAGAGTTCTATCGATGAACCTCTTTTAAGATTGAGTAAATCGGACCTTTAGGTGTTAAAACGCTTTTTTTAAGTCTTAGGCAACTGGCCTTAATCATGCCAAATTGGTAGTCTTCAAACTCTTGGATGGTGCGAACAAGTTCCGCCTTGTTCCGTCCAGATTTTACTCGTGCAATTGTGAGATGGGGACTGAACCCTTTTGCGTCTGGTTTAAACCCTAATCCTCGAAGGCGGGGTTCCAACTGGTTAAAAACGTCTGTAAGCTCTTCAGCACCTTTTTTGATTCCTGTCCAAACAACCCTAGCATATCTCAAGGTTGGGAATGCTCCTAAGCCTCGAAGTTCTATTTCAAAGGGGGCAAAAGGAACCTTTTCCATTTCTTCATATATGGAATCAATCATGCTAGGTGATATGTTTCCAAGAAACCGCATTGTTACATGAATGTTTTGCGGCTGGACTATCTTCAAATCAGCGCCTGTGTTTACAAGTGTTCTCTGAACTTCCGATAACCGTTTAATTATGGATTCGTTATCGATGTCGAAGGCAATGAAACTTCGAATCATTTGGGACATGGCAACCACTTAACTTCTCTGTTATAGTTTACCTTATTTATTCTCTTGAATGTACACGTTCTTTAATAACTTTTAACTAAGTGTTGACAACATTAGGGTTATGATGTCACAATGAACGAGAAAATTCTAATAGGTGTGGCAGGCATGCCTGGTGCTGGAAAGGCCACGGTTGAGGAGATGGTTCGGAGCATAGGTTATTCTGTGGTGGTTATGGGAGATGTGATAAGGGATGAAGCCAAGCGAAGAGGACTGAAGCCTACACCAGAAAATCTTGGTATGGTTATGCTTAAATTAAGAGAGGAAAAAGGTCCCAATGTTGTTGCTGAACGTTGCATTCCCAAAATCGAAAAGGCTGATGGAAATGTTATTGTTGTTGATGGTATTCGCAGTCCCCACGAAG
Organism: uncultured Candidatus Bathyarchaeia archaeon; assembly: GCA_964503065.1. Taxonomy (GTDB): domain Archaea; phylum Thermoproteota; class Bathyarchaeia; order Bathyarchaeales; family Bathyarchaeaceae; genus JAOUKN01. The sequence continues at coordinate 8,956 of CAZCYX010000010.1, forward strand.
TGGAAGAGTTTAAAAGGCATTTTCCAATTTTCACTTTGATTGCTATTCATTCGTCTCCTGCAACTAGGTTTCAACGTCTCTTTAAAAGAAGACGAAGTGACGACCCTGATGGGTGGGATACCTTTGCTAGACGTGATTTGCGTGAGTTAAGCGTTGGTTTAGGAGACGTTATAGCTATGGCTAATTATATTGTTGTTAATGAAGGAACGAAGAACCAGTTGAAAAGACAGATACGTAAGGTTTTGGAGGTTGCGATAGGAAAATGGATAAGATAAGTGTTTACATAGAGACTGAGGTAAATCCCACCGAAGACATTGAGAAAGTGAAAAAAGCTGTTGAAAGCGTCTTCGGAAATGTAGAATTCGAAGTCAAACCCAAAGAACGAGGAAGTACTCTTGTTGGAAAAGCAAAGGGTTTAGATGGGCTCACAAAACTGCAGAATCTGCTTCGAAGAGAACGAATTCGTGACGCCGCTAGAGGAGCGTTATTTGAGGGGTTAGGTGAGAAGTCGATAATCTTCTATTTGAATAAGCAAGTTGCCTACGTATCGCATATATCCTTCTCAAAACCAGAAGCCGAATCCCCTTTGGGCCCCATCAAAGTGCAAATTCAATGCGATGATCCACGAGAACTCATTGACTGGTTGGCACCAAAAACCACTAAAAGTTAAGGGGCAATTTGCTTACGTTATTTTGGATAGGAGAGAAAGCTGGAATGAGAATTGTTGTGTTGGGTGGGGCTGGAGCCATGGGAATGGTGACAGCAAGAGACTTAGCCGATAGCCCAGCAGTTTCAGATGTAATCTTGTGCGACGCAAATATGGAGAAGGCTAAAGAAGTGGCAGATTGGGTGGCGAGTGACAAACTTTCGATAAGACGTGTAGACATTTCTAACCGAGAAAGTTTAATCAACGCCATAAAGGATGCTGATGCTGTTGCTAATGCGATTCCCTATCATTTTAATCTCGCTGTGACAAAGGCTGTCATCAAAGCTGGAAAAGATTTGACGGATTTGGGCGGTGTCTATTATATGACACTGAAGCAATTGAAACTGGACAGGGTGGCAAGAGAAACTGGTGTAACTGTAGTTTTAGGTTGTGGGGTTGCCCCTGGCACCGCTGATGTGCTTGCTAAATATGGCGCTGACAAATTGGACCAAGTGGAAGAGGTGCACATACGATATGGTGAGGTAAATCTGACACCTGCAAAATACAAGTGGACGTTCCGAACAGTATTGGAAGAGTATACGAAGGGACCAGTGATTTATCAAAACGGCGAGTTCAAAAAGTTGCCACCTTTCTCTGGTAAGCATACAGTTAAGTTTCCAGAGCCTGTAGGAAAGCGGTCATGTTGCTACGCTTTGTATTCTGGCATAGCCACCTTGCCCACCACTATAGGCAAGGGAGTGCAACTCGTAGACTGTGCCATGTCATATACGGAGGAGGATGAACAAAGAATCAAGATACTGAAGGAGATGGGACTAACAAAGACTAAACCTACAGTTATAAAAGATGTAAAGATATCACCGAGAGAGTTTCTGTTACGGATTGCGCCACCGCCTGACGTGAAGGTTAAAGACGCAGCCAGCATTATTGCTGAAGTGTTGGGAGAAAAGGAAGGCGAATCCATAAAATGTATCTACAGTCTTGTTTATCGATATCATGAAAAATATGACGTAAGTGCATTAGCCTACTTAACCGGCGTCCCGTTATCAATTGTAAGCCAGATGCTTGCGCGAAAAGACATTCAAGAAAAAGGGGTACTACCTCCAGAAACTGCGATCAAACCCGAACCCTTCATAGAGGAACTGGGTAAGAGGAGAATCAAAGTTAACGAAACAATCACGAAAACCCACACGCTCTAAACTTTGTGATACAAAATAATGCTGGGTGACCAAGTGCCTAAAGTGAAAATTGGTTTGTCGATGCTTTTCTGTTTAGGGGAGTCCTTCAAATCTCTTGTTAAGCGTCTACGAGAAGTTGATGTTGGTCATGTAGAACTTCTAGATGAAGGCTTACACTCACTTAATAGTAAGCGTGTGAGAACTCTGAAAAAACTGTCTCTATCACAGGGTCTTGAATTGACTCTTCATGCACCCTTTGTAGATATGAATATAGCCTCTCCTAACCCCATTTTTCGACGTACAATACTAAGACAACTAAGCAAGTCTATTCATTATGCGAGTCAGTTAGATTGTCAGTTGTGGGTTTTTCATCCAGGCAAAAGAACTGGTGTCAGCCCTTTCTATCCCGGCCTAGACTGGAAGTTAAACATAGATGCCATCCATGAACTGTCAAAGACTGCAGAACAACATGGCGTACCAATAGCAATTGAAAATCTTCCAGAGCCCTTCCCCTTCCTGATGAAGAGCGTAGAAGACTTTTCCCGTTTCTACAATGACTGTCAAGAGGACTTGGGACTCGCCTTCGATATCGGGCACGCCAACATAAACAACCAAATCAAAGATTTTGTCACTCGTTTCTCTAGAAAAATCGTCCATATACATGTTCACGATAATGAGGGAACCGAAGATTCCCATCTTGGAATAGGATACGGAAACATTCTGTGGAAAGAAGTTGCAGAAGCCGTCAAAAAAAGCGAATACAACGGCACCATCATGCTAGAATCGGTGGATCACGTGAGAGAAAGTCTTCAAACCCTCCGAAAACTTTTCACCTAAACATCCAGAAATCTGACCTGTATCATCCAAAATGAACAGTTAGAATTAGCGCACGCGCAGGTAAGCCAAGATTTATGTCATAACCGAAATAATGGTTGTCGGCCATTCTGTCATACGATATTCTTAAATCGCCCATCCGATTGGTCATGTTATTATATTTGAGGTTCAGCTGGCGAATTAAGCTTGAGAAGATACCTAATCAGTCTCATTGGTGGATTGGTTATTCTCTGCGTTATGGCTTGGCTAATTGTAACCTTTTTGCAATATCCAGAGGTCAAAAATCTTCCATTACACGCTATTAGCACGGTTTCCAGAATCATGATTACACTCTTGGTTTCGATTATCTGGGGGGTCTCTTTCGGTATATTAGCCGCGACAAATAAAGTAGCGTCACTAATTCTCACACCCTTCATAGACCTTTTACAGTCCATTCCAATACTAGGGTATTTTCCTATAGTGATAGGTTTTCTATTCGCATTAGGCCCGTTAGGCGTTGAACTTTCAGTCATAGTCTTGCTTTTCACATCTATGGCGTGGGCCATCTTCTTTGGAGTATTAGGAGCCATCCGCGGTATTCCAACAAATGTTGTCGAGTCTTCGCGAAGCTTTGGTTTAACAGGATGGCGATACATTAGGCACGTTATATTGCCTGCAATCACTCCTGCAGTGGTTTCGGGAGCAAACCTTGCATGGTGCGATGGCTGGTTTTTCATGATCGCTGCGGAATATATCCAATATCAAGGAACTGTTGTGCCGCCGCCTTCTGGAGGATTAGGCTACCTCCTTGCAAGAGCCGCCTACTATTATAAAGACATGAACCTCGCCATAATCTTGCTAATATTCATAACCTTCACCGTCGTATACTTCAATACCTTAACATGGCATAGACTCATGGAGCGGGCAAGCACAGGCACGTTTAAACCGATCTTTAGAATGGCTCTTTCAGGAGTTGGAAAACTTGGAGTAGCAAAGGCAACTCGTTGGCTGCATTTTAGAGGACTCCACTGGCCAAAATCTTTTTCTATCGCTTCTCAAAGGTTGCGAAAATATACTTACATCGAAAAAATTGTTGCTGCAGTTTTGGCTTTTTCAGCGGTTTTCTCTGTTCTGTATATGATACTTGGTCAATTCCCAACATTTGCAATAATTCGTGAAGGATTCAACAAGCCGCCTGCAGAAGATCTTGTCCGTCTGCCATTGTTGATTACCTTCACAATAGGGCGTCTTACAATAGCCTATGGGATTTCTCTTGCAGTCGCGATTGGCATGGGAGTTTTGGCTGCGGAACATAAGAGAATTGCCGCCGTGTTTTATCCCCTTTTTGATATTGGACAAGGAGTGCCAATTCTTGCTTTATTTCCAGTTATTTTTCTTGGATTAAGTCAGGTCCTACCATCGGGACTCGCCCTTGAACTTACATGCATCACAATGTTGGTTCTTGACATGATATGGTACATGTTCCTCAATGTTGTAAGTGCGGTGAAAAACATCCCCACCGAAATAAAGGAAGTGGGTCAACTTTTCGGCTTTAAAGGCTTGAAGAGAATAACACATTTAGTCATTCCCTCCATATTGCCGTCAATAGTCACCGGAAGCATACTTTCATGGGGGACAGGCTGGAACACGATAATATTCGCAGAATACATGCCCTCAACGGACCCAAACATCGAACCACTTTCAGTCCCAGGTATAGGCTCACTACTAGATAAAGCAGGATATGAATTCGGAAACACTGTTTTACTCATCTTTATCCTCGGAATAATCGCAACAATCGTTCTCTCCATGGAAGGACTTGTTTGGCGGCGTTTGCTAAGAAGATTTGAAAAATATCACGTAGAGGTGTAAACCTTGTCAGTGCTTGAAGTAGGAGACATAACGAAAACATTCACGATAGAAAAATCAAAAATCTTGGTCTTGGACAACGTGAGCTTTTCAGTTGGAAATGACGAATTTGTCTGCTTGGTTGGCCCTTCTGGTTGTGGAAAATCCACTCTGTTAAGAATAATGGCAGGCTTAGAAAAGGCTGATTCGGGCAGAACGCTGTTTCACGGACAGCCTATTACCCGGCCAACTCCAAAAATTGCCATGGTGTTCCAGCTTTTTGGTTTGCTACCTTGGAAAACCGCGTTGGAAAACGTTGAAGTGCCTTTGGAAGTGCTTGGCTTAGAGAAGCAAAGTCGCGTGCACACTGCTCAGGAATACTTGCAGATGGTAGGACTGGAAGGTTTTGAAAACACTTACCCCCATGACCTCTCAGGTGGAATGAAGCAACGCGTTGGAATTGCAAGGGCACTAGCCTTAAAGCCAGAAGTCTTACTGATGGATGAACCTTTCTCTTCATTGGATGAACTTACCGCGAAAACCCTCAGGGAGTTAGTGCTTAACATTTGGCGAGATCCTATCTTGCCAACTAATACCTTCATAATGGTGAGCCATAATGTCGAAGAAGCCGTGTTTATGGCAGACAGAGTGCTTGTAATGTCGCCTCGACCCGGAAAAGTTATTGGAGAAGCAAAAGTTGACATCCCAAGACCCCGCTCCCAGTACCTAAGGGAAAAGGAATACTTTAGATACGTAGATGATGTTGTGGAATTGCTGGGAAAAGGCAAAACTAAAAACAAGGGATGAAAGCCCTTTTTCCATGGACTTGATCAAGAGCGAGAGAGACTGTTCCAACCGCAATCCAGAAGTGAGAGTTCGATTTCCAAAGTTAGGTTCTGGTTGGATCTACTGCTAAGACATGGAAGACTATGGCTGCAACGACACCCAACGCTCCAAGAGTGAGTCCTAACACCTCGTAACCAAACAAAACATGCGCCAATCCTCCCAGCGCTGTCCCGAGAGCAGACCCCAAATTGATGGCAGCCGATTGTACTGACATCATTGTGCCACGGAATTTTGGAACTTGCTCAAGAGTCAAACTACTAGCCGCTGAAGCCCCCATGCCGAAAAACCAAGCACCCAGAAAATTCAGTGCCAAAGAAAGCCACAGATCGGGCGCAGAAGTGAAGGCGATTGTGAATATCGCCGATAAGAGAACAGTTAACACCGTTAGGGGTTTCCTTCCAAACCTGTTTACGAACCAACCGCACACTAGGCTACCTAGAGTATAGAATAAAGCAGCCATTAACATTACGATGGACGCAGTACCCATTGATGACAAGAACCGTTGCCTAAAAAACGATATCCCATAAACCAGAACCACCATAAACGCAATCGAGCGAAGGCTACTACCAACCAAGCAAGCAACAGCAGATCTGTTTGACAGAACCTCCTTAAAACTCTCCAGATAAGTCTCTTTGCTCGTTGCGGGTTGAAGGCTACCTGAGGTGGACGGTAGACCGAAGAAAGCTAATAAGAGACTTGCAAGTGAAACGGGGATTATAAATGCTAAGAGGACGGATCGCCAATCTCCAAGACCTGCGATGAAGCCAATGACTGGAGCTCCAACGACGTATGATAGGGCTCCACCAGCAATGATCCATCCAATTGCATTTCCCCTCTTTTCCAATGGCAAATGCTCTCCGATCAGTGAAATGGCCATAGGCGACACCATAGCCATTCCCACTCCGCTCAGAGAATACGCTATAAGCATCAAGTTGAAATCTGAAGCCAAGTAACAGCCCAAAGCAGAGATGCCGAGAAATAACAGACCCACCATCAGTAATGACTTATGCCTGAACCGAACGCTCAAAACACCCATGAACAATCCGAAGATAACCGCGGCAATGTAGTAACCAGTGTTAATCTGCCCCGTGACGCCAATATCGCATCCAAATGTGAGTCCGATATCGATGAGAAGGAGCCCTGTTAGAACCCCTATAGGTCCCGTCGCGAAGTAAGAGAAGGTCAACGAGGGAAGGAATAGCCTCCCAGGTGAACGCTTTTCGGTAAGAGGTGAATCATCGCTCATGTTTTACCACTTAGCAGAACCATAAAAAACCCTAGCTATTCTATGTAAAGAGTCTTTGCTAGGAAATAAAATTATTGATTCACGCGTGTCTCAATAGCTAGAAAGCTTTCGGCTTTTCTGAAGAACACAAAATACAGTGAACTTGCCACAAAGTAAGTAACCGTTGTGAACAGAAAAGGTGTATAAAAGTCGCTAATGGTCATCATTGCCCCTGAAATTGAAGCAGTCACAGCTCGAGGAATCATATCCGCCATGACCATCAAGCCACTAGTTGTGGCGCGTTCGCTGTATGCCACCATCTCCATCTGAAGCGTTGAGCTAACAGGTCCTGCCATGTTCATAAAGGCTCCACGGACGAGATAGGCGCCTGTTGCTAAAGCTAAATTTGGCGCAAGCGTTATGAGCATAATAAAAGGCATAGAAAGATACTGGCAGACTACTACAGCTTTAACTTTGCCTATCCTGTTTGACAGCATTGGTGCTACAAGCGTGAATATGCCAAGCGTAACATTGCCCAAAGCGAATATAGTGCCCACCTGCTCGGAAGTGGCAGCAAATTTGAGTTTGAAGAATATGCTGAAGAGCGGAACTATGAACCCCGCTCCGAAGCCTATGATGCCTGTCGGTATCATGAACTTAACTATAGTCGATGGACTCTTGATGTTCTTTAGGCTTAAGAGAGTACCTACTCTTTGCCTTTCTACATCCTTGCTTTCTTTTATGAGTAGATACGGAACTGTGGCGACAAGAGCTAGAAAGATGGAGATTACGAGTGTAATGCGGTAACCAGTCGCCGATCCTGTTTCTGCGCCAATGGCCAACCCTAAAGCGGCATTGAATATGTCTGGCATAGCACCGCCTGCGTAACTGCCTATGACACCCATGATCGTCATTATAGCCCAGCTAACGCTAAACAAATATGTGCGCTCTTCTTTTCGACTGTTTTCCATCATAAATGGAGCTGAGGCGACCCAACCTATGGTACCTACTAAGCCTGAGCTGAGGCTGACAAAAAGCAAGATAGGCGGTTGTAGAGTGACTATCTGTATAAAACTGAAAAGATTTGATGCTTGGCTGATAAGTATTGCACTCTTTAGGCCTATGCGTTCGCACAACAAGCCCGCTGGTAACGCCACTAATCCTGTGGCTATGGCGTTTGCTGTAAACATGTTGCCGATGAAATCTGGTTGGAAACCTATTTCACCTAAATTCAGGTACAAGTAGAATATTACTCCCCAGATGCCATAGCTTAAACCCTGCAGTACAGTTGCCACTAGGTAAAGCCGAGCGTTGCGGCTGAACGACCCGATACGCAGTATATACTGCTTGACCTCTGAGGCTATGTGCAATGTTTTTTCACTTCAAATCGCAAACGGATTCGCATATAGAAAGAGTTTGAAGATAAATACCTTTCTCGATGAAAATTCACAAGAGATGAAAGAGAAGAACCAATTTTACCACTCTCAAGACCTAAAGTCTTTATTCTTCATTCTTCACCTAAACATCTTGAAATGGAAGGTCAATTTCTATAAAACCCTCAGCAACATCGACTTTCGAAAAAATCTTCTTCGCTTGTTCGAGAAAAAGGCTTGTATCCTTGTAGCATGCGTTATATGAGTTAAAACCAACCATTTGTATGGGTGCAACATTGTTTCATAAGCGTTAAATAATGATTACATCGATAACATAACCCGCGGAGTCGCTTATTCTGGACGATGAGGCATGCTTAATCGAGAGAGGAGAAAAGAGAAATTGAACAAGAAACTAGTCTTTGCGATATTTGTGCTTGTAATGCTTTCGCTTGTCGTGTTTCCTGATGTTCCAGTGAAATCTTGGTACTATACTAACACCGACACCGAGGATACAAAGTATGAGAAGTTTGGTCCTAGGGCGGACAAGCTGTTGATTAAGCTTTATGGCTCCGCCAGCAGCGAGTTCGACGCCTTGGAAGTAGGTGAGATCGACATCACGGACTGGCCCCTGACCCAAAGCTATTACGACAAGTTCACAACGCTCCCCCAAAACGCGTCCATTGCAACGACCTTCTACGGCATTGAGCACGGAATCTTTCTTCTTGACATAAACTGGAATAACAACTTGTACCTGGGCAATCCACCAAACGTGACGTATCCTAACCCAGTCTATCCTAACCCATGCAGCGTACTCAGCTTTAGACAAGCGATATGGCACCTCGTAGACAGAGAGACATGGTTCCCCATCGTTATCGGCGCAGGCTTCTATTCTCCATTGTTAACAGTTGTGCCTCCGTCAATGGGACCCTACAGCTTACCCATACCAAACCCTTACCCCTACAACCGTACAGCTGCTGAAGCCTTGCTAGACGCAGATGGCTTTCCGCTTAATCCAGATACAGGCTGGAGATTCTGGGACCGCGCGCCCCCGGAAGGCGAACCAGACGGTGTAGAACAGCCAGATGAATACCTTGAACTCAAATTTCTAATAAGGTCAGATGACCCTCACAGACTTGCCATAGGCAGCTTGCTTGCAGACGAGTTGAACGCTGTAAACGTCCGGGTGGACCGGATCTATGGTACTCAAGCCGTCGCTCTGCTCAACTGGCACCTCGATAAGGCAGTTCACCTGTACACTGGCGCGTGGAGCCTAGGGCGTAACCCCGACCATTTGACCATATGGAACAGCTGCTCATACTGGCACCCAGGCTTCTGCTACAACACGGGCTACGTCAACGACGAAATCCTGGACCAAACAAGCGACGGAGTATGGGCAGCAGCTACACAATTCGACGCGATAACCAACGCTACCGCCTTCCAGCAACGGTTTGCAGACGTCGCAGCAGCCGTTCCGTTGTGGTCTTACTCCGGAACCAAGGCAGTGCGCAGATGCTACACAGGCGGAACCAACGAGGTACTACAGGGCGATGGTGAAGACCCGTACAGGGGCAACTACTGGGATGGAATAGTCAACATTCTAGGCTACGGCGTGGACAACTACTGGAGCTTCCTAAACATGCATCCACAGGGCTATGAGAGAGGCACAGGCGACATGACCATACGATACGGAATGTCAGCCCCGACAGTAGCCAGCCTCAACCCCATATACGCGACAAAAGAGCATGATTGGCAGGTCCTAGGATTGATCTACGACACCTTGCTCAAACGAAATCCCTACAACTCCACAGAACTGATTCCATGGCTGGTTCAAAATTACACGGTAGGCTTATGGTATGATTTTAAGTCTGGGACCAATAAGACCAGGGTGAGATTCAAGATGAGACCGTGCATGTATTGGTCTGACGGCACACCGCTGACCGCCTCAGACGTCGAGTTCACACTATTGGAGATAACCGCCATACTCGCAGATAGAGGACTACCGCCGCCCTGGTGGACAAACATCGCCGAGTCCATAGTGGACTTCAAAACCTATAACCCGTACAACTTTGATGTCTTGTTCGACTTCAAGAGCATATTTCCACAAGACTGGATGGGTGACCAAACAGAACTAGGACGTTACAAGTGGCCCAGCTCTCTTTTCATCCTGCCAAGGCACATCTGGCAGCCTATCGTCACGACTGAAGCCCCATGCGAGGGTCCATGCGATCCGCGCGCGCCATGGCGGTGCGGCCCAACCGGTTTTGCCCCTGATATCAACATGATCGGCTCAGGCCCATGGAGACTCCAAAAGTATAACCTTTCTCTCAGCCCCCCCATCATCCAAATGGTGGCCCATAAGCCAGGCAGCACAGTAACGACATGGTTTGATGATGGCGCAGGAAACACGGAAACAGGAAGCCCGATAACGTCACCACATGGCTACTTCAGATATTACCCCGTGCTACTCGAATCCATCAACCCCGGATTCGGATCCGGCTATATCTTCACGACTGGCCCACGGGCTTTCAATATAACCCTGAGCAACCACTATTTGGGAGGCGCCATATCATTTGTCGCAAACATCAAAATCGACTCTGATCCTCCTTACGATTGGCATACTTTCCACCCACCACCAAAAATACCGGCTGGAGGAACATGGGTCCATACAACACCAATCCTGAACTTTCCACACTTTGCCAAAGCTAACGTCACCGTGTCCTGGAATTTCACTGATCCTACGACAGGCACTTGGGTAACACAGAATTGCACTCTCGACCCATGGGTCACCATCAAGGAGGACATCGTCGGCAGCACCCTATACGACGACATGGGCCTCAGCACATACCCATACAAATCGACGTTACCCTCCCCAGACTTCAAGGTGAACATTAGAGACGTAGCCACAGCGGCCATAGCCTTCGGATCATACCCAGGCAACCCCAAATGGAGCAAAGTGGCCGACATCAACGACGACTACAAAATCAACATCAGAGACGTAGCCGCCATCGCCTTTCAATTCGGCTGGACAGGATAAACCACAAGCGTGTCAAAAACGCGCCTCACTCCCCCCTTTTTAACCTAACACAGTTATCACGCATAAGTCGCCAGACATAAAAAAAAAAACAACAAGCATGGCAAGTGAGGGACACAAAACAAAAACAATCACAGTTTGTTATAATCAAATGTCAACGTGGTGCACGCATTTCACCTAAACATCAAGAAATGAGAGTTCAATTTTCATAAAGTCTTCAGCAACATCAACTTTCGAAAAAATCTTCTTCGCCTGCTCAAGCAAAAGACGTGTATCCTTATATCGTGCGCTTAAGTGAGTTAAAACCAACCGTTCCGCCTTTGCCTTTTTTGCAGTCTCAGCCGCTCCACTTGGTGTGGAATGGCCTTCTTCCTGAGCTCTTTCAGACAATTCGTCGTCAAAGGTAGTTTCATGGATCAGCAGGTCAGCATTCTTAGCAAATTTTACAAGATTTTTTGTGGGTTTGGTGTCTCCTGTGTAAACTATCTTTCTTCCTGAGCGTGGAGGACCGAGAACATCTTCTGGCTTCACAGTTCGCTTATCTGGAAGTTCAACTACAGAGCCTTGCTGCAACTTTGACCACAAAGGGCCCTCTGGAACCCCCAGAGAATTCGCTCTTTCTGGATAGAACTTTCCTGGTCGAGGCTTCTCCACTAAGGCATAGGCTAGAGTCGGAATAGAATGATCTACCCAGATCGCTTGCACTTCATACTCTTTTTCCTCACACACCACTCCAGACTTCTCTATTTCTTTTACATGAACTGAAAATGTGAGCACGAACTGAACAGTCTCCTGTATAGCCTTCACAAAAGCCTCTATCCCAGAAGGCCCATAAACTTCAAGTTTCTTCTCTCTGTTCATCAGAGACATTGTTTGAAGAAGCCCCGGCAAACCAAGAAGATGATCCCCATGCATATGGGTGATGAAAACCTTTGTTTTTCGGTGAAAACCTACTCCAGCTTTGATCATCTGTCTTTGAAGCCCTTCACCACAATCAAAGAGTATTAGCTCATTTTTTCTCTTGATAGCGATTGCAGGTAGGGACCTTTGGGGGGTGGGAACGCTTCCAGCCGTCCCCAAGAAAACAACACCTAGACTCATTTTAATTCCTCTCAAAGACTGCTATTTCCCTCGTCAATCCTCTGTGCACATAAACCAGATGTGATTCAACATGCTTAAAACCTGATTCTTTGCCAATCTTACCGATTCTTATGGATTTCGGAGCGGCTATACAAATTCGATGCCCCTTTTGGATGCTTTCTCTAGCAGCGAAAAAGAAGTCTTTGACAATTTTTTCAGTGCTCAAGCCCAAAGTTGTTGCGGATCTCCCATAAGGTGGATCTGTAACGATACAGTCGACTTCTTTGACTGGGAGATATCTTGCATCTGCAGCAATCATTCCATCGGGCTTTATGCCATAATATGTAAGGTTCTGCAGGCTGCCCTTAACCATACGACGTTGAGCATCAAAACCCAACACTCTGCATCCAACCAAGCCAGCCTCCACAAGTAAAGTGGCAGTTCCACAGAAGGGGTCTAACACTAACTCTCCCTCTTTTGGTTTAGCCAAGTTCACCATGCACCTCGCTAATTTCGCGGGAAGAGCCGTGGGATGAAAAAAGGGTCGCATTTTTGGTCTTCTCTCAGTAAAAGATTTGGGCAAAATTTCAGCCATTTTTAATCCGAAAACGAATCGGTTTTCTGTCAAGACTCCAAAGAATGTCTTTTTTGGAGTTGTTAAGTTCACCTTCACGGCTTTAACTTTTTTAAGAATTTGTTCGCCAATTTTTCGTTCTAATTCTCCACGGTTAATTTGTGAGGCAGCTGCCCTTATCCTGCGTATACGCACAGCAAAGCTTTCCCTTTGCCTAATGAAGCCTTCAAAGGATGTTAAACGAATCTTTTCCAGAATCTTTGTTTCTATAGCGTCACAGTTGAATAACTCGAGACAACAAACACGTGTCATGGCTGCTCTTGAGGCAACGGATTTTATGCTCTTTAGGGATGCTTGAATGCGTAGAACCTGGCTTAACTTCTCTGAAACCCGATATTTGTGACCTTCAACCTCCAAGATCGCCTTTAACTCGGAAAAGGGAAGAGTTGAATGTTCACCTGAAAGTAGGAAGAAAAGTTTAGCCACTGCTCAAGTTCCTCTTTTAGATAAGGCTTCAGCAATTAACGGAGCCACCGACACAACGCTGACAGGGCTTGGAACGCAATCAGTTCCTACAATTCCGTCTGCCCCACTTTTTAGAATCTTTTCTTTAGCATCTCCAACGAGAAGGGGATGTACACACGCCGCGTAAACTCTTCGTGCGCCTTGTTCTTTAACCATTTCAACAGCCCTAATCATAGTCCCACCACTACTGATAATGTCATCAAAGATGATAACGTCCCGATTTTTCACAGACAACGTTTTTCTTGTGATTGTTACTTTTCCAGTCACTCTGTCTCTTTGAGTGGATATGTAATCGTAACCACCTTTCAAGACCTTATCAGCCTCCGCAGCCATCTCAACTGCTTTTTTCCCAAGTGACAGAGATAACACTTCATCAAAGCCTTGTTTTCTGAAATAACTTGCTAAGAGACTGATGGCTGAGAGATCTTGAATCAGGAGACTTAAAGTAGAGAGAATCTTTGGATTATGTGAGTTGACGGTGATTATTTTGTTGACCCCGCACTTGCCAAGTAAATCCACTATAGTTTTAACACTGAAAGCTTCACCGGGTCTGAAACGCTGGTCTTGTCGTGCGTAAGCAAAATATGGGACAACTGTAGTGATGCTCTTGGCTTTCAAGTCTCTTGCGTTATCTGCCATGATGAAGAGCTGTATCAGGGTTTCATTTTGAGGCGGACTCGTTGTTTGAATAATCACAACATCCTCGTCTTCTACACTTTCGGTGAAGCGAATACGAGACTCGCCATCTGGGAAACGCTTAAACTCTATGGGAACAATCTGTAATTTTGATATTTTTGCGACTTCTTGACCTAAATCTTGGGATGCTGGTCCTGGAATCACTATCAAGCTTGGTTCTCTCCTGAAGTTAGACTCATCTCGACTATTGGATTAACTATATTTAACTTAGTATCTTTCTAAAGGTATAATTATGATCTAAATAGTTCTAGAGGCTTTATTGTCATTGATTCTTTAAGAAAGAAGGGAAGGATGATACGATTAAGTTTTGGGTTTTATGGGTCTATTTCTCCGTAGTGGCTGGCTACTAGGGCTACGTCTCTTATGTTGATTTTTCCGTCTGGTAGGCCTGGTGGTGGTCCTGTTATGTCGCAGTTTGGGCTGTGGGGGCACGTGTTACATGGCGGGTCGTGCCAGTACTCACCGTATTTGGGAGAGGTTGGATCGGTTACAAGGTTTGCTCCAAAGGCCTTAGCCACCAACGCGACATCTCTTATGTTGCATGTGCCGTCTGGCCATCCGTCTGGTCCTGTTATGTCACCGATCATAGCAATTATTATCCAGCCGTCTGTATGGGTGTTGTCGTCTAGGTCTGTTTCGTATGGGAGTTGGGTGGCTTTGGCTGTTATGGTGTAGTTGCCCTTAGCCACGCCTGTAGTGTTCCAGAGGAAGGTTAGGGTTGTCTCTTCGCCAGAAGGCAGGTTGTTCACGGTCTTTGTTTCGATGACGGTTGTGTCGTAGTAGGTGGTCACGTCGAAGGTTTCTGTGAAGTCTCCTTGGTTCTCAACTGTTACGTTTATGGTTGTGCAGTAGCCTTGTCCCACCACGGTCTTGAAAGGCACGACGTTTGTAACAGCAACGTCATGTCCTAATCTAACGATTGTAACGATTATGTCTGTGCTTAGAGACTCTACGTGGAACTCCTCGACCTCACCGGTCTCTTTGTCTATCATTAGAATGTAATCGCAATAACTGAGCAAGCCATCTGGGTTTTCGTCTATCCAGTCCGCTAGGAACCATTGCCTGCAGTAGGTTGGATTCACCTCGTGCCACTGAGTCTCCCAGGGTTCAGACCAATGGTACTTCATGAACTCCTTGAGGGAGCCCTCAAACTTCACGATGTGCTCTCTTTCGTCATACGTGCTTGTTAGATTCATGGCGACCGTCAACTTATCCACATGGTACTCAGCCGTCTCACCCGTTGTTCTCCAACTGAAATATTGGCATTCGTAAAGCACTCTCACATAGTTCTCGGGAGTGTCACCTCCATCATATCCAGTCACAATAGCCGAGTCGATAGTTGATTTTGCGGTTGCTGCATCGGTGATGTCGGTGTCCATGCTCCATGCGTAGTCTGGTGGTGCTCCATATGCATCTGCGTATCCGTACGAGTCATAATAGTCAGGGTAATCTACGTGTGTGCCTACCCCAAATCCTACGTCTAATGTTGACAAAGCATCTATGATTGCTTTGGTCTTAGTTTTCACGTCTGCGAGATACCACGACATACTTCCGGTTATATCGTATGTGAAGACCACGTCTCCCCGGCCTGTGCCTATTCTAGTTGCTATTTCACTAGCTATGCTTACGTCCCAAGCGGTGGTGCCGTCATAGTGTTCGCCACCTGTCTTGTCAGCTATATATTCGAAGTTGGTGTACGCGTCGCCTGAGTATGTGTAGTCAACCGTAAAGACAACTATACTTTCAGAAGCGACTTTGTTTATCACTGGGACATAGTCAAGATCGTCGACCGTGAACATAATCTCGTCACGGCCAGGGTCTCCACCATATCCGTGAGCCGGGTATCCTGGAAGCACTCCTGGACCGCTCGGTGCAGCATGCGCCGGCGAATCTCCAATCATAACTACAAATCGATTGACATTTTCAGGTGTCAACGCAATCTTATCAGAGGGACTGAACATGAAACTCTCATACCAGTAGGCTAGATGCCAAATCCGACCCTGTTCCGGCCAGATCTCATGCCACATGGTGCTCTCGGGGGCGTGTATGTAGTCCATGGCTTGGAACTCGTCGAGTGTGCCCGTGAACTCCAAGTAACGCCGCGTATAGTCTACCATACTTTCTAGCTGAAGAGTGACTGTCACCTGTTCTACGTGGCACCACATTACGGCTGGTCCCCATGGATACATCAGCGTCATTTCAATCCAGTCGCAGTAACCGAGTTTACCATCTCCGTCGTCTTCCCAGCTGGTTATATGCCAACAAAGCCCTTGATCTGGCTTGATCTCGTTCCACTTACTGCAGACGGGATTTGTCCACACGTCTTGTTTGAAGATCCAATAGCCACACTTGTAATCCAACCAATGCAGTGTCTCATATTCGTCCATTACCACAATGTCAATCGTCACCTCGTCAACATCGAACAGCTCAAGGGGTCCTGGCGGTTCTACGGGTTCCATCTCAACGGTGTCGCAGGAGCTGAGAACCATGCTTGGCAACCAGCTTGTTAGATTGTAGAAGTTGCTTTTGTCGGGGTGGAGCTCGTGCCATTGGGTGCCTGTTGGGTCTTCGAGGTATACCATCTCTCTTGGGTACAATTCTAGATCCATAGTCTGTGGTGGTGGAAGCGGTCAAGGAGTTTTTTTGCTTTTGCTATGTCGATAACTCCTAGTTGTTTGAGGAAAGCCAATAAGTTATAGACTCCCTCTCTCTCCACAATCTTGCCATCAACGATCCGCCAGAAGTTAACACCTGTTAACGTTACCTTTTTGCCAGTAGGTGCTAATCCACGCCATTCGCCCGTATGGGTTCCAGTAACCTTAAGACGATGCCAAACCTTGTCCCCTTCAGCAAGTATATCCTCGATAGTCTCATGGTAATCAGGAAAACCTTTGATAAACTTAGATTCGAATTCTTTGTAACTTTCCAGACCCCTCAACTGAAGGTTATGGTCAACAAAATCGGGTGACATAAAATCGTTTAGTAAGGCTACGTTATGCTTATTGTAGGCTTCAATCAAACGACGAATGATAGCTTTATTCTCTTCTAATGACATAGAACATCATTCCCCTAAACTATCAATCCCAATTATCTCTTTAGGACATTTAATAGTTGTTACGAAAATATGCGTGCTTGTATTTTTCAATTACTACTCTAAGGTCCACGGAGTATTTCAAATACACATGGGCAAGAAAAGATTGCTACGGTCAAGTATTTGTTGAACCGCTTCTCATACAATACGCTCCCAAATCAAGGTGGCCACATTTCCGCCGCCACCCCAAATGTAGGTGGAGTTTTTATCTTCAACCGACTGCCTGACAGTTCAAAGAAACGTTTTAGATCCTGTCCTTCCCAGTTAGGAAACAATGAACCATCTACATGATGGATGACGATGTCGTTTTCGTTGTCAAATTCGTAAGACCCGTAATATGATACGTACCCCTCATAATTTGCTTTAATTTCCTCAGCTGTTCCCTCCATTTGATCTCCAGAAGCGAACTTTGGGGCGGTCTGGACGCATAACCTGTGCTGAAAAGCGTCCAGAATCAGTGTATATAATTGACCCCCGCGCATTTTTCCCAAAAGGAAAAATCACTTCTCCATTTGCCTTTTCGATCTTAAATGAAATGAGCTTCCACGCACCGACCATAGGTGCTGAATTTTGGGAAAACCTTTCCATTTTCTAACACTTCAAGAACAGATAGTAATTCGATTTATTTTTGTATTGTGCGCGCGCTCATCTGTACTTAATAGATTTATGGGACAATTATCCCAAGTATGCGCGCGCGACCAAAACAGTTAAGACTATTTGAGAATGAAAAGCGGAATTGTACTTGTAAATCCACGTGTGGTGATGAAATATCTGGCAATTGAAAATGGAACACAATCGAATTTCAGGAATAATTAGATTGACTTATCACCAAAGAACGACCGAGTGTGAAAAGATCTTCAGATTTTTCAGACGACTCTGCACCATGGCAGATATTGCTGAAGATATATTCAGAGTTGATGGAGCAAAAGTTCCTTATTATGTAAGCCACCTAACGCTTAGGAACTACTTAGAGATGCAAGCTTGCATTCTTGAGGGAGCCTACCATTCCGTTGCCCGTTCACTCCGATGGTTATTCGAGATAAATCTGATTGGAGCTACTGCATGCATTAAGCCAATATTACTAGATCACGGTCTTAGTTCAACTAAGGGGCTCATCTTGTCTGAATTTGAAGAATTTTTAGAAAGAATTGACAGAGATGAAACAAGATTCGGAAAAGGAAAACGCAAAACAATTTTTGACCAATTTAAGCTTCCATCAAAAGAATTGATGGTTCTGTATACGGACCTATGCAAGTATGTCCATCTTTCCAAGATTAGTTTCGATAAAGCCCTCACTTGGCCCAACCTTCAGTTCATACCCGAAAAATTTGATGAGATTTTTCTTTTTGTCATAAAAACTCTGGATTTAGTCTTTTGGATGCAGAGTAGAATGTGTCTTTGTTTTGATAGAGAGACAGCACAGGCTTTGAGAGGTTTTCTTGAAGACTCTGATCAATTAAATGAACATCTTCCCCTGACAGTTTCTCTAATATCCAGTTTGACCTAACTAATTGAAATCTCTTTCGCGCGCACAAACCTGCAGTGGATTATTGATGAATTCGCTTCCTGATTATCGATGAGATCGCCATCATAAGAACTAAATAGCCATGGAAGACAACCTTCTGTGTGGTTGGCTATGAACGGACCCTCACATTATAGAGCTACAGAGATCAGTAGCAAGGAAGCTATTGGAATTGGGCTTTATGCAGTTATCAGCACGATTCTATTCTGCTTCTTGAAAGAGAAAGGCTTCACTCTTCTTCTTTTCAGAGCTATACCTCTGGCAATTGTGACCGGAATACTGATCTGGATGAACATTGTACTGAGTGAGAAATTATGCGAGCGCGCGAGGGGAGACCATTCTTATTGTCCCATCTCATGGGGAACAACCTTTGTTATAGGAGTGACTATGGGGTTCATCACATGTTTAGTTGCAGAAGCAACGACATGGAACATATATGTGGGGCTCACAATTTGGGCAGGGATATATGCGTTCTCACATGTAACGGTTCATGATAAGGATCTTACGGTTGGTCAGCTGAAAAAGGTCAAGAAACTCAAAGACGTCAAGGATCCGAGAATGTTTTGCGAGTGGGTGAGACTCGAGCATGATGGCATTCGATTAGCTACTCAGGTAATCCTCTCGTTATTCGGTTTAATCTTGACAGGCGGGATCTTGACATACTTTATTCAACAAAAGAGTTTTTGGGGTCCTGGGATGCAGGACACTATCGTTGTTACAATTTGGGCAGCAATGGGAATTTGGTTTGGCATACTAGGGCCTCTTCATAAGAGGATGAACCTACTTAAAGATAAACTTAGAAAGCTCTCAACAGAGCAAACCTAAGATGATGATGTGCCTATGCCAAAGTACAGCCAAATGCGCGCGCAATGATTGGTCGTTTAACCAAACCCAAGTTGGTTAGCCAGTAACCCATTAGCCTTTGGTTTGGTTTTCAACCTAACCTTTTTGGTTGGTTGGTTGGATTAAATTTTAATCCCAGAACCAAACAGCCCCCTCAACCGTCCAACTCTAACCGACAACCCAGAAGCCTCTCCAAACCTTGTCGGTGGAGCCTCGGGCGGGATTCGATCCCGCGACCTACGGCTCTCCTTTTATCCAAATACAAGGCCGTTGCTATAGTCGCAAACCTCTAACCACTGAGCCACCGAGGCACACAACAAACAGAAACTACTCCATTTAAAAACATTAGCCCACAATCAAGATTCATCAAGCCTAACCCCCTCCCTCACAGTCCGAATAATACTGTTAATCCGAGCCGCATTAGTCAACAACACACCACGCCGATAAGAACTCTTCAACGTTCTCAACAACTCCGAAAAGAAAGTCTTCGGACGGAGATAAAAAGCCCGAAAATAATCATAAATCGCCAAACGAATCTCATCAAAAGGCACAGCATACGGCGAAACCTTAGGAACATAAACCCCAGTCTCCCAATACTTGTCTTCATCAACAAAGCCCTTAGCCACCAAGTCACTCCACAAATCCGTCCCCCTAAAAGCACCCAAAACATTCAACTGCGGCACATCAATATCCAACTTACCCACAAACTTCAACGTATTCTCAACCTCCCGCCTCGTCTCATCAGGCGCACCAAAAATAAAAGAACCCACAATAACATCCATACCCGCCCTCCTAGCCTTACGAACTGCGCCTTCAGCCTGATCCGGAGTAATCCCCTTCCTATAATAATCCAAAATCCTCTGACTAGCACTCTCAATCCCAAAATACACCACCTTACAACCAGCCTTCACCATCTCCCTAAACATATCATACCGACAATTATCCACCCGCGAATCACAGAACCATTCTATGTCCATCCGTTCTTCTCTTAACTTTCGACAAAACTCTATCACCCTCTTCGGATTCAAAGTAAAATTATCATCCACAAAAAGAAACTGCCCATAACCCTGACTTTGAAGCAACTCCAACTCTTCAACGATATTCTCCACAGATCTTGGTCTCCATATCCCACGCGCAAATTTCCTACAACCACAGAACCTACATTGAAAAGGACACCCACGAGAAGAGACAATAGTAGAGAACTTCTTGCTGGCAACCCGCACCCCATAAATCGCACAACTGTAACTAGCCCTCACTAGATCACGGTCAGGAAACGGAAGAGCATCAATGTCTTTGATCAACGGTCTATCAGGAGTCAACACGACTCTCCCATCTTTTCGGAAAGCTATGCCTTTAACCTCTTCCAGTTCTCCTCCATGCTCCAAAGATTTAGCAAGCTCAAGACTTGTGTACTCACCTTCACCCCGAACAATCACATCCACAGAAGAATATTTCTTAAGAATCCTCTCAGCGTTAAAAGTCGCATGATAATTCCCAAAAACTATTGTGACGTTTGGATTCTCTGCCTTCACCAACTCTGCAATCCTTGGCGCCTCCTTTGCCGCGCTGCTTAAAGCTGAGATACCAAGAATGTCTGGATTCTCCTTCTTCACCCAATCCAAAGTCTGTTTTAAAGAAAGCCCGCTTGCAGCTTGATCCAGAATAGATACTTCAATCCCTTCATTCATCAAGACCCCTGCGCAATAGAGCATGCCCAAGGGAGGCCATGCAGTAACCACCATATCAGGCGTATCTGGAGACGGACTTGGATTCAGGAAAGAAAACTTCATTGAGATACACTGCACTTCCCTTAGGAGCGCAAATGAAAATAAGTTTTGCCAAAAGACCGCCAAAGTGGATTCAACATTTATTAACAGAAAGCCTTAACAAGGATAGAGATAGGGGCTGTCGGCTAGCATGGTCTAGGCTCTGAGACTTGGGCTCTCGGGACCCCGGTTCAAATCCGGGCAGCCCCACCATCTTTTGGATTAGATAAACGTGCCTATTCTACCGAAAGCACTTTCTAAATTTTGACTTCACTCTTTCCTAGATAAGCCCCTTTAGTGTTTTGCAAACAATCCCAAGCAGAAATGTATCAAAAGGTATCAACATGAGCATCAACCCGCTTCACGTCTTAAGTCACGTTAGAGAGAGCTGTTAAAAACGTTTAAGCCTGCGGTCCCTTAAGCTGTGCTGATTCTTCGTCCTTTTTACTGCCTCTTTTGCTTGATTGGCTAGGGTTTCGAACTCTTTCTCGTCGTAGATCTCGTCGGCGTCGAATTCGACGCCGTCTATGATGAATTTGGGCTCAGGGATCTTGGATGGGCTGTACCAGAAGTTGATCTTGACCCCGTGCTTTTCGCAGAGTGCTTCCACATCACCCTTAAACCCCTTGTAGAGTTGGATGAGTTCCTCTCGAAAAGCGCGTGTTTTCTCCCGATCCTCAACTCCCTTCTTGTGTGTTCTAGCCACAGTCTCCCAGAAACTCCTTGAGGTCGACGCTGTAGTCTTGGATCTTGCAACTCCTTGGCTGGTTATTCCTCAT
>CAZCYX010000011.1:0-28763 GCA_964503065.1 uncultured Candidatus Bathyarchaeia archaeon
CAAACTTTTATCAATCCAAGTGAAATTTCCATTTCTTTCCAATAGAATTGTTTTGGCTTGTGAAATTGAAGCATCCTACGATACAAAGAGAATGATACAAAGCGTAAATAATCTCGATCGCTTAAATGCTGATTTAGGAATGGTGTATCTGGTCCTTTCGGTTGAAATTGCCAAGGACATAGAAAAAGCCTTGTCTTGTCTGCATGTTGCTCGATTACGCTTGTCAACACCCATTATCGTTGTAACAGACCTCGAAGTTTGGTATTTGTATTCCCTACTTCAACCTGATTGGGAAAATCCAGATAATGCACGAATGTATGCCCCAATCAATACATATATAGATGTACTTAAAACAAAGTACAGACAAAAAGGATCCATCAACCCAAATCAGATAAAGTCAGTCCGAAAATTTTGGCAAAAATCTTTGGATGGAGATAGAGACTCTCAATTTTACATGGAGGTTCCTCAACCCTTCAGGGAAAAAATTCGTCAGAAACTCAATGACTTCTTAAAATCTTGACTTACCATTACATGTGCACGCGTTGAAGAAGATTGATATTTAAAAAGGAAATTTGCGGTGGACGCCACCCTTCTGGTGGTCGTCTAATCTGAACCGCGACCCCACAAGGATGGACCTAGATCCTAGATATAACCAGTATGCGTGTCTCTGTCCCTCTCCCCCCTCTATACTAGACCTAGACAGACAGACACACACGCACTACTCAATCTGATCTAAGCCCAAATCAACATCCAAAGGCTCTTTCAATTCCGGATCAGGATCCATATCATAAAGCTCTGACATAACCATCCCCAACCAACCAGACTGAAGCGGCGAACGCACCCCAGTCAAAAGAAGCGTAACCTTCAAAGCCCCCGCCAAATCAGGATTAACCCTCGCCCCCCAAGCCACCGTAGCATTCTTACTCACCATCTCAGTCACAATCTCCCCAACTCTATTAGCCTCCTCAATAGTCATCTCACTATCACCAGAAACATGAATCAAAGCCCCCGTCGCACCCTCATAATCCACACTATACAAAGGACTCCTCAAAGCATTACGAACCGCTTCCTCCGCCCTATCAGGAGCATCAGACTCACCAAATCCAACTATTGCAACCCCACCCTTCTTAACCACAGTCCTAAAATCAGCAAAATCCAAGTTAATCAAACTCGGCTCTGAAATTGTCTCTACGATTCCCTTAATCATATTCGCCAAAACCCGATCTGCAATCTTAAAGGCTTCATTTAAAGGAAGATGAGGCGCCAAACCCATAAGTTTATCATTGTCTATTACAACCACAGTATCACATTTTCTCTGCATCTCCCTCAAGCCTTCAATGGCACACTGAATTCGCCCCTTCTCAATCCTAAAAGGCATAGTAACAACCCCCACAACAGTTGCCCCCTTACGACGAGCAATCTCAGCAATAATCGGAGCCGCCCCAGTTCCAGTACCACCACCCAAACCAACCGCAACAAACACCACATCAGCATTAGTGAATAACTTCCCCACACGCCTCTTCGACTCTTTAATAGCAGCTTCACCAATTTTTGAATCCCCTCCTGCACCCATACCATTAGTAGTCTTTTTTCCAATCAAAATTTTCTTTGTAGCATTCGTCGCGTCTAAGTGCTGCTTATCAGTGTTGATAGCTATACATTCCGTGTCTGTAAGACCCATCTCCATTAGACGAGTGATCGTATTGTTTCCAGCGCCGCCAACCCCAACTACTACAATACGACATCGATTAGCCTCATGAGGTGCTTTACAAACCATGTTATCAACTTGTTTTACCACTATTCTTTCTCCCCCACGCCTCCACAGTCAAAAGATCCCGCACAGCAACACGAATAGCCTCAGCCCTATTCGGATAATACTTCTCTCTCACCAAACGATCCAAGGCCTTAATGTAAGGCTCGGGAAGATGCAAAGTAATAAGTCTCATCCACTCCCTCCTAAATTCTTGGCAGAAATAGAATTTGTTTTCTTGGTTATATTGCTATATATTAGTATTTAAACATGATTCACACATGCTCACATTTAGTCCTTATAAAGCTTACTCATTTTCTTTTGAACCATTACACTTTTGTGTAAAGAATGGTTTTTCGGAATCCTTATGTTTTTCTTTTATGATTAAAACTGTGGGTTCTTGTGAAGAAGGTAATCTGATGGCTGTGGGTTCTAAGCGGGTCTACGTTAAGAGTTTTGGTTGTCCAACTAATCTAGCTGATGGAGAATTTATGGTTGGTTGTCTTTCTAAGGTTGGTTATGAACTTGTTGAAAAGATAGAGAGGGCGGATTTTGTAATTTATAATACGTGTGCGGTCAAGGCGCCTACTGAAAATAGGATGATGAATATTTTACGAAGGGTTCCGCGAAGTAAGAAACTTATAGTTACTGGGTGTCTTCCTCTGATAAACTTTGAGAGACTGAGAACTGAGGTTGAATTTGATGGAGTGACAGGTCCATCTGTTGGACACAGTATAGTCGAAGTTGTGCGTAAAGTAGACTGTGGAGCGAAAGTTATTCTTTTGAAAGGCAATTTAAAGCCTAGTCTTGATCTTCCAAAAGTTCGCACGAACAGAGTCATCAGCATAGTACCAATCAGTTATGGTTGTTTAGGAGCATGCTCCTATTGTTGTGTTCGGTTTGCTCGAGGACGTTTAAGAAGCTATAAGATTCGTGAGATAGTTGAAAGAGTAAAGTGCGATTTAGATTTGGGTGTTAAAGAAATATGGCTTACTTCTCAAGACACTGCGTGCTATGGAAAGGATATTGGAACCAACTTGGCTTGTTTGTTGGAGGAGATATGCAAAATTGATGATGATTTCTCTGTGCGTGTCGGGATGATGAACCCTAACTATGCATTGAATATGCTTGAGGATTTAATTCAGGTCTTTAAGAATGATAGGATTTTCAAGTTTATCCACTTACCAGTTCAAAGCGGAGACGACGAAATCTTACAATTAATGAATCGGTTCTATTCTGTGGAAGACTTTAAGAAAATCGTTTGTCAGTTTAGAAAAGAAATCCCTGATATTACATTAGCCACTGATGTTATTTGTGGTTTTCCAGGCGAGTACGACGAAGCCTTTGATCGAACACTGAAACTCGTTGAAGATGTCAAGCCGGATGTAGTTAATATCTCAAAGTTCTTTCCGAGACCGGGAACTGTTGCAGAAAAGATGGAGTCAAAGGTTTCTCCTAGCAACTTGAAGAAGAGAAGTGGGAGGATGGCTGACCTATGCAAGAGGATTTCTTTTGAGAAGAATAAAAGATGGGTAGACTGGATGGGGAGGGTTCTTGTTGACGAGGAAGGAAAACGCCTTGGGTCGTGGATTGGGAGAAATTTTGCTTATAAGCCAATTGTGGTGAGGGATTGTGGGTCTTTGTTTGGTAAGTTTATTAGTGTTCGTGTGGTGGAGGTTTTTCCGACTTATTTGGGGGGTGTGGTTGAGCGTGTGCGTGTGTGAGCTCCTCTCTCTAGAGGGGGAAGAGACAGAGACACGGGTATACCTAGATCTAGAGAGAGATGTTATAGGGTGACATCGTTAGGGATGTGCTGCCTATCATACGTTGGGAGCGCGCGCATTCCCAAATTGCTGACTTATTACCCCTCATAGGATAAATTACATTTTCGCACTAAACGATGAACGAAAAGTTGATGTGGGCGCAGCTTTATACTGATTAAGCGGTGACAAGTTGTCCGCTATGAAGCTCATCATCCGCCCCTTGACCCCCGATCTGTGGACTGCATTCGAAGACCTCTTCGGAGAACACGGAGCCGTCAATGGCTGCTGGTGTATGTATTGGCGAATCGGTAGCAACTATCGCAAGAGACCACGTGAAAAAAACAAGGCAGCTTTCCATGAATTGGTAATGAACGGCCCGCCTCCAGGCTTGCTCGCCTTCCTTGACGATTTAGCAATAGGATGGTGCCAGCTTACACCACGCGACGCCTTGCCATGGCTTGATCGGACATGGCGACTCAAGCGTATAGATGAGGTGCCTGTATGGTCACTCTCTTGTTTTTATGTGCGAAAACGTTATCGCAGGAAGGGGGTTATGACCGCTCTAGTCGCTGCTGCATTGGATTATGCTGAGCGTGCGGGAGCACCCGCGCTTGAGGCTTATCCTCTTGATGCGAGTTTGACGCCCAGCGCTTCTAGCACTGGCTACGTTTCGACTTTCAAGCATGCTGGATTCAAGATTGTTGCCCGACATGTGCCGCCTCGCCCAATTATGCGTTATGAATTTAAAAAAATAGGAGAATTTAGTTGCGACTCAAACTGTAATGGGAAAAATGCGCGCGCTGCACCAAGTGTGGCACCAAAAACGAAGAAGGCGCTGAATATTTTGTGTGTGGGGCGGATTAAATTTTAACCCCAAACCCAAAACCCAAAACCGACTCAATATTTTGCGCGTGCAATGGTCAAAAAATCTTTTAAATTGTATAAATCGCTAATTATCATTGGTTAGGTATGTTTCTTGAAAAAGGTTGGAGAGTATTTCTCGGGCCGTTTATTCTGTTAGTCATTAGCCTTCTCATTTACTTTATTCGTTATCCGATGTGGGAATTCTTTTCCTTTATAGAACCCATATTTGCTTTGGAATTTCTCTCCTACTTCATTGTTTTCGTAGTAACTCTATTATTATTGAAGAAAGACTCAAGAAAGTCTTTATCAAGCGTATTCAAGAACAAAGGAAGTTTCATGGTTCTGATTGGACTGCTTTTCGCTTTGCTGCATTTAGGATTGTGGTATCTGATTAGTTTTGGCTTAGGTAGCAAAATTGAATTTGCCTCTTTTCCAAGTTTTTTAGGCTTTGAGAGATATGCTGTTTATTCCATTCCTTTAGCGTTTGGTCTCTATCTTGCGTTTGCGGTGTTTGGAGCTTTTGCAGAAGAGGTTGCCTACAGAGGATATGTTCAAACACGCATAGAGTCAAGATTTGGAAACGTTGTAGGCATTCTTGTCGCCACGTTATTCTTTTCTTTACAGCACATTCACATTTTTGAGTTGAGTTGGCTTATTCGGTTCTTTCAAATGCAGTTGTTTCTTGTGGTGCTGTTTGGTGTCTTCGCAGGTTATCTTTTCTTGAAGAGTAGAGAAAACGTTTGGAGTGTTCTCGCTTTTCATGGGTTTTTAAATTTCTTTAGGGTTTGTGTGCCTATTGTTGTGACTCATACATATGAGTTTACTTACTATATTGCGGAAATCGCAAGTTTCACAGTTATGATTTTGCTGCTTCATTATCTGACAGTGAAGAATAACAAACAATAGAACGCGCGCGCATGGACGGACGAAAAAGCGTGCGTAAAAGTCTTTAGAATCATGCGGTGTAAGTTGTCTATGGTGTTCATGTATGTTGGGGTTTATTCGTCTAGTTCTTGAAGCGTTTAGTAAGTTGGCTGAGTGTTGTAAGAGGTATTGGGAGTTTAAGAATGGTTGGTTGATTGGATAAGAATCTTATCCCAAACCCAAACCAACAAAAGAAAACTGGATAATGAAAAAACGAGTTTGTGCATGCATCTATCTGAGAATTGGTCTAGGTCTCCATTGTCCGAGGTTCTATTCTTTACCATATTCAGCAAAGGATTCACGAGTACCCAAATAAGTCTTTGATTCCATATACCTGTATTTTTCTAGTTCTTCATATTCGAATTTGGCGCGCTTCTCAAGAGCTTCTAGGGTTGGCCATTCCTCGACCCCAATATAATTCCACTCTTCGTTTGACCAACGGCAGTCAATCATCATCAAGACTTTGCACCCGAGTTCTTCCCAATTCTTGCGATCCTTAAGCATGAACTCCATCTTTTCCTCTTCAGATAGGTTATAAAATGCTTCCTTGATTCTGGCGAATAACAATCTGATGATAGGTTTTTTCTCAGTCACCTTATCATCTTCTCCATTATAATTTCAAATGCAAATCTGTGACTGAACATATAAGATTTCCTAGGCAAATCCTTGTTGCACGCGAAGTTTCTTTCACAAGTCATAAAAACTTAAAAAAGAGGGTACGACTACCGTAGAGTGAAAAGAACATTATGAAGGGATGACTCTTGGTGAAAGTTTTTGTCGTTTATGACACGAAGTATGGCAACACAAAGCTTGTAGCGGAAAAGATTGTGGAGGGAATGAGAGAGGTCGAGGGAATAGAAACTGCTATCAGCGATGTTGAGGAAGTCGACCTTGAAAGGGTAGCTGATTATGATGCGATATTGATAGGATCGCCAGATCATTGGGGAGGGCCTGTCCGTGGTATTAAAAAGCTTATTGACAAACTTGGCAAACTTGACCTGAAGGCCGAAGGGGTAGCTGTTTTTGACACATATATCAAAGGAGATTTCGAAAAGGCTGTGAAGAAGATGGAGAAGAGAATAAACGAAAGGGTTCCCAGATTGAAACTGATTATTCCTGGGCTGTCTATAAAGG
The DNA here is from genome assembly GCA_964503065.1 of uncultured Candidatus Bathyarchaeia archaeon. GTDB lineage: Archaea > Thermoproteota > Bathyarchaeia > Bathyarchaeales > Bathyarchaeaceae > JAOUKN01. The sequence continues at coordinate 6,436 of CAZCYX010000011.1, forward strand.
TTGGAGACATGAAAGGCCCCATCGTAGACGGAGAGCTTCCAAAATGCAAGGAATTCGGAAAGAAAATAGCCGATCAACTCAAGGCTTAACCTAACAAGGCGTTGCAGCTAAATTTTTTTATTTGGGCTTCTTTTCCCTTTGTTATTGGAACCAGAGCCAGCTTGGCACTGTTACTTCAGATCGTGTTCGTAACCGTGTAAATCTCTTGAGTTCAAAAATCGTCTTGATAAAGGAAGAACTTATCCTCCGCCTACGGGTGGTATAATTGCAATGTTGTCTCCTTCTTTTAACCTTGTTCTGAAACCTTCTAAAGTGGTTATGCTCTTTCCATTGACTAGAAACTGGAGATAACCTCTAGGCTTTCCACTTGCATTGTATACATAATCTGTAAATTCGTGACCGTACTTTTGGGACAAGTAATCTAATAATTCATCTACAGTAATGGATTTTGAGAACTCTAACTCTTCTTCTTTCTTGCCCGTGATTTCCCGTAAAACAGTGAAAAACTTCGCAACAATCTTCATTTGGTGTTTACCTCTAGTGTGCCCAAATGTTATTTTTCAGGTCTGATAGCAATAAACATGTCTTAATAAGGATTACAGTTTCATGAGCATCTTATGGACAGAAGACACAATGCCCTTTTCTCTTCTGCTCCGCAATCCACGCTTCGATTCCGATCTCTTTCATCCTCTTCGAATTTTCAATAGTTCTCTTGTGATGAGAGATGCCATCTGAACTAAATTCGTTAACGACTGTACATGGAAAATCTTTACATTGAAAACAATATTGAAGCCCCCGCTTTTTGGCACAGAGCATCATCTTGCAATCGGAGCTCCAATGAGTGTGAAGTGGACCTCTGCATCCCTCACACCTTATCTGCTCTGGCTTAATCGTTTCGTTGCGTTCTTTCTTAAACCACTCAATTATTTCATCCCGCAACTTTTCATTGCCATGAGAAGCCTGATACATGTCACATTTTGCACAGTTCAGACCACAAACTGCAATAGACCATTTTCCCGAGTTTGCGTGTGCGTGTTTGATATTGCTAACCATCTAATCTCTCCCTTTTAGTGCCTAGCGCAGTGTTATGTGATGTTCTAATCGTTTATAAAAGGTTTACAGAATACTAAAGGAAGAGGCGAGGACATAATATGAATAGAGACACAATGGCGGATACAGTTGGAAATGAGAAGCTAGCTGCACCCTGCGGTCTATATTGTGGGGCTTGTATCGACTATCTAATCTACAAAAGCTGTCACGGTTGTAATTGTGAATGTGGGAAATGTGACGCTTCGGGACATCATGAAACGTGTAACATTTACAAATGCTGTGTTAAACAGAGAGGTCATGAAACCTGTTCCGAATGCGGAGAACTTCCCTGTTCAATGCTTATACAATTCTGCTACAATCCTGTTTGGATGCATCACTTACCAGTTATAGAAAATTTGCACAGACAAAAGGCTGTCGGAACCAAAAAATGGCTAAAAGAACAAAAGGAGATTTGGAGTAATGAATGGTACCTTCAAAGATGGCTTTGGTTCCAGAAAGAATGCGAGAAAAGACTAGAACGCTCTCTAGAAGAATCGAAGCATATCTCTTCTAAAAAATAGTTAAGTGGATACCAAGATAATTAACAAGTCTTTTTTACGTGCATTTTCCAACTCAAAGCCATGGTTTTTGGGTGAGAGGCTTTAGCCTCATCTAAACGGTTTACGGTAGTATTTTTAGGAGCCTCCAAGATTTCCTTAGGATTTTCATTAGCCTCTTTAGCTATTTTCGTCATTACATCAATGAATCTATCCAATTCCTCCTTCTCAAAGGATTCGGTGGGTTCAATCATTAACGCCTCCTCAACTATTAAAGGAAAATAAGTGGTAGGAGAGTGTAGACCATGATCTAGTATCCTCTTCGAAATGTGGACGGCACGTATCCCCTTCTCTTTATACAGTTTTTTCGTACTGAAAACACATTCATGCTTTCTAGGGTGCCCTTTAGCATAAGGAAGTTCATAACTGCCAATCTCTTCCAGTTTCTTCATCAAGTAATTGGCGTTCAACACCGAAACCTCCGCTATCTCTTCCAAGCCTTCCGCCCCCAAACTTAGGATATAAGCAAACGCCTTCAGCAAAACCGCCACATTTCCATAGAACCCTCTAATCTTTCCTATACTGTGTGGTTTATCATAGTTCAGATAGTGCTGCTCGCCGTTAAATGCAACCGTGGGAACTGGCAAAAATTTCGCAAGGCTCTCTAACACTCCAACAGGACCCGCTCCAGGCCCACCTCCTCCATGAGGGGTTCCAAAGGTTTTGTGTATATTTATATGAACTATGTCAAAACCCATATCCCCAGGTCTAACTTTTCCCAAAATTGCGTTGAGATTTGCACCATCGTAATAGAGTAGTCCCCCAGCATCGTGAACAATCTCTGCAATCTTCTCGATGTTCTTCTCAAAAATCCCAAGCGTATTAGGGTTTGTCAGCATTAATCCAGCCGTGCGTTCCGAAACTGCAGCTTCCAATGCCTTCAAATCAACGCAACCGTCCTCATCAGAGGGAACGACTACGACATTGAACCCTGCCATGTTTCCACTTGCCGGATTTGTACCATGCGCAGAATCTGGCACTATAAGTTCTGTTCTTTTTTCATCCTCGCTGTTGAACTTGTGATACGCCTTCATAATAAGGGCGCCTAAAAATTCTCCATGAGCTCCAGCTGCCGGTTGCAAACTAACTTCATCTGTTCCAGTGATCTCAGCCAGCCAGTGGGATAGTTTATAGAGAATCTCTAGGATGCCTTGAACTGTCTCACTGTCTTGATATGGATGAATGAATGTTATTTTAGGCAGCTTTGCAAGTTTTTCGTTGATCTTTGGGTTATATTTCATGGTGCAGCTTCCAAGTGGATAAAAACCCAAATCCACGCTATAGTTCATTTGAGATAGACGAGTGTAATGTCTCACCACTTCGACTTCTGACATTTCAGGCAATTTTGGGAGGTTTTGTCTTCGCATTTTTTCTGGAATTTGCATTTTAGGGTCTCCTACCGCTTGTTGGATTTCTTCTTCTACTTTATGTATGATGTGTCCTCTTCGTCCAAGATGTCCTAATTCGAAAATGACGGGTTCATTCCAGCGAGCTTGCCTGAACATTATGATTCACCTTCCACTACAGTTTCCGTTAAAGCATTAGCAAGAAGATCGACGTCCTCTTTTGAATGAACTTCAGTGACGCAGTAAAGGGCTGTTTCACCTAGTTGAGGAAACTCTTCAGTGATTTCTTTCCCTCCATGAACTTGCCGTTGTAAAAGTTTTTCATGGATCTCTTTTACAGTCTTTCCAGTATCATCAAAGTTTATAGTGAACTCTTTAAAATGCGGAGACTTGAAAACTGGGGCTTTTATTCCTCTTATTTTCGCCAAAAGATGTATAGCATATTGCGTTTTACTGATGATTGTTTCTCCTAGTTCTTTTAAGCCCTTTGGACCGAGTAGTGCTAAATATACTGCTGCTGCAACTCCGCATAGTGCTTCATTTGAGCAGATGTTAGATGTTGCCTTCTCTCTCCTAATATGTTGCTCTCTGGTCTGAAGAGCGTTACAGAATCCCCTTTTCGTGCCGTCTAAAGTGCTGGTCATACCTACTATACGCCCAGGCATCTGTCGAATCATCCGCAGATCGTCTCTGCAAGCAAATATGCCAAGTAAGGGTCCACCATAATTCATAGGAATTCCCAGAGGCTGCCCTTCACCCACTACAATATCGGCATTATACTCGCTGGGAGGCTTTAATATGCCAAGGGATGTGGGATCGACTCCAACGATGAAAATTGATTCATAATCGTGAGCTTCTTCTGCGATCTCTTTAACTTGTGTTTCAATGAAGCCAAGATAAGTTGGATTTTCAATGTATACGGCAGCTGTTTTCTGTGAAATTTTCGCTTTCAAGTCTTCAATGTCAAGTTGTCCAGTTTCAGACTTGTAATCAATTGAGTGGATACGAATTCCAGCTGGGTCACTGTATGTTTGCAGTGTTTTGGCTCTTTCTGGATGGATTATTTTTGGAATAAGAGCTTCCGTTCGTTTTGTTAACCGTGTTGCCATGCGAACTGCTTCGCCTAAAGCAGAAGCCCAATCGTACATGGAACTGTTAGCGACTTCCATTCCAGTGATCTCACAGATCATACTTTGATACTCAAAAAGAGCTTGTAACAATCCTTGGGAAATCTCTGGCTGATACGGAGTATATGAAGTGAGAAGTTCTGTTCTTTGAACAATTTCGTCAACGACTGCAGGCACATAATGAGGCCAACAACCAGCTCCCAGAAACATAGGCATTTCTTGGCTTGTTACATTTTTAGAGAGAAGAGTTTCAATAGCTCTTTTCACTTCACGCTCTGACATTGAGTTGGGAAGATCAAGTTTCTTCTTCAGTCTAAATTTTCTAGGTACATCAGCGTAGAGTTCTTCTATGTTTCGGATACCGATTTGTTTCATCATATCCTTCTTAATTTTGGGGATGGAATTAGGGATGTATGGATGAACGAAAGACTTGGTCATCATCTCACCGACAGAGAATCTTTAAGAACTTATTTCTTAAAACTTTTGAAAACAAGCAGTATTTAAGCGAAGGTTATGTTAAAATATCTAAACATACAAAGAGATTAATAGAAGAGATCGAACTCGATGGTAGCCTAACGATATGGAGTGTAACATCAATGAAGACTGATTATAAGGAGATGTTGAAGAGGGCTCGCTCCCAACTCCCTCATGAGATTCTTGTGCAGAAAAGATTTGAATTGCCTAAGCCACGCAGTTCTACCATTGGAGTTCGAACCATCCTTTATAACTTTAAAGAGATTTGTGATGCACTTAACAGGGACCCACATCACTTAATGAAGTTTCTCTCAGGGGAATTAGCAACTGCTGGAACTTTGGACGATTCGCGCGCAATTTTTCAGGGGAAGTTTCCTCGCGACACCTTGGATCGATTAATCAAGAGATATATTGATGATTTTGTTGTCTGTCCAGTTTGCAAGCTTCCAGACACTAAAATAGTTAAGGAAAAACGTTTCAATTTCCTCGTATGTGAGGCGTGTGGTGCAAAATCTTCCATAAGACCTGTATGAAGTGCAACACTTGGATGTCTACGTAAATATACGAAGATGGGGTCGATGCGTGCTTCTTGCAACTTGTGACGCTGAACTCCTCGGCAAAAAATTTAGCGAAGGCGAAATCAATTTCGAAATATGCGAAGATTTTTACAAGGGGTCAAAAGTGAGTGTGGAAGAAGCAATCGCTTTGATACAACAGTCTACTATCGTGAATATGGTTGGACGAAACATCGTTAAAAAAGCTATAGAGAAAGGCCTGATTCATCCAGAAGCCGTTTTGAAAATCTCAGGAATTCCTCATGCACAAATTGTAAAAATGTAGTAAATCAAATTTAAGGAAATCTAGCATAACTCGATTTGCATCCCATCGTGAGCAAATTGGAGATTGTACTTTTCATACGTTTTCTCTAGTTTTCTATAATCGTCGAAGGATTTGCCCCATTCTTCTTCGATGTGGACGATTAGAGTTCTTTCCGCGTTGATTCGTCTGGTCAATTTGAGGATTTCTGTAAAAGAGAAGAGTTCTTTTCTCAACTCGTTTCCTTCGGGTATCATTATGTTGTCTTTCAGGGGTCCTTCTGGAAAGAAACTGCCGACTATCAGCAAATCGCATCCGATTAAGTGTTGATTCTCAGGAAACGGTTTAACATCACATGGTGCATATATGACCTTTCTTCCATTCTCTTCGATAAGAAACACCGAAGATACTACACCGGGACTGGGAACCTTAAAGGTGGTGATTTCGAAATCTTCAATTTTGACTGCCTTTCCATCTTCTAGTTTCATTGTCTCAATCAAGTCCAACTTCTCGTAGAAGTTAAGAAACGAGCCATGTTTGTTACTGATCGCCTTCAAATCCTCAAGTACTTCAGTGAGTGCACAGATTTTGACCTTTTTCCATGGTTTTTCCTTTTTGACAAAAGTCCCTAACCAGAATTTATTCATTCTTTCAACAATTCTCATTCCTAAAGTGTGGTCGGGATGCCAATGTGTATAACAGACGTAATCGACAGTGTTTATTCCTTCTCTATTCAACTGAACAGCAATCTCCTCGGGGGTATCGAATAACAAGTTAATGTCTGAAACAAACATGGATGGACCGGACCGAGCATAAGGTATTCCTTTAATTCTTGTTTCTTGGCAGACGTTACATTGACATCCAGGTCTAGGGACTGTTGTAGCTCCACCCGAACCAAGTATGACAAGTTTCATAATTAGGAGTCACATCTTGCAATTAAATAACATTTGTCAGAGTACAACTATGGACCGAAGTTACTTGGCGGACTTTATTCTCCGCCGAATTTTAGCAAAGAAATCAGTCAAATCAATGTTCCCTCCACTGATTATTAGTCCAACTTTTTTAGATCGTAAATCTATCTGTTTTGATAATACTCCTGCTAGTGAAACCGCTCCTGAAGGCTCAACTACCAGTTTCATTCGCTCCCAAAGAAACTGCATTGCATCTACAATTTCTTCTTCTGAGACAGTTATTATCTGATCTACTTTCTCTCTTATTATTCTAAAAGTGTTGCTTCCAAGAGAAGTTCTTAACCCGTCTGCTATTGTATTCGGGTTCTTTACTGGGATGATTTTTCCCGCCTTTAATGATTGATAAGCGTCATCTGCGTTTTTGGGTTCGACGCCAATAACTTTGGATGATGGAAGTAACCCCTTCGTTGCGATTGCTGTTCCACTAAGTAATCCACCACCACCTACTGGACCGAAAACATAATCGAGTGCACTCACTTCCTTTATTAATTCATAAGCGGCGGTTCCTGCACCAGCGATAATCTTGAGATCGTTAGAAGGATGTATGAGAGTATAACCGTACCTTTCGATGAGTGGTACAACAGTTTTCTCCCTTTCAGTTGGATGAGACCCACACGTAACTATTTCTGCTCCATAACTTTTTGTTGCAGCTACTTTCACCGGAGGAGCGTTTTCAGGCATAACGATCACTGCTTTAACTCCTAGAAGTTTAGCGGCTAAGGCAAGTGCTTGTGAATGGTTTCCTGAGGAATGCGTTATTACTCCTTTTTTCTTTTGTTCGAGAGACAATTGTGACAAGGCATTGAAGGCTCCTCTGAATTTGAAGGCTCCAGTTTTCTGAAAGTTCTCACACTTCAAGAAACATTCACTCTCAGTTATTTCATTGAGAGTTGAGGAAGTCATTACGGGAGTGGGATTAACAAATTCTTTTATTCGCTGATAGGCTGCCTCTACTTCTCTGAACATTTAAATCAAGAAAAAAATCATCGCAACCTACTAAATAAGTTAATGTGCACACGCGTGTTACCAAGATAAAGCAAAGTTGAAAAATCGCATCAGTTCGATCCATTGCACATGCCTCAATAGAAGGGGAAACATAAATAGCAAGATACCCCTTTATTCCAAGAAGGTGGCTATTTGGGAAAAAAGAAGGTCAAAAGCGAAGACGAGCTTAAGAATATGGTTCTCCCAGTGGCGAATGATGTGCTTGGCATAGCCACAAAACTATTGGGGTTTGACCGAGTTTTAGTTAAATGTCAGGATGGGAATGAGCGCCTCTGTAGAATCCGAGGTAAAATGAAAAGAAGAGTATGGATAAGAGAAGGCGATATCGTCTTGGTCTCTCCTTGGGACTTCCAGTCTGACAAGAGAGGCGATATCATCTGGCGATATAGAAGGGGTCAAGCAGACTGGTTAAGAAAAAATGGGTATCTCACTGTTAAATGAGGAAGCCTCTGTGTCTTTTCGGAAGAAGGTGGACAAAAAATTACTACGAAAAGAGAAAGCATATGAAATCAAACAATTGATGAAAGAGAAAAGAAGTGAAGAATACGAGGTTTTGGAAGAAGTTTTCGATCGCTCAACTCTTATGACGATTTACGATTTTCTGAATAAAGGAACAATCTCCGAAATTTTTGGGGTTGTAAAAGCCGGAAAAGAAGCACGAATATACTGGGGAAAAGATTCGGAACAAAGAGAACTTGCACTTAAAATATACCTCACTATATCAGCAGAATTCAAGAGGGGCATGCTTCCCTACATCGAGGGCGACCCACGATTTGCTCATGTTAGAAGGGGCACACGTTCCCTTGTTTATGCTTGGGCTCAGAAAGAATTCAAAAATCTACAACGTGCTTACGACGTGGGAGTTAGAGTTCCTAAGCCTATCGCGGTTAGCAAAAACGTTTTAATTATGGAGTTTATAGGAGAAGAGGGAGTTAGTGCCCCTCTTCTGAAAGAAATTGTTCCTCAAAAGCCTCAAGCGGTTTATCGAAGGTTACTGACTTATGTGAAGAAACTGTATCAAGAGGCAAGGCTTGTGCATGGTGACTTGAGCGAATATAACGTTATGATATGGAAAAATGAACCCGTGCTTTTCGATGTCTCTCAAGCCGTGCTCCTTGAGCATCCTATGGCTAACATGCTTTTAAAAAGAGACCTAGAGAATCTATATAGGCACTTCGAAGGACTGGGCGTACCAGTATTTTCTCAGGAAGAGATGTATAGGTGGGTAACAAGTGCAAAGAGCCAGCGCCTTCGTTAAGATTCCACAAGAACGGATAGGAGCCCTCATAGGCCCAGAAGGTCGAGTAAAAGCATCTATTGAGAAGAAACTCTCAGTTGAACTCCAAGTAGAGAGTGAAACAGGTGGCGTTACAATAACACTGCTTCCGACAGCCTCTGATCCCACAGTTCTATTCAGAGCCCAAGAAACAGTCATTGCCATCGGAAGAGGCTTCTCCCCCGAACGAGCGTTCAGATTACTTCACGATGATGAGGCTCTTTTGAAAATTATAGATTTGCGAGAAGTCATAGGAAGATCGCAATCTGACATAAAGCGGTTAAAAGGAAGAGTCATTGGGAAAAACGGGAAAACCAGGATGCTTATCGAAGAGTTAACAGAGACCAGCCTTTCTGTATATGGACATACTATCTCCATCATTGGAAACATGGATCAAACAGAAGTGGCAAAAGAAGCAATTCGCATGCTGATTAGAGGCAGCCAGCATAGTACAGTCTATCGGTTCCTTCACAGAAAGCGGAGAGAATTTAAGAAAAAGAAGATGGAGCTCTGGGAAACCAAATTTCCCTCTTAAACTAATGCCTAGTTACAACATTTTATGTGTAGAAAGTCACAAATCTGGTGAACATCAAATTTGTCACATTAAGCTCAAATTTTGAGATACGGAAATTCTAAATAGAGGGAAATGTGTCAAACATCTGTAATCTTACTTGCAACTATCTTTGCTGAGTCTTGGAAAAATTGGACGATGAGTTGGGAAAAGACAAAAGGAGAACGTTTCGTATATGATGAAGATGTAGGGAAGCAACTGAACAATGGTGACCTTTGAAGAGATAAGTCCCGCTGACTTTTTCTACCGCAATCGAGACATAGCTGGGTTCACCAACCCCGTGAGAGCAATTTTTTCATCTGTAAGAGAACTCGTTGAAAACGCTCTTGACGCCACTGATATCTCAAGTATTCCTTCAGACATTTACATCAGAATATCTAATGATGATGACACAGAATTAGGTGACAATATTTACACGCTGAGAATTGGAGATAATGGATGTGGTATTCCAGCCCGTCACATTCCATCAGCATTCGGGCAAGTCTTGTTTGGTTCGAAGTATAAGTTGAAACAAGCTAGAGGCACTTTCGGTCTTGGAGGAACCATGGCAATTCTCTATGGACAAATCACCACTCATAAACCTGTTAATATTGTTTCGAGCACTGGGACCTCAAGAATTTACAAGTATACGCTTATGATAGATATTCAAAGAAATCGACCTTTAATTCTGGCCCGAAAAACCCAAATAAACAAAGAACAATGGCACGGAAGTATTATTGAATTTAGTCTTGAAGGCGACTATTCCAGAGCAATGCCAAAGATTCTAGAATATCTTAAACAGACAGCACTTGTGACTCCTTATGCGAACATTACCTTTGTTGACCCGAATGGTCGTTTATACAAGTTTACTAGAGTCACTACAAAAACGCCTCCTCCCCCCGAAGAAACGCTTCCCCACCCTTATGGAGTAGATGTGGAAACAATTCAGCGCCTCCTACGAATAACAGACTGTCGAAGTATGCCCGAATTTATGCAAAAACATTTCCACAGGGTTGGTGAAACTATCTCTCTTAGTTTCTTGGAGTTTGCTGGATTTATTAGAACGGCTGATCCCAAAAAGCTGAAGAGAGAAGACATTTCTAGACTTGTAAAGGCGACGAAGAAGAAGATTCGTGGGTTCTCCAAAAACGTTAGTGTTGAGGAAATTCAACGTCTCACAAAAACTACTCAATGTCGAAACCTAATTGATTTAATGAAAACACACTTTCAGGGGGTTGAAAAAAGTGTTATCCTTCGTTGGTTACATACAGCTGGATTCATCAGGACTAAAGACCCCAGAAAGTTGAGATCCGATGAGATTGTGAGACTTGTGCGGATGATGAAAAAATTTGATGGTTTTTTGCCTTCAGATGCGAGTTGTTTGTCTCCATTGGGTGAGGATTTGTTGAAGGTTGGTATCTTGAAAGAGTTGAAGCCAGAGTTCATTGCTGTGTGTCAGCGTAAGCCGTCCACTTATTCTGGTCATCCCTTCATTGTTGAAACGGCTATAGCCTATGGCGGAGATATCCCCGCGAAAGATGACATTCTGATTTATAGGTTTGCAAATAGGATTCCACTGCTGTATGATGAGGCTAGTGATGTTTCCGTAAAGGTCATAAGGTCTATGAACTGGAGGAGATACAAGGTTTCACCTAGCATGCCCATCGCAATACTGGTACATATATGCAGCACGAAGGTTCCTTACAAGACTGTAGGTAAGGAGTTCATCGCGGATAGGCCAGAAGTTAAAAAAGAAGTTTTAAATGGTCTTCGAGAAGTGGCACGCCAACTACAACACTTTTTAACTAAGAAAGAGTATGTCGCAAGGGAGAGGAAACGTTTAGATGTTTTTTCTAAGTATCTGCCTAAGATTGCCAGATTTTCTACAAATTTGGCTGGTAAAGAGAAGGAACCTGATATCAAGGCGTTGTTAAGGAGTGTAAGAAAATTTGAAGACTGAAGTTTCAGTTTCCGAGAAAAAGAAAGAGGTTCTAGCAAATTTAACAAATTTCGGTGCAACACTCTACAGTCAAATGGAAGAAGAGGGTTTTCCATGGATCAAGATGCCCAGTCGTTCCATTCAAAACATCTTTTATAGCCCTGAAGTTCAGCAATATATTCTAGGCAACAAAACGGTGCGTAGAAGTTCCAGAAATATTCGTCATATTCGCCCCTTTACACAACTCGTTTGGGCTGCTTATTTTGCTCATGAACTTGCGAACAACCGAAAAACCTCTACTCTTCGTGACGTTTATTATTCGGCACAGGCTTTTGATGTCGCCTTTAAAGATCAGTCCGAGTCTAATGGCATTATTACTGACCTTGAAACTGTTGTTGGTTTTGCCAGAGAAGACTTTAATGTTTTTCCCTGAAGAACGTTCTGCTATTTTTGGCGATTTAACTATTGAATATACTGTTCGAGGGTATGAAGGGAAGCAGTACAATTTAATGTCCCACCCCGATGGTGTAATGATTGGACCCGCTCTTACGTCTGCTGAATTTGTGAAGACTAGCGCAGATATGGTTATTGCCATTGAAAAAGGCGGTTTATTTACGAGATTTATTGAGGAGGAAGTCCACAAGAAGTTTAATGCTTTACTCGTGCTTCTGGGGGGTCAAGCTCCACGTGCCACAAGGCATTTCATTCATAGATTGAATAAGGAATTAGAGTTACCTGTGCATATTTTTACTGATGGTGATCCTTGGGGGATGCATATTGCCATGGTAATTATCTCTGGTTCAGCAAATGCTGCGCATTTAAGGGATTTGACGACTCCAGATGCCCGATGGAGCGGTGTTTGGGCTACTGACATTGTGGATTACAAGTTACCCAGCGATGAATTGACACAAGTGGATATTAAGCGATTGTATGAGTTGCAGAAGGATCCGCGTTATACTGGTGATTTATGGCAGAGGGAGACTAAGAAATTTTTGAAGATTAAGAAGAAGGCGGAGCAAGAGGCTTTCAGTCGGTATGGCTTGACGTACATTGTAGATAAGTATTTGCCAGCCAAACTTAAAGAAGCACATTGATTAAGCAGATACTGTCAAGTCTAATGTGATGAGCGTAGGGTACCTTTATCTTTGTGAAATCCATTAGTTCCCATCAAAACTTGGAGATATACGAATGACCAAAGAAATCATAGATCTAAACCCAAAAAAATATGGTTTCACATTCTCTTCCTGTGTAAAAGCCGGGGGCTTCATTTACACCTCTCACCACGGTGGTTTCCTTGATGAGGATGGCAACAGATTAGAGAGCATCGAGGCACAGACCGAACAGTGTTTCAAGAACCTGAGAAAGACACTCGAAGCCGCTGGCGCCTCATTCGACGACGTGGTAAAGACAACGGTTCTCCTGAAGAATGTGGCGGACTTCGGGAAGATGAAAGAGGTCTATGGGCGTTACTTCAACGAGGGATTTCCCGCCAGAACGACCATTTTTACCGGCTTTCTTGATTCTGCCTGCCTCATCCAGATCGACATGGTGGCCTACAAGCCCAAGTAGTTCGCACCCTTAGATCAAAAGACTTAACAGTGTCGATTAAGCGAATAGTTTAAAATAATCCTCGGAAACTAGATGTTGTCTGGTGATGCTAGTGAGCGAAGAAGCACCTGTTGGTTTGACGGTTGCTGAAAAGTTATGTGGATTGGTAAGTGTCTTTTTAGGTGGGGCAATTGTTTATTTGACATCTGTTGATCCGCCTAAAAGTGGTGGCCATGTTGAATCCTATTCTTTTGCTTTTCTTGTTGGTGGGTTCCTGTTAATTGTTTTGGGCATTTTCTTATTGTTGGTAAAGGCTGAATAAGGTTTTGGCGCCGCCGGTTTAGTCAGACAAGACGTTTTGTCGCTGTCTTCGGACTCGGACCGACGACCAGCTGGTTAACAGCTTCAGCCCAAATGGACTTTAGTACCCATTTTGTCAGCTGCTCTACCAAACTGAGCTACGGCGGCGCTGGTATGTTAACGTTTTTTGCGGCTATTTAAACTTTAAATTTTTTTACCTAATTTCCTCTTGCCTCTTCAAATATTTGTTTTTCACGGTTCTTTTCAACAGGTTTATGTTCAAAAAAATGATTTTTCCGAGAGTAAACAACCAAAACACGGATTTTTACGGGCAATGTGCACGCATCCTTTTCATTTGTTGCTCGTACCGTAACCCTTAAGAACTACGTTCTTAATGAGCATGACCGAATCGAAATGAGTGTTGAAGATATGTCAGATAAAGAACAGTCCGAAAGTGAAGAGTTGGTGAAGGTAGAGAAATTAACCCCTAATTCGAAGGCAGTGAACACGATCGTAAAGGTAGTTTCTAAAAGTCAAGTTAGGAATGTCACAGGAAGAGATTATTCCGTACGCAGAGTTGCAGACGCCTTGGTCGGAGACGAAACGGGATGCGTATACCTAACGCTTTGGGACGACAATATAGACAAAATAAATGAGGAAGCCACTCTACGCGTCACTAACGGTTACGTAAACCTGTTCAGAGGTAACATGCGTCTAAACATAGGAAAATATGGCAGTTTCAAGCTTCTGGAAGAATCTCCCATTACAGAAGTCAACACAGAGAATAATTTATCTAATAAACGATATGAACAAGAAAGGCGGTATCGTAGATACGGTGAAAGAAGAGATTACCAGCGAAGAGGAAGAAGATACTAGACATAAGGGAAGAAGCCCAGTCTACTTTACAAATTTGTTCGGATTCCTTTTAAATTTCTTCTTACATTTCACACTACAGAAATAGTATTTTTCTCCCTCATAACTTGTCTTGAATTTGGATGTTTTTTCGTCCAGAACCACGCCGCAAACAGGATCTCTCGGCATTGTTTCACTCTTTCCTCACACGGTCATAAACACACACATGTAATATGCTATCCACTTATTATGATTAGTGGTTCCAGAAGCTGACGTGTGAATAATATCGGTAGAAAGATATTACAATAGAGTTAATAAGCGCTTGGCTATCTTTAAGGTAAAAACTGGAGTGGAACTACCCGATGGTCACAAGAGAAAAAATTGTGAAATGTGCTGAATCGATCGTAACAGGCATGAACCTCAAGAGAGGAGAAGCCGTTGTTATACGTGGAGGAACCCACACTCAAGACCTTCTTGAAGAGATCGGTATTTTATGCTACAAGAAGGGTGCCCAACCATTAATCATGGCAGCAACAGACAACTACGCAGCAAGAGTATATGATGAAATTCCAAAAGAGACTCTAGAAGTTACTCCAAAGCATTATTTAGGAGCAATCAAAGAATCTGATGCTTACATTGTAGTTGAACCATACGGAAATCCAGAGATTCAGACGAAGTTCCCACCAGAGAAGATTGCTGCAAGAACAAAAGCCAATGTTCCTATCCGAAAGGAACTCTATGGAGAAGAGACTGGCGGGGGCAAGAAATGGACTTACGCAGGCTGGCCGACACGAGAGGCTGCAAAGTTCTACGGTATCGATTACAACGACCTAGAACGTTTGATCATCGAAGGCATAATGGTGCCTGCCTCGACTCTCAAGGAGAACACTTCGAAACTGGCCAAACACTTGAAGGGAAAAGATGTACTCCATATTACTGATAAGAAAGGTACAGATTTTACCTGTAAGATAAAAGGGCGCCGTATCAATGAAGATGACGGCGTCGTCGATGATCATGATATTGAAATGAATGACTTGGGCAATAACCTGCCAGCTGGAGAATTGTTTATTGCGCCTCATGAAACATTTGGAGAGGGAACCCTATATTGTCCTGTCACCATAGATAGATTCACCAATAAAATCGTCAAGGATGTCACACTCTATTTTAAGGATGGAAAACTGCACCTTGATAAATGCGCTGCTGGGACAAATCGTGACCAGATGATTGACTCCTTCAAACGATGCCTAAAGATTGATGAGAAAGAGGAAGTTGTCAGAACAACAAATATCGCCGAGCTGGGCATAGGCTGTAACCCAGCAATTGATAAAGCAATTGGCTATATCCTTACAGATGAAAAGTTAGGCGGCTCGGTTCATGTTGCTTTCGGCTCGAACTTCAGCTATGGAGGAACTTCTAAGTCAAGTATGCACTGGGATTTTGTGACTCATCCAAGTGCAACGATCGAAATCGTTGATACAAAGGAAATTGTAATGAAGAATGGGAAGATTCTCTGAAATTTGACGCATTTTGGGCTAATTTCGGGCACATGCTACATTCTTATGTAGACTCTGTATTCGATTGGTTCTGGTTCAAAATAGGGGCAGTTTGTAGTTCTCTTTATACGTTTTTTGAGTTTTGTGCAGTAGTGGTTGTTTGATAAGGGGATTGCGTGTTTACAGTCGTTGCAGTTGGCGAGGTATTGTGTTGTGGGCTTGAGTTGTTGGCATAGAGATGTCATATCTATCAATAGAGTATATGTTTTAATATGTAATAAACCTTTCACCAAACAATCAGCAGACGCTATCTGACTAATAAGTGGAACAGAAAATCCTTAAATCAGAAAGAGAAGGGAATAATGTTGAGGGCCCGTAGCTCAGCACGGTTAGAGCGACAGGCTCATAGTCCCCTTTCGTCTGTCTGTCTAGACCCTCTATAGAGGGGGATGAGAGACCTGTTGGTCGAGCGTTCAAATCGCCCCGGGCCCATCAAGCCATTTTTTCAACGTAAATTAGCTACGTTTTTGATGAAGTTACCTATAACTTGCCATCCGTCTTCTGTTCGCTCAGCGTGAAACTGAACACCATAGAGAGGTTTTGTGCAATGCTTCATCGCTTCAATCTTGCAACTTTTTGAACTAGCGAGTAAGGTGAACCCTCTTGGCAGTTTTTTAATATAGTCTTCATGTGACTCTTCAACAGTGATTTCATCGTCAGTGTCCCATGAACTGAAAAGTTCGTTCCTTGCTAAGATTTTGACCGTTTCGAGGTTCTTGCTCCATTTTCCACGTAAAATTTTACTGCCATAAGCTATCCCTAAAATATGATGACCAAAACATATACCCAATACTGGTGCTTGACATGCCTTGACGAATTCTATTTCATAGATGTATCTCTTCTCGTCCTCTTTATTGCTCAAATTGCATGTTGATCCTGAGAGAAGAAGACAAGATATTTTACTAGAATCAATTTCTTTCACGTGTTCGAAAGATATAACATCTATGGGCACATTTGTGTGTTGCTGAACCGCTTTCATTATTTGTTGTACACGTTCATTTTCAAGGTAGTTATCTATGATCAGTATCATAGAAAGAAGTAAAGGTTTCTTAGAACTTAAATATATAAGTTAAAAGCGGAGATTTGATTCTCATATGAATAAATTATGCGATAGAATTTGGGAAGATATACTTTCTAGAGCCAAAGAATGGCAAGAGAACGCCATGGAATTGAAGACATTAGGCAAGGGAAAGAAGGCTACATATTTCACGATAATTGAGGTTGCTCCAAACTAGCTAACAATATCTGTTTACCACAACAAGTATTCCAAAGACCTGTTCTGCTTAGCGCTTAAACTACTGTATGAAAAAGGCAAAGAAGGTGCTGAATTACGACCAATAAAAACTAGTCATCCCATCATAGGAACAATTGACTATGCCGTACGACCAGGGAATATTAGGGGAAAAGTCCCTCCAATGCGAGCAACTTGGATTGGCGCTATACTCGTCCGTTCTGGCGTTGCAATTCAAACAAAAGATAGACCTATAACAATTAGGTTGACTGACAAATATCTAGCACTAACTGATAACAGCCCCTCCTCTCTATAGGGCTCTATATCCGTCTGTCTCTCTCCATGTGTTCAAATCCCTTCGGACCCACTAAGCCCGCATAGTAAACAAGGCTTGTATAGAATAGTTCTTTTATGGCTTTCTAACAATGTTATATGCAGTTGCAATATGGCAAAATGTGGGAAATGCGGTTTTGAAGAAGATCAATGTTGCCTTAGTTGGATACGGTTCTCAAGGTACAAGGATTGCGAATGCAGTGGCGGCTCAGGGAGACATGGAGCTGGTAGGCATATGCTTAAAGGAACCAGACATTTCTGCATTTATGGCTTTTCGAAAAAGCTTTCCCATTTATCTTGTAGATTCAGACCATGCTGGAGCCTTCAAGAAAGCTGCGATTGACATTCAAGGGTCAATTTCAAGTCTCTTGTCCAAAGTTGACGTAGTTGTAGACGTTACACCAAGCGGAGTTGGAAAGGAGAACAAAGAGAAATTCTATTCAAGATATAACGTCAAGTGTGTCTTCCAAGCGGGCGAACCCCTTGAGGTTGCAGATATTCAAGCGTTCATGTCCACTATAAACTATGATGAAGCTAGAAAAGTGAGGTCCGTCCGCATCCCATCACCTTTCGCAGTGTCTTTAACAAGAATCCTCAAACCATTAGACAATGAGTTTGGCATAAAACATGTAACGTGCACACTTATCCGACCTGGAACTGAACCTATGAGGGGACACCGTGGACCAGTCGACACGATAATCCCCGACAAACCGTACGTTGCACACAAAACGCTTCGCAATGAAATGCGGCAAATGTTCCCAAAAGATGTCATATTCACATCCTTTGCAGTTCCCTCTATCCTCCTAGCCGTTGAGGCTGTGATAGTCGATTTAGAACGAAGAGCCTCAACGAAAAACGTCATAGACATCTTCTGTAGGATTCCCAGAAGCATACTTGTGCGAAGCGACATGGGACTGCACTCCACAGACGCAATCTTTGAATATATCCGAAGAGTCGTTCGTCCATCCGCCGACATCTACGAGGTATGTGCATGGCACGAACATATAGAAGCAATTAATAGCAGATTAAAGCTCGTCCAAGCGTTCGACCCCCACTGTGTTCAAACGCCAGAAGTAATTGATGCAATTAGAGCGTTGGCAAACACGACAACCTTGGAGAAAAGCTTGAAAATGACCGATAAAGTTCTAGAAATATTAAGTCCTGGAATTTACCCATGATTATAAAGGAAACATTTTGTATCTCCACAGCAAAATGAGGACGCAACTCTAGCGTTATTGCGGGTTTTCTTGAAAGATTTTCTGTTCAATGCACTTGAGAGTAACCAAACACTCATCATATAGTCCTCTTAAGACTTTTTTGTTCCATGTGCACATAAACAAGTTAAGCGCAGCCGGTGACGCAGTGAACACGAAAGAAGCCAAAGATTTGGTTGAAGTCTTGCGTCAGTCAAGTGTGAGCCGAACAGAGACAGCAAACATTATGGATACAGCTATGCGCGGTTTTGTTGAAGAGTTGCGCTCAACGCAAAAATTGTGGAAAAGGGGAAACAACTCGTTCCTCATCAAGGCGGGCTTGGCTTTGATAGCCTTTCCAGACCCGACGATAAGCGATGTGATAGGTTCAGCGATGATTGCCGCTGGTCTCATTCAGTTAAAGTTAAGAAAATCAACACTTCACGTAGAAGATGTGTACAAGACCTTCCCGAAGGTAATCAAGGAACTGGGTACAATAAAACAATGCCTAGTCTAAGCAAAGTGTCTAGACAAGTTCTCCTTTGGCGACCATCACAACCTTTCCACCGACATACAGATCTATCTTCCCTTCTCTGCTTTTCGCCTTCAAAAGAAGCAATGAAGGCCTCCCTATTTCATAACCTTGTTCAACCCGAATATTGATTCGGTCTTTTCCAAAATAACGGTGTTTCACTAAATACCCTGCTAGGCAACCGTTTGCGCTTCCTGTGGCTGGGTCCTCTGGGACACCGTAGTAATCAGCAAAAACTCGAACGTTCAAGTCATTTTTGTTGTTGTATGTTTCGGGACAAAAGATTAGTATTGCTTTGGCTTGCGTGTCCTTGACTAATTCGAAGTATTTGTCTCTGGCTATTCCAGCCCGCTTCAAGGCATCTAATGTTTTCAATGGGGCTATAATACAGGGGACACCTGTTGAAACATCTTGAATAGGGAATCTTTTGTCTATCTCTTTTACGTCAAGACTCAAAACCTGAGCGATCAAGCCAGCATCGAAAGTCTGACCAAATATTGGTTGTAATTGCTTCATCCACAAAACATCTGCGCTTTCTCCACTGTAACTGAATGTTGTAGGGATCTGCCCAATCTTCAAATTCAGGATTATAGTCTCGATAGGTTTTTTGACAATTTCTCGTTGTATCACGTAGGCTGTTCCTAGTGTTGGATGACCAGCAAAGGGCAATTCCTTTTCTGGCGTGAAAATGCGAACATCGTATCCTCCATCCCGTTTTTCATCTGACAAAATAAAAGTTGTCTCAGAATAATGCATTTCTTTGGCAATTCGTTGCATTTCACTGTCAGAGAGTGCTTTTGCATCTCTAACGACTGCAAGCTGGTTACCTGTATATTTTTCTTCAGCAAACACATCCACTATATAAAAAGTGAGCTTTTTCATATTCGATTTCCTCTTATCAGACTGAAGACATCCTCTTTATGTTGCTTCATCTCTTTAACTTCATAACCAACCCTGCAGTTCTTTCTCCAATTTCTCTACAGAGTTCGAGTTCTTTATCACTTGGAGCCCCAACAACTGCAACACCATAATGTTTACTATGCGAATTCCCCTGAATAATCATTCCGTGCACAAGCATAGCCTCCAACATAGAAAGCAACGTGGTCTCTGCACCACTTGCTGCTCCACCTGAACTCGTGAAAGCAGCACCAACTTTTCCTTCAAGTTTACCATGAATCTTAACAGATTCGTCGATGAGAGCCTTGAGTTTCGCAGACATTTGTCCATAATATGTTGGCGAACCCATTATTATTCCATCGGCGCTCAGCAAATCCTCAGGATTAGTCTCATCAACCTTCTTCACAACAACATCAACTTCACTCACTTGCTTAGCGCCTTCAGCAACGGCGAAGGCCATCTTCTCCGTGTGTCCAGTCTTCGAATCATAAACAACCAAAACCTTTGCCAAACAATCACACTCTAATGGTTTATTTAGTTCATTTTGACTGATAAGTACTCGCTAAGAGTGCGGTTTGGTTGAGAAAGCTTGTAAATGGCTTTATTCATAAAGTTGGGGCGCACTGTGAGTCGACAGCTCTACGTGACGTGTTTGAGTACTTCGGTTTCAGCTTCAGTGAAGAGATGCTTTTCGGTTTAGACGGAACCTTCGGCTTTGTTTACTGGAAACGAAAAGATGCTATACCACCACTTGGAATTGGCGGAAAAATCGCTATGTTCCCCTATAAACTTCCTTCTCTTCTAGGCTTTAACGTTGAGAAAAAGACTACCACGAGTCAGAAGAAAGCTTGGAATCATGTGAAAAACCTCATAGATCGAAATATTCCAGTCATTTTACATGCTGACATGGCTTTCCTCGACTACATGAACATTCCGAAAAATGGTGAACACTTTGGAGCCCACACCATAGTTTTAGCGGGATATGATTTAGAAGAAGGAGAAGCCTACGTAGCAGACTCGAAATTCCAAGGGCTACAAACCGTCTCTCTTGAAAACCTTGCAAAAGCCCGAGGTTCAACGTTAAAGCCCTTTCCGCCCCAAAACAAGTGGTTCGAGTTCGCCTTGCCACAAAAACTCAACCCATTAGATCAGGCAATAACAGCAACAATAGCCGAAACTGCCAAAAACATGCTTGAGCCACCAATAAAGATTTTTGGGATAAGGGGAATGCAATATCTGGCAGATGACATAACAAATTGGCCTAATATTCTGCCACAATCAGAGTTAAAGCTCACACTACTCCTTGGATACGTTTGGATAGAAGAGGCGGGAACAGGGGGAAGCGTCTTCCGAAAACTCTATTCAGGATTTCTCAAAGAAGCCAGTGATGTGCTTCGCAATGAAGAGATAGACAAAGCTAGTCAACTAATAACGGAATCCGGAAGCACATGGACTGATGTAGCAAAGATGCTTCTCAGAGGATGCAGAGTCAGCAACCTCAATGAGATCATCAGTATCTTAACCAAAGTCAAGATAAAGATAACAAAATGTGCCGAATTGGAAGAAAAAGCGTTTAGACTATTGAGGAGTGTACTCTGATATCCATTGGGATTCGTCAGGGTTCAAATAGATGTACATTTCGAGTCGTTAATTTTTTAAGGGAGAACCGCTATCGTGGGAGAGGATACACATGTATCAGAGAAACTTCCAAAAAACAAAACAGAATTTAACCTGTGAGGGTGTAAAAATTGGACCTCAAAGAGGGCAAGCCACGTTTCGGCTTTATGACGCGCAATTACTTAGTTCTAACCCTCACATCGACTCTATGGGGAATCCCCACTAGTATCACTTATACTTACTTCTCATTGTACGTCTTAGACGGATTAGGCGGAACAGAAACAATCATAGGCTTGATAGCGGCTGTTGGAAACGCTACCTTTGTCATATTCGCAATCATAGGGGGACACATAGCCGACTTATATGGCAGAAAGAAACTAGTCAGCCTAATGACCCTTATCCTTGGGTTAAGTCAATTCCTAATAGCAATTGCACCCACTTGGCAATTTCTGATCTTAGCCATAATTATAGTAAACATGTGTTGGATATTTGAACCAGCATTTTGGGCGATGGTGGCAGACTCGATAAACGAACAGAAAAGAGGAACCGCCTTTGCACTCTTCAGTTGCTTTAATTTTCTTCCATGGGCCATAATGCCATCCATCGGCGGCTACTTAATAGATATTCACGGCATTCTGCCCATAATGAGATGGACCTACGTCGGCTTGGCCATAGTAGGCGTAATCGCTGGAATAATACGGCTGTCCATGCTTACAGAAACAATTTCTCCTCAGAATAGAAAAGCTGGTGAACAATATAGCCTTAAAGAATTAGGCAAACTCGTAAAAGATGCCTTCAAAGAGCACTTACAAACATGGTTGTGGATGCCACACTCAGCCCTTGCCCTAACAGCTTCCTACATTCTATGGGCATTCGAATACGGCTTGGTCGAACCCTACTGGATAGTTTATGCTGATGAAATAATAGGTGTCACATCTACACAATGGGGCATCATCACAGCTATAGGCAGTGCAATCAGCATCGCGTCGAAGATACTCATAGTCGGCAAATTACTGGACAAATTTGGTCGAAGAAAGATTCTGCTAGCAACAACAGCCTCAGACGTACTCACGTACCTTCTCTTCATTCGTTGCGGCATGTTCGTACAAGTTTTAGCCCTCT
>CAZCYX010000012.1:0-26414 GCA_964503065.1 uncultured Candidatus Bathyarchaeia archaeon
AAGTAGCATCTCCAGTAGTTCTTCCAAAGACAAAAGCGTTGGGTGTTGGGTCTGGAACAATCGCTAGTTTAGGTGCTGGTATCCCGCTTTTTGTTGCTAACTCCTTTACAGTTGACTCAAGCCAAGGATGTTCTCCTGAACGAATATACCTTAACCTTGTGGAGGATCTGACAATTGCAGGTCCAATCAAATATTGAAGGAGTATGAAGATTATGGTTCCAATCACTGCGAAAATTAGGGGAAGTTGTAGAAGGTATATTATGACTGCTAGAAATACAGTGAATATAATAGAAGCAAGCAGAACAGAAACTGTCATAGAAAGCCTAAGTTTTGCTAACCTCGCCATAAAGCCTAGCCCCCACCTCAAATTGAAAAAACAACAGATTATAAAGGTTTGTTACTATTAGTGTTGCGCACAGGAGAAAGGGCTTCACTTCTTCCTGTAAAGAGAAAAGCTCAGCACTCCATTTTTATAATAGAAATCATGGACCTGAGGAAACACCAAGACAGGCAACAGAACTCGCTCGTGAAATCTTTCTTCTCCGTGGCCAGCTGAAATTAACACTTCTAATTCAGAGGCATCAATTTCTATGTCTTCCTGCTTCACTCCAGGCAACTCAGCAAGAACCCTCACCTTTTCTTTCTCCACCATTACATCTACAAAGGGCTTCCTAACTCGCGGGCCTACTGCTAAAGGTCTCAGTGGGCTTCTCCTCACAGCAGCCACTCTAGTGAACCTAGGTTTTATTCCAAGAACCTTCACAGCCAGCAATCCAGCCGCAAAGCCGCCGATGTGAGCCCAGAAAGCCACACCTGAAGACAAGCCCGTCAGAGAGAAGACGCCCATCAAGAACTGATAAATGAACCAGAATCCGAGGTAATAGATGGCGGGTACAGTTATGATCTGGATGAAAATGTAGAAGATCAAGGTTCTTATTTTAGCTCTGGGATAAAGGAGCAGATAAGCTCCTAAAACAGCTGAGATAGCCCCTGAAGCTCCCACCGATGGAATATTGAAGCCTACAGTGCCAAAGGAAGGAAGGGTTACAAACAAGGAAGCGATATGAGTGAACGTGGCGGCTAATCCTCCCAACAAATAGAAAACAAGGTATTTGACATGGCCTAGAGCATCTTCGATGTTGTCTCCGAACACCCAGAGATAGAGCATGTTCCCAAAGAGGTGCATAATGTCAGCGTGCATGAACATGCTAGTGAGAAGTGTCCACAATCTCTCCCCGTTAACGATGTAACTGGGAATAACACCAAAATCAGAAATTCCCTGATCCAATGTCTTGATTCCTTGTACGGAAAAGTAAAAGAAGACAACTATGTTAATTAGCAGAAGCCCATAGTTGACGTAAGGCTTTCTTTCAGGTTTATTCTCATCATGGATAGGAAACAAAATCTTCCCTTCATGCAGAATAGTTAAACCTCAAATTTAAGATATAAATGAATGCTGTCTTCTTTTTAACGAAACGATTTAATTGTAACATAATAAACTAGTTACTGAAGGCATAAGTATGTCAGTGATCCAAGAGATTCGATGCCCAAATTGTGGTGCACCTATCACATTTAGCCCAGGCGAAATCATCGCCACATGCCAGTATTGTGGATTCACATCTGTCATAGAGACTGGAAAGGCTTTCACCCTCGAACACTCCGTGATCATTAACGAATATGACCCAACTCAAATAGACGAACTGCTGAGAAACTGGATGCGCGCTGGTTTCCTTAAACCTGGAAACCTAGCAAAATCATCGAAAATTCAGGAGAAAAGCTTGATTTATCTCCCTTTCTGGGGTATCCAAGTCACTGCTACAAGTGAATATAAGGGTGTTTTTGAACGACTGGTTCCTCCGGTTGTGAAAGAAGGGAAAATTGAGAAGAGTTACGATTGGCTTGTCCTAGCGAGGAAAGCAACTGAGTTTCCGACAAGAGAATATGATGTCCCTCTTGAAGGAAAAATCCCTTACGACTTTCGAAAGATCGAAGGATTTGCTAAAGTACTTAACAGCGAAATCGACAAAGAAGAAGCAGTGAAGATTGCTAGGCAACAAATTGAAAGTCATCACCAATTTCTAGCTAAACAAGACATTGATAGAATAATAGAGATGAAGAATGACTTTTCCATTGGCGATTCAGTGTATTTACATGCGCCAATATGGTTTATCGTCTACGAATACAAAGGAGAAAGATATAACGTCATCTTGGACGGGGCAACTGGAACGGTTATAAAAGGTGACATCCCTGCAACAAGGTTTAGTGTTTTCTGAAAGTTTTTATAGCCATCCATGAAACATAAAGATGGTGAACCTTTATGCCAAAGAAACCTGTAGCCGTTCTTTCACTCGGAATTTTAATTGTAATTTTGGCGGTATCTCTAGTCGTCTCCTTTGTTACCGAGTTTGTTGACACATCTGAGACACTTTCACTTACTCTTATCCTCTTTGGCTTGTGGATTATAGTTCTCGCTGGGATGCGAGCCGTCAATCCAGAAGAATTCGGAGGAGGAACTTTTAACACGTTTTCTGGAGGAATATTGATAACAATACTTGGCATCGTATGGTTGCTCTATGCCCGTGCATTGCTAGTGGAATATCTCCTTCCAGCCTTGCTGTTGGTTGTCGGAATCTTAATTGCAGTTGTTGGAATCCGAGCGTGGCGAAAATAACCGATAAGACATAATAGAAACATAACATATTCGTCTGTGAAAACAAACTCATCAAATTTTATCATAGGGTGAAAATTTAAAAGAACCAGAAAAAGCGTCTATTTCCAAAACAGACACACAGGACCAAAGTTTCCTTCAGCAGTTGATGAAAAAACAAAAAATTTTTTCCGCATTTTTCATCCAGAGAAAAGAGATTTGGCTTACAAGTGCCTTTTTCCTCTTCAAGTTACCTGTTTATAGCCTATTAGAATTCAACCAGTCTACCGTATGTAAAATACTTTCTTCAATTCCAAATTCAGGTTCCCAACCAATAGCCTTCAGCTTCTCTATAGACAACAACATTATAGGCACATCCCCCGACCAACCAATCTTGCCTCCCGTGTATTTATATCGTACATCTTCTAAGCCAAGTTTAGAAACGACCAAATGAGCGATTTTTTTTACTGTGATTTGTTCTTCGGAGCCTATATTGAAAACATCAAAATCTTTCTGGGTTTTTTGGACTGCGAGCAATGTTGCATCTACAGCATCATTTACATGCAGATAAGACTTCTCTTGGTTCCCATCTCCAAGGATCTCCAGTTCCTTCGGATTCTTCTCTAACTTCTGGTAGAAGTCATAAATAACCCCATGAGTTAGTCTTGGTCCAATGATATTGGCGTATCTCAGCACGATTCCTCTTATCCCATAGAGTTGGGAATAGGTGGAGACGTAATGTTCGCTGGCGGCTTTGGCGGCACCATAGTTGCTAATAGGAGCTATAGTAGCAGTTTCTGGAGTAGGAATTTCCGCGTTACCGTAGACAACTGAGGAAGAGGCGAAGATAACCTGTTTGGCGTCGTTTAATCTGGAAGCTTCTAGAACATTAATAGTGCCTAGAACGTCTATTTCGAAATTTTCCAAAGGCTCTTCTAAACTCTTTCTGACATCAGGGTCAGCTGCGAAATGGTAGACCACATCAACTTCTTTGCATGCCTTCCTTATTTCCTCAAGATTTCTTATATTCCCACGAACTATTTTGACATCCACTCCCTCCAGAAACTCTCTTCTACCCGAAGAGAAATTATCAAACACCACAACTTCTCCTTTCTTCACTAATGCCTCTGCTAGGTGGCTTCCGACAAAACCTGCACCGCCAGTTATTACAACTTTCAAGTTCAAAGCCTCCCCAAATATTGCTTCTTAACACATGCTGTAATCACGAAGGATTATAAAAGACACTAATAAATTTGTAAGGCAAAACATAGTGATTGCATGCATATGATAATACGCGCACGTTCATAGTAAACATAAAGGAGAGTTGAAGTCTCTGGCTAGGAAGATAAGACTCCGTTACACCGGTTTCCTAATGTTCACCTCAAGGATCATAAGCCTCTTAACAGGCATAGCCTTTGCAACTATAGTGACAAGAAATGTCTCCTTAACCGAATATGGAGTTTTGCAATACATAACCCTTTTAGTCTCCTACTTCCTATTCCCCAACCGCATCATAAACTACTGGGTCACCAGACAGATTGCTAGACAATTGAAGGTCGCAAAAACAGGTTTAATCATGAACTTGATCTTCTCTTTAATATGTTGCCTAGTTCTCCTTTTCATCTCACCTTACGCCGCAAAAACGGTCAACGCCGATCCCATGCTTTTCATGATTGGAGGCCTTACACTCCTCGCCATGTACTTAGTTGCAAGCTTTGAAACCGTTGCCCAAGGTTCTATTCCTCAGATCAATGCATATGGCTTTCTCACTTTCGAAGGTGTAAAAGTCAGTTTTGGTGTGGTCACGATTCTCTATATGAAAATCGGAATTTATGGAGCCCTTATATCTGTACTTATCGCATACATATCTCAAGCAATTTTTCTATTCGCAAACTTGGGCAGCTACGTGACCGAAGCAAATCTCGATTGGAACACTGTCAAGAGTTGGTTGAGAACCAGTTGGATCCCACTTTATTCAGGTCTAGCCTCGATTCTAATAAGTCTAGATGCTTTGATCGTAACTCTACTCACATCTTCCACTGATCCAATCGGACTATGGAGGGCTGCCTTAATGATACCACAGGCTGTAGGCTACTCATCTCTACTCACGTACGCATTATACCCAAAACTTTTAGCTGGTGGAAACGAAAAAGACGTAGAGACATCCCTAAAGCTTGTTCTTATGTTTGCTGTTCCCTCCGCGATCGGAGCCATACTTTTAGCAGAGCCTCTGATTCGAGTCTTCAACCCTGAATTTATCATCGCATCAAACATACTGCGAGTAGGCGTTATGACCGCATTCCTCACATGCATAGGAGGCATATTAGGAACAATTATCGTAGGCACTGAAAAAATAGACAAAACAGATTTATCATTCAAGAAACTACTAAAAAGCCGACTATTCTTTCTACCAACCTTAAGCTACACACAACTTCTCATATACCTACCCACAATCTGCATTACCACCATAACCATCATCAACCTACAAGCAGAACCAATTTACCTCAACATAACTTTAACCTGCAACATAATAGCGTTTCTAGCCTACGTCCCTATCATCGCATACATGTACAGACTCGCCAAAAAACTCTTACCATTCCACTTTCCTATAACATCATTAGGCAAATATCTCCTTGCATCCGTGGCCATAGTAGCCATCGCCACTACATTCCATCCAAGAGGCGCCATTCAAACTATAACATTAGTAGCCATAAGCGCCCTCGTATACTTTTTAATCTTATACGCCATAGACAAGGATACAAGAGAACTTTTTAGCCAAGTCATATCAACATTCCAAACTGGTGATAAGAAATCGCGCCCTTGGAAACATTTAAATTCCAACAGAACAAGGCTATTAACTTCAGAGGAACAAAAATAATGTCTGAGAAGTCTGCTCATGGGCTTGCTTATGAATGTGTAAAGTGTGGCGCCAAAGTTTCATCAGAAGAATTAGAGTTACGGGGTGGCAGAGTAAAATGCACTTTTTGTGGATATCGAGTTCTTAAGAAGATAAGACCACCAGTTGTGAAACGTGTGCCCGCAAAATAGGTCTTCCAAAATCACAAGTGAACTGTTTCTATCGAACTTTGAAAGAACTCTTTGGTAGAAGGTTTAATCTCTTATGGGCTTCAACTTTCATCAAGAAGTTATACGCAGAAACTTCCTCAGCTTTCAATGCAAGAAAGGCGATCAAGTCTTCAACAGTATCGATATCTAAGGCAACTCGTAGAGACCTAAAGATGTGAATGCTTGTTCCTTGTGTAGAAGCCTCTTCAATGTGTTTTCGAAAACTATCTTGCCCATAGAATGTTGAAATGACATTTGGGGGAGTAAGTAATAATGCATTAGTTCCTTCTCCATTCCTAGATGGTGATATAACTATCCCCGAATTTTTGCCCAGCGAATAAATTCTGTTTAAATCCAAAGATGTGACTAATGGAATGTCAGCAGGAAGAATGAGGGTGGACGAGACCCCTCTTTCAATGCACCAGTTGATAACCTCTAAGATCGCTTGATTTAGGCCAAGCTTGTTCTGTATGAAGGGTATTGCGTCAAAAGTTTTTGCAACTTGAAGTGCCGTCTCATCCATGCTCATTACAACTGTCCGATGAATGTAGTTCGCTGTTTTAACTGCCGTTAATACGTCCTTCAACATTTCAAGACAGAACTGTTTTCTTTCGTTTATGGATAGAAGAGGGGAAAGTCTGCTCTTCGCCATCTCCAATCTTTTAACTGGAATGATTATGAAGGCACTCACAACTGCTCCCCAAGTATACCTAATATACCTGCGATCGATGATTGAACGTTTTTCATTTACTTTATCGCCTTCAAAGCAGTCTTAGCTAACTCAACCTTGTCTTTCTGGGTCTTCATTATCGTGTTTGTTACAATTACTTGCAACCCGAGTTGTTCAATTTTTTCCTTTTCTTTTCGATCTATGTAATCGAGGATGAAAACGTCAAGAAAGTCTTGATAAAGGCGAGCAACGGAGTAAGCCGAAACCTCTAAACCCAATCCCTTCATTAACTTGTCTGCTGGACCCTTTATGGGCGCTCCGCCAACGATAGGAGTTATTGCAACCACTTTTGCCTTGGTTTTTCTTAAGGCATCTCTGACACTGTTTACGGAGAGGATAGTGCCTATACTAACTATAGGGTTACTGGGAGAGACAATAATCAAGCTAGCGTTTAAAATTGAATCAATCACTCTTGGTGCTGGCTTTGCCTCTTCTGAGCCTTCAAATAAGACATTGATTACGTTGTCTTTGGCATGCCTTTTCACTAAGTACTCTTGGAAATGCAAGATACCTGTATCTGTCGCGATTCTTGTTTCAAACTTGTCATTAGTCATTGGTATAATCTGTAACCTGAGCGCTAATGCCTGACAGATTCTGTTGGTAACTTCAGATAAAGAAAGCCCTTGTTTCAAGAGGTAAGTTCTGTAGATATGGGTGGCAAAATCTTTGTCGCCAAGGTTAAACCATGTTTCATGTCCATACCTTTTCAGCATTTCAAGACAGTGAAATGTATCTCGGTTAATTCCCCAACCTTTTTCTTCGTCTACTATACCTGCCAATGTATACGTAACTATGTCAAGATCAGGAGAGATGTGTAAGCCATGAAGTTGAATATCATCCCCAGTATTAACGATAACCGTTACCTCTCCTTCTGGAACTATTTTAACTAAACCTTGGAGAAATCTCGCGGCTCCAACACCTCCAGCTAGCACAGTGATCAACTGCTAAACCTCCAAGACTGTGGAACACAATTCTTTCTAAAGGCTTTCGATAAAGCTAAAAGTCATCTATATATTTAGTCAAGAGAGAAAAGAGTTGAAGATCACTCTAAAACTAGTGCACAAAAATAAGGAAGATGAAAGGTTAAGAAACAGTTTGGCTGAATGATTAGTTAGAAGATCTCTTTTTCACCTATTTTCCTCAAAGCTTTTCCTTTGAGTTTAACTGCTGGTCCTAACTCTTCTGGTTCTATTTCGGTTGTCTTCCGTTTTATGGTCTCTCCGCAAACACCTCTAGGTAGCAACCGTCTTTTTATGCAGGTAGCATAGCTGCAATTGGAAACTTCGCATTCGTCTTCTGTCCATTCACACCACATAGTGTTTTCACGATGCACTAGGGCATTTTTCCCACATCGAAACAAACTACATTTTGGGGAACAATGTTTTATTTCAGTCAACACAAACACAACCCACTTGAAAAACAAAGTTTATAGAAACGATGTCTACTCATCAATTTATAGATGATAAAGAGAATATTAAAACTTTTCCTTATCTACTGATCTTTTGGTGTTATTTTCTTCTCGGCACCTAGCTGTACATATTTCCTGTATATAAGAGAAGAACAAAACGCCGCGACCAATAAAATAATTGAAATATAGGTAATAAATTGGCTGGTCTCAATCAGATATCCGCCGATAAGCATGTATTTGCCTAATTTAATCACTGTCTGTTGCGAAGTTGTCAGGCTCAGAGTTCTAGTTTCATCAGGATTTCCAATTGCGTAGATGGAAATTAGATAATCTCCGCCGATGTTAGGCAGTGAAACAATTCCTTCCGAATCTGTTTTAGGAGATAACTCAACTTTCACCCACTCTTGTTCATTTTTTCGCTTAATCTCTACCACAGCATTTGGGATTGGTTGTTCAAAATAGTCGACGACTTTTACATAGAGTGCAATGCCAAAAATTTTGCAGTGAATCACTAGAAATTGATCTTCAATTAGGTCAAAAATAGTTTTGTTTAGAACAATAGTTTGTTTGAAGTCTGCGCTATGACTGTTCACTATTATCTTATATCTTCCAAAGGTGAGTTCTGATGTGACGTTTCCTGTTTCGTTAGTAGCTTCTGATAGTATAAGGCGTTCACTGCCCCATTCATATACGGTTACATTGGCATTTTGGAGGGGGCGTCCATTTGAATCCAGCACATGAATAAACAAAGGACGAGTGGGACAAGTCACATTAACCCAGAGTGAGGTGGTAAGATTTCCAACTGTTGTTCTATAAAAGAGATGATTATAACGCCATGCCTCAATAACGTAACTTATATTAGCGAATGTATTAGGAAAGACCACGATTCCTGTTGTGTGGGTTTCAAAAGAATTTTTCAATGAGATCGTTTTGTTGTCTATCGTCATGCAGCTGTATTGGAATGTTACTTTTATGAAAGGAAGCGGATTTTCGTCAACATCCTTAATATAGGTTCTAATATGAGCAAGTTGACATGGCAAGATTTCAGTGGTGTTCTCTGAAAGAGATAAGACTGGTATATATCCAATTTCAACATTATTTAATGACGCTTCAAAAGTGTAGTTACCAGCTTCAAATGGAAATTTTGCTAAACCATCTTTATCAGATATTTGTGTAACTTTCGGGAAGCCCGTAAAAGTTGGATAAGCTTCAACAGTTATGCCGCTTACCATTTCGTTGTCAAGATTTCTAATTTGAATTTGACAGAGGAACTCAACTCTTGTAATGGTGAAGTTTTGAGTGTCAGGCACCAGTTTGACAGTATGTATTGGAGTGGAGTTGGTTATGGTTACCGTGTAGGTTCCATACGTAGCAATTGCCGGAATCTTCCAACTTGCATTGACAATGCCACCAACCGCTGATACATTCTCTGAGAAAACGGTTTTTTCGGATAGGGTTATGTTGATCCATACGCTTTCGTTGGGCTGGGTATAGTTCATGGCTTGAATGTAAACAACCTGAAATCTATGGTAGTCTGTGGCATTTGTTATTCCCACAGTGAAGTTTCCAGTTTCAAGGGTACTATTGAAGGCTATTCTGTAAACCCCAGTTAAGTTTGTATGAGCATTGGTGCCAAAATCTCTGGGATAAACACTGCTTCCCCATCCGTCACCTGTGTCTGTGGTGTTAGTGAGTTGAACTGTGTCATTGCGAAAAACTGCGTTTGATGGGTCGGTGACGGTGATGTTTGCCCAGTAACATGTGTTTTCTTCTCCTCCAGTCACGTTAACCCAAATTTCGGTTGACTGCCCTTGTTGTAGTTGTTTTGGCGGTGGCGGTACGATTGCCTTTATGTAGTAAGCTGTTTCAATTGTAAATGTTGCATTTGCACTAATTCCGGTGAATTCATCGTATAATCTCACAGTGTAGTTGCCTTTTGGACGATGGGGCACAGAGAACGTGGCATTAACAACTCCATCTAAGGCAGTACCATTTTGCACCCTTTCTTCGTCAAAGAAGATTGTATACGTTCCATTTGCTTTGTCGATTTCTCCAACGACTCGTATTGTGTCTCCAACATGTCCGCTTTCCGGGATTATTGAAGTAATACTTGGGGTTGCTATAACCTGAGGTATAAAGGGTGTTGTAAGTGTTGTTACAAGAAGCACGATTACAAAGGTTGTTATGATTTTCTCTTTTCTTAATGCATCTGTACGCAATGCTTTCCCTCATGAGTTCTCTTCTTGTGTTATTTGTGATGTCAACATTTTTGGTAACGAACGTTTTAAGCTTTCGGGTTCCTTTAGTATATGTCTTTCAGAAAAGGAAATATCAAAAGTGTTTTCTAGACTACAAACGTAAAACGTGTTTAGGTGACAAATATGATTGACGACATCTTAAGTTTAATACGAAAACATGAGAAGTGGCGTTTGAAAGAGTGCATTAACCTTATTCCCTCAGAAAATGTTATGAGTCCAGCGGTTCGTTCTCTTCTATCCTCCGATCTTGGACATCGATATACTTCAATAGATAAGTTTTACATGGGCACTCGCTTTCTTGATGAAATCGAACAGTATGGAGAGAAACTGGCTAAAAATGTTTTTAGATCGGAAACCGCAGATCTGCGTCCGCTTTCAGGTCATATAGCTGACTTGATCTTTCTAGCCTGCTTCACTAAACCAAAGGACGCGATATTATGTATTTCACCAACAGATGGTGGTTATCCTGGAATTTGGGAAAAGGGAGCATCCGATTTCTTGCATCTTAGAACGATCAATTTCCCTTTTTCTAAAGCAGAAATGAACATAGAGGTGGATGAAGCAATAGATATAATTCTCCAGAGACAACCGAAAGTAATCATCTTTGGAGCGAGCTGCATTCTTTTTCCTCAACCAGTCTTAGAAATCACCAAGGCAATTCGGGAATTAGATATTCATGTTGGGTATGATGGCTCTCACGTTCTCGGCTTAATTGCTGGAGGAGAGTTTCAAGATCCCCTTCGCGAAGGAGTTTCGGTTCTTTTCGGCTCCACTCATAAAACCTTCTTTGGGCCTCAGGGTGGAATTATACTTGCTGATCAAGAGCATGGAAAAATCATGAAAGAACGGATATTTCCAGCCTTTGTGGACAATGCACATTGGAATCGAATAGCCGCTCTAACATTAGCACTTGCTGAGATGAAAGAATATGGTAAACGGTATGCTCGGCAGATTGTTAAGAATGCTCAGACATTAGGCAAGGCTTTAGATGAACATGGGTTTCCAGTTTCTTGTCGAAGTTATGGGTACACGAAATCTCATCAGGTTTTACTTGATTATGGTGGTTATAAGCAGGGTCGACTTGTGGCTCAAAAACTTGAGAAGGCAAACATCATTGCAGACTGTGGGGTTAGAATAGGTGTTTGCGAGATAACACACAGGGGAATGAAAGAAGAGGAAATGCAGAAAATAGCAGAGTTAATGAAAAGAGTAGTCATCGATGATGAAGAATCACCTTTAGTTAAAAAAGATGCTATGAGGCTTGCGAGGGAGTTTCAAGAAATCGAATTCTGTTTCAAGTAAGAGCCATCTGAGATTTATCATACACTCTTTATTTTTGAAGATGGTTTTTATTGATCCAAGAGTTTTATGTTTTGAAATTGCGGTGGCTCATTTGCAGTCTTTGATTTCCGATGAACTACTTCGAGTATTGAAGACTCAGAAATACCATATTGTGGGAAGACATTCAGCTGTTAAGCGTTGCAGATGGCTCTATGAGGCACTTATTCATGATCGTTCCTGTTATAAACAGAAGTTCTATGGAATAAGAAGTCATCAATGTATTCAGATGACGCCAACTGTCCTTTATTGTACAATGCATTGTCGTTTTTGCTGGCGTGTTCAAAGCGGAGACTGTGGAATTGAATGGGAAGAGATGAAACTGCCTGATTGGGATGATCCAGATGAGATAGTTGAAGGCTGTATTAAGGCGCAACTTAAACTTCTAAGTGGATATAAAGGAAATCCAAAGACGGATTTCGAGAAATATGAGGAAGCCTTAACCCCAAGACATGCAGCCATAAGTCTAACTGGAGAGCCAACATTATATTCTCCATTAGGCGATCTGATTCGGTGTTTCCACAAAAAAGGTTTCACCACTTTTTTGGTGTCTAATGGAACACAACCCAAGGCTCTTTCTCAACTGAGCGAGGAGCCAACTCAACTATACATTTCAGTCAGTGCCTTCGACAAAAGAAACTTCATGGAAACCTGCCGACCACACATATTCAACGCATGGAAAAACCTCAATGAAACCCTATCTTTGCTACCGAGTTTCAAATGCCCCACTGTGATTCGAATAACCTTAGCACGGCACTTAAACCTAAAAAACCCAGAACTATATGCCCATTTGATTCAGAAAGCCAATCCTACTTACATTGAGCCAAAAGCCTACATGCACGTAGGATTTTCACGGCATCGTCTAGGATTTGAAAACATGCCAACTCACAAGGAAATCCAAAATTTTGCGCAACAGTTGTCCAAAGAGATGGGTTACAACATCTTGGATGAAGCACCAGAAAGTCGAGTGATTTTAGTGAGTCGCTTGGAGAAGCCAATCAAGTTAGTGTAAATTCTATGAGGAAAATATCAAGAGTTTAGAGATTATAATCAAATCGTGAAGAACTAACCTCAAGATCCATCAAATCAAAGTGTATGTAGCCCATACGAGCAGTCTTGGAGGGTATGTATAAAGAGGTACCAAACAACAGCAACATTTTAGAATGCACGTGTACGTACGAAACTCTTTTGTGCTTTATGATCACAAATCCTTAAGCAAGACTACAAAGAGGTGAATTAAATGGCTCGATATTTGGTATTGTGGCGAATGAACCCAGCAGCACCATGGCCTACTGATCCATCTAAAGGCTTAGAACTCAATGAGATGATGTGGATGGCTATAGACAGTTTCAAACAAGAAGGTTTGCTTGAAGACTTTGGATTCTTTCCAGACGGAACCTCAGGATATGCAATTGGGAAAGGAGATGCCACGGACGTCTTCAGCCGCCTAAGCATGTTTGTTCCTTATATGCTTTCTGAGGTCCATGAGGTCATACCATACGAGAAAGGCAAGAAGGTTCTCAGAGAAGTTATGAGTCAAATGGCGCAACTACAAAAGTAAGGTGTGCGCTCATCGTACTCAATTATGCTTCTCTTCCTCCCTTTTTTGTTGCCGCACCTTAGCATGATGTTGCACGCAGAAGAGAGTTAACTGGAGACAAGGTGACCACTGAAAATCGTTTTATTGAATGAGATACGCTTTTACTTATACGCGCGCTTTGTTATTAAATCAAAGCCGAGTTCTCCAGAGAATGATATGCACTTTAAAAAAAAGAAAAGGAGTTGGTTCAAACCCTTCTAGAAGCCCATAAAAATCCATTTAAACCCCTTAATGAATAATGTTTTTTATGCAACTCGAAAAAATTTATGAGTACATCGACTTCAACCATCAAAATTTCATTAAAGAACTTGTACGTTTGGTGAATCAACCAAGCGTTTCAGCTAGAAACGAGGGAATCCAAGAATGCGCAAAGATGACAGAAGAAATGATGAAGAAAATTGGGTTTTCAACAAAGTTTATTCAGGAAAAGAAAGGAAGCCCAGTCATTTATGGAGAATTAAAGGCTAAAAAACCACGAAAGACTCTTTTGTTCTATGATCATTACGATGTTCAGCCACCAGAACCACTCGAAGAATGGATATGTGACCCCTTCAGTGGCGAAATTAGGGAAGGAAAAATCTATGGAAGAGGGGTTTCCGATAACAAAGGAAATATCATTTCAAGGTTAAAAGCAGTTCAAGCCTTTCTGGAGATAACTGGCGAGGTCCCAGTCAACATAAAATTCGTCATTGAAGGAGAAGAAGAAATTGGTAGTCCCAACTTGCCACCTATTATTAGGAAGTATAAAGACCTCTTTTCTGCCGACGCTGCGATTTGGGAATTCGGTGGAACCGATCGGCATGGACGCCCGTTAATTTATTTAGGTCTCAAGGGGGTGCTCTCTGTAGAACTAGAAGCAAAAGGAGCATCAAGGGACGTTCACTCAGCAAACGCCCCATTAATCCCTAACCCAGCCTGGCGTCTTATTTGGGCGCTAAATACACTGAAGAACGAAAAAGACGAAATATCAGTTGAAGGTTTCTACGACGATGTTGAAGCGCCTTCAAAAGAAGAGATCGAGTGCCTTAAAGATATCCCCTTCGAAGAGGAAGAGGAAAAGAAAGAACTGGGATTAAAAGAGTTTCTTCACAAAGTGACAGGACTGGATGCCTTGAAAGCGCTGTTGCACAAACCCACCTGCACAATAAACGGCTTTCTAAGTGGGTATACGGGCGCTGGATCTAAAACAGTGTTGCCAAACAAAGCTACCGTGAAACTTGACTTTCGTCTTGTGCCTCGCCAAATGCCAGAAAAAATCTTTAGAAAACTTGTAAAGCACTTGAAAACTCGTGGCTTTGGAGACATTAAAGTGGTCGAACACGGTTCTACTGAACCTGTCAAAACACCCATTACTGATAAGTTTGTTCAAACAGTCGTAAAGACTGCAGAGAAGGTCTACAATAAAAGAGCGGTGGTATATCCGACTAGTGCTGGTTCAGGACCCATGCATCTGTTCCGCAATTGGCTTGGTTATCCAATAGTTTCTGTTGGTTGTGCCCATGCCGAATCACGAGGTCATGCACCAAACGAAAACATCACGATAGACGGTTTTGTTCAAGGAACAAAATTTATAGCTACGATAATACAAGACTTTGCAAGTTCCTAAACGAAAACTCTGTTCACCATTACACCTATTAGCCTCGCTCACTGCACCAGTTTGGGAATAATGGTTGTGAATGACATGTCGTTAAAGTCGCTTCTTGACAGAATTCAGGCAGAATTAAAAGAGAAGGAAGAAGTTAAGGACGAACTTCGACGAGACATGCGAAGAGCGACCCGTCTGTCTAAACAAGCAATCCTTTTTGCTCATCAAGAACGGTTTGATGACGCAAAAGAGTTACTAAAGGAGGCAACTGAACTTTTCACCAAACTTGAAAAAATCTCTGAGAATCATACAGATCTAGTGTATACGGGCATGGTCGATGCGGCGTATCAAGAATATGCCGAGGCTCACACTTTCCTCACTTTAGTCAGACAAAAACGATTTCCCGATCCCAAGAAACTCAATGTACCTTCTATTTCTTACGTGCTTGGGCTGGGAGATGTCATTGGAGAACTGAGGCGCAGATCCCTCGACCTGCTACGAAAGGGAGATGTTAGGACCGCAGAAGAATGCCTAGAAACTATGGAGCACATTTACGTCGAAATGACAGCTATGGACGATGCTTATCTTCTCGTTCCGGGTCTGAGAAGAAAGTGCGATGTTGCAAGGCATGTTATTGAAGCAACAAGAGGTGATGTCACTATTGAAGCTCGAAGAAGTTCATTGGAATGTTCTATTGAAGAACTGAAAAAAATCATTGAGAAGAAAAAAGAGAAAGAAAATTGAGATTGTAGGTTCTGTCTTTGTCGGAGTTCATCTGAGATTGAGGACTAAACTTAGTCCGAGATTCTCTGTAAAAAAAGCACATAGAATGCAGTGGCAACTCTCTAAAAGAGTGATTGATAAAGACAGGCTTCCTAAAAAGATTAGATATGTAGCTGGAGTAGATGTAGCGTATGCAAAAGGAGTTTCTATTGGTGCCGCGACCGTTTTAGACTCAGATTCGTTGTCCTTAATAGAATCCCAAGTAGTATATTGTGAAACACGGTTTCCCTATATCCCAACTCTTCTTTCCTTTAGAGAAATCCCGCCAGCTTTTTCAGCTATAAAAAAATTGAAGACTCAGCCAGACGTTTTCTTGGTAGACGGCCAAGGAATTGCACATCCTTACCGTCTGGGATTCGCTGCTCATCTGGGTTTAGTAATAAATAGACCCACGATTGGTGTTGCGAAAAGTCTTCTCTGTGGGAACGTTGAATCCTTCAACAATCGGAGATGGGTGCCCATCACCGGCGGAGGAGAGGTTATTGGCGCTGCCGTTGTTAGTAAGATTGGTCGGAAGCCGATTTATGTGAGTGTTGGGCATCAAGTTTCACTAGAGAAATCTATCCAAATTGCCATGAAATCTACGCAAGCATACAGAATTCCAGAACCCATCCGAAGGGCTCATATTATAGCGAATGAAGAAAAGAGGAAAATAGCATAAGTTAAGAGAAAAACTATATAAACGAGATTAGGAACCGAGAGGAATCCAAATTGAGCCCTCAACTTGAAAAGATTGTAAACAAAATAAAAAACGAAGCACTGCGAGATAAGGTTACTGAACTTCTTGAGAACCCTGTAATGGAAATAGATGAAAAACTATATACAGGTATGTCGCTGGAAACTTCTCCCGCTGGCATATCTCGTCACCACAGTTATCCAGGAGGATTGATTGAACATACTGTTGCCACAAGTGAGATTGCTCTAAATCTTTGCAATGTTATTAAGAAGGTTTATCATGGAAAAGTGGATGTAGATTTAGTACTCGCAGGAGTGCTTTTGCATGACCTTTTTAAGCCTCTCACCTATGAAGAGGAAAATGGAATTTACAGAACAACTCCCTTAGCTGAACGCCTCGACCATTTAACATTAATTGTTTCAGAAATGATTCGTAAAGGCTTTCCTCTCAGCCTTATTCACATAGTTTGTGCACATCATGGCGGTCAAGCGGGACCAGTATGGCCAAGAACAATAGAAGCCTTAGTTTGTCACTTGGCTGATGTCACAGATTCACGATTGAATGGCGAGGTGTTAAGGGCGGCAAGATATCTTTCAAGGGAGGCTACGGGCGAGGAACTACACATTCTAAATTCGAAGGAAGCCTTCGAAATAGTTCACTCGAAGGTTGTCGAAGGATGGGATGCAGTGCAGAAAACTGTGGAGAAAATCAAACAAAAGCGAATAAGCACTCCTTGACACGCTTATCATAATTGAATTATCTTTGCTTCACGTGTCTCTGTGTTTAATATGGCAATGGTTGATTTTCCAGACAGGTAGCCACAAACTTCTCCAGGGTTCACAATTAATGTTTTTCCTTTTCGGTATATCTTTGCTTCATGTGTATGACCATGCACTACAAAATCATGGCTTTCCGCATTTATCAAAGAATTTAATAGTTCCTCTTCTTCACCATGCAACATTGCTATTCTTAAATCGTCAACTATGACCTCAGCGAATCTCCCCCGAAGTT
Source organism: uncultured Candidatus Bathyarchaeia archaeon (assembly GCA_964503065.1). GTDB lineage: Archaea > Thermoproteota > Bathyarchaeia > Bathyarchaeales > Bathyarchaeaceae > JAOUKN01. The sequence goes on from CAZCYX010000012.1 coordinate 17,103, forward strand.
CCGCACCCAATTCCTTGAACTTTTTTCGCAGCAATTCGTGATCACCATCATTGTTGCCAAAAATTCCGATTAAAGGTGCCTTTAGATGCCTGAGATGTTGCACGGAAAACCCAGCGATGTAGTCTCCTGCATGCAGCACTAAGTCAACTTTTTCCTGATTTAACCGTTCCATGGCTTTGTCAATGAGGGGTAGGCGGTCGTGTGTGTCAGCTATTAGTCCCACAATCATTTTCATCACTTAGCATGCTATTTCTGACGCCTTCTCTTGAAGCGACTTTCCATATTCATAACCTTTCTCGAAAGCATCAAAATTCAATTTCTCAGTTTTCCTAGGAATGTTATCCAGAATAGATTTTTTCACAGCCTCAGCCTCCACTAGATTTGTTATTGAGGTAAAAGCCCCGAGCATAACAACATTTGCCACAATAGTATTTCCCAGTTCTTCCGCAATCTTTGTTGCAGGAATTTCGAAAACTTGGATGCCCGATTTTTCCTTTTGTTTAAGAACTAGGTCTGAATCTAAAAGAAGGATTCCGCCTTTTTTTAACGTGTCTACGTATTGATTGTAGGCTTCTTGTGACATCACTATCAAAATATTTGGTTCTGAAACCTTTGGAAAATCTATCTCCTCATCTGAAATCACGACTTCGGATTTGCAGGCTCCCCCTCTGGACTCAGGACCATAAGACTGTGTTTCCACAGCATTTTTGTCTCCATATATGCAAGCTGCAGTTGCCAGCATCAATCCAGCCCTTATGATACCCTGTCCGCCAAAACCTGCCACTCGTATTTCTAACCTCAACTATTTTTCGCCTCCAATTTTTTCTTGAACTCGAGTTATCATCTGCCGAAGAAGATAACCATACGTGGGCTTTTCGATGTCTATAAATTCACCAACAATTATTTTTTCTGCAGTTATCTTAGCTTCAGCTGGGTCAGAATAGTTTTGTATTTCAGAGGCTGTCTTAAACCAGTTCATCATTTCTGTCCCTTTTGCCATTTTGTTGCGTCTCCCATAAATTTCTGGGCAAGGAGTAATCACTTCGATGAAGGAGAAGCCTCGTTTTTGCAACATTTTCTTAATGGATTCTGTTAGTCTTCGGACATGAAGAGTTGTCCACCTTGCTACATAAACAGCTCCAGAAGCAGCAGCTAAATGTATCAAATTAAAGGGGTGCTCAATATTCCCGTAAGGAGTTGTTGTGGTCCAAGCGTTAAGCGGAGTAGTTGGTCCATATTGACCCCCAGTCATTCCGTAGTTAAAGTTGTTAGCACAAATTACCTGAATATCCACATTCCTTCGGGCAGCATGAATGAAATGGTTGCCGCCTATTGCGAAGAGGTCTCCATCTCCACTTATAACGACTACTTTTAATTCTGAATTGGCTAATTTTGCTCCAGTGGCAAAGGCTATAGCTCTACCGTGGGTTGTGTGATAGGAATCTGTGTTTGTATATCCTGATAAACGACCTATGCACCCTATTCCAGAAACGACGACAACCTTGTTCACGTCAATTTCTATCTCTTTGAGGGCTCGTACAAAACAGTTAAGAATAATTCCGTTTCCACAACCCTCACACCAAATGTGAGGAATCATTCCTTCTCTTAAGAAAATTTCAAGAGGATGTAACTCTTCACTCATTTACGACAAACTCCTTATAACATTCAAAATTTCTGCTGGTCTATGAGGGTCTTCACCCAATTTTGGCATAAAGGTCACAGGGGTTCCTTTTGCAGCCCTTTCTACTTCTCGAACGATCTGTCCGTAGTTCATCTCGGGAACCACTATAGCATGAACTTTTTTCGCTAGTTTTGAAACCTCTTTTTCAGGAAAAGGCCATAGAGTAATTAGTCTAAGAAGGCCAGCTTTGATTCCCTTTTCTCTCGCTTCTCTTACAGCACTCATAGCAGATCGAGATGTGGTTCCGTAAGCAACCACCATCACTTCAGCATCTTCAAGCATATTTGCACTAACTTTCACAATTTTCTCTGCGTTGTTACGTATCTTGTCGCATAGTCTTTGAACAAGTTTTTGTTGGGCTTCGGCGCTGTCAGTTTGTGGATGCCCAGTTTCGTCATGGGTAAGTCCTGTTGCATAGAAGCGATATCCCGCTCCGAAGGAAGCCATTGGAGGAACCAAATCTTTGTCGGGCATAAACGGAGCATATTTCTCTGGTGGCACTTGAGGCTTTTTTCTGTTCACTAGTTTAATTGCGCTTTCAGGAGGAATTGTTACTCGTTCCCACATGTGGCCAACAATTTCATCGGCAAGAACAATTACGGGAACTCGATAGATTTCTGACAAATTGAATGCTTCGATTGTTAGATCAAATATCTCTTGAACTGAGGAAGGAGCAAGGGCAATTATTTCATAGTCTCCATGGGACCCCCATTTAGCTTGCATCACATCTTGTTGCCCAGGCTTTGTGGGTTGCCCAGTGCTAGGTCCTCCTCTCATTATGTTTACAACAACGCAAGGTGTTTCTGTCATGACCGCCAAACCGATGTTTTCTTGCATTAGACTGAAGCCTGGACCAGAGGTTGCAGTCATAGACTTTACTCCAGCATAAGAGGCTCCAATAACAGCTGCCATAGAGCCAAGTTCGTCTTCCATCTGCACGTACACTCCGCCTACTTCGGGTAGGCGTCGAGCCATTCTTTCAGCAATTTCAGTGGCTGGAGTGATGGGGTAGCCAGCAAAAAATCTGCATCCAGCTGCAATGGCTCCCTCAGCACATGCGATGTCTCCTTGCATAAAGTGTCTCCCCGTGAGAACGGTTCTTTTTTGTGTCACTTAGCAACCTCCTTTACAGTCTTTTTTGACGGTGAAAATCGCAAAGTCGGGGCACACAGCTTCACAAAAACTGCAATGGACGCATATGGTTCCTTCTTTCACTTGAGGGGGGCGTACTCCCTTTATGTTAAATTCTTCCGATTGCTTTAATACTTCTTTTGGGCAGAATTCTATGCAGAATCCACAGCCTTTGCATCGGTCTTCTAATATATGGACTTCACCTTGGGGGACCTTAATCTTGTCAGAGTCTAGTGGTTTGCGCCAGAGTCTTAACGGCACAGTAATCACCTTGCTGTTCTTTTCACCATCGCCTTTGACTTTTCTATCTCCTCTTGGGTTACATTGCTCACGATGTTTTGCATTTCTTTAATCGTAGACGCGAATTTCTCGCCCTCGGCAGCGCTAATCCATGCTAATTGTAGTCGGTCTTTGTTTAACCCAAGTCTTTCCATTTTCTTCCATAGCTTTTCAATTCTTTTCTGAGTTTGATAGTTAGCGTTTATGTAGTGGCAGTCACCCAAATGGCAACCTGAGACAAGAACTGCAGCGGCACCTTGGGAAAAGGCGTGCTCTATAAATTTTGGAGCAACTCTGCCTGAACACATGGTTCGGATTATACGAACATTCGTTGGATACTGCATTCGACTAACCCCTGCGAAATCTGCTCCAGCATAAGAACACCAGTTGCAACAAAAAGCCACAATCTTTTGGTCTGCATCTTGTTCTGTAACAGCGTCAATCTGTGCAATGATTTGTTCGTCGGTGAAATGTCGCATAGTTAACGCTTCGAAAGGGCATTCAGCACCGCAAGTGCCGCATCCTGCGCATGCTGCCTCTATAAGTTCCACTCGTTTTGTTTCTTTGTCCACTGTTATGGCGTTGTAAGGGCAAACTCTGGAACATAACCCACAAATTTGACAGTTTTCAGCTAGCCATCTTGGTGTGATCGCTTCAACTGTGACTTTTCCTTGTGCCATTAGGATACTAGCGCGAGCTGCAGCTGCGCTTGCTTGTGTTACGCTGTCCTTAATGTCCTTTGGAGATTCAGCGCAGCCTGCGAGAAATACTCCTCCTGTTGGGGTATCTACGGGGCGAAGTTTTGGATGAGCTTCCATAAAGAATCCATCAGACGTTCTTGATAGGGTAAAGAGACGTTGAATTACTTCGCTGTCTTGTCGTGGCTCAATGCCTATAGAAAGAATAACCATTTCAGGGTTGATTTTATACAGTTCTTTCTGTAGTGTGTTTTCGCCTATCAGCCAAAGGTTATGTGTGTTTCTGTCTTCAATTATCTCGGCTGGTAAGCCACGGATGAATAGTACGCCCTCTTTCTTGGCTCTCTTGTATAAGTCTTCGAAACCTTTTCCGTATGCTCTTATGTCTATGTAGAAAACATAGATTCTTGTTTCAGGCCAGTGCTCCTTTATGAGAAGACTATCTTTTATCGTATTCATACAACATACATTGCTACAATAAAGGTGCCCATCCTTTTCAGAACGAGAGCCAACGCACTGAATAAATGCCACTGACTTTGGAATCTTCATGTCGCTTGGTCGAAGCAGATGACCCCCTGAAGGCCCACCTGCATTTATCAAGCGCTCAAATTCCAAAGATGTTATCACGTTGGGAAACTTTGTATATCCATATTCTACTAGTGAGGTTGGATCGTATACGTCTGCTCCTGTGGCAACGATAATTGTGCCGACTTCTAACTCGATGGTTTCAGGTTTCATTTCAAAGTCTATCGCTTTTCTTTCACATGCTTTCAGGCATTTGTCGCAGGTGATTACGTTGTCTTTGTTTAGGCAGAGGTCCCGGTCAATAATATAGGTGGATGGTACTGCCTGGGCAAAGGGCGTATAGATTGCACGTCTTGTTGCCAGGCCGATGTCAAATTCGTTTGGTGCCGTTACTGGGCACTCTTTTGAGCAGTCGCCACATGCTGTGCATTCATCGGTAACATATCTTGGCTTCTTCAAGACTGTGACTTTGAAGTTTCCAATGTAGCCTTCTACCGTCTTGGCTTCGCTATTTGTTAGTAATTCGATGTTAGGGTGTCTGCCAGCGTCTGACATTTTTGGTGCAAGGATACAGATGGAGCAGTCCATTGTTGGAAAAGTTTTGTCTATTTGTGCCATTCTCCCTCCGATGCTTGGCTCCTTTTCCACCAGATAGACTTTATATCCAGTATCGGCCAAGTCTAACGCGGCTTGGATACCAGCGACTCCACCACCTATAACTAAGGCTTTTCTAAGAATTGGAACCACACTTTCCTCTTGGGGTTCAAGAAGAGTCACCTTTGCGACTGCCATTCGAACCAAATCTTTAGCCTTTTCTGTCGCCTTTTCCTTTTCGTACAGATGTACCCAACTACATTGCTCTCGAATATTTGCCATTTCAAAGAGGTATTTGTTCAATCCAGCTTCTTCGCAGGCTTTCCGGAAAGTTGGCTCATGGAGGCGAGGGGAGCATGAAGCTACAACCACTCGATTCAACTTATGTTCCTTGATGTCGTTTTTTATCAGTTCCTGACCCTGGTCTGAGCATGTGTAACGGTTGTCTTTAGCAATTACGACATTGGGAAGATTAGCTGCAAACTTTGCAACTTCCTCACAGTCAACAGAACCCGCTATGTTTAGTCCACAATGGCACACATACACGCCTATTCTAATATCCTCGCTGGATTCAGAAATTGGGTGTGGTGTAGGTGTTTCAGTCATCTCTTTGCCACCTCTGCCACTTGTTTAACCTTTCGACCAGATCTAATCTTGCTTTTTATGTAGCGGTCTATGGATTCGGCAACTCTTTTGCCAGCAACTATCGCTTCTACAACAGTCGCTGGTCCAGAAACTACATCCCCGCCAGCAAATATACCTTCTCTGGTCGTTTCCATGGTGAAGGGCTCAACTGCGATTGTATTTTCTTCTGTGATTTCCACTTCCTTGGGGAGAAAAGAGAGATTTGACGTTTCCCCTATAGCCAGTATAAGTGTGTCTAATTCTACAAGGAATTCTGAGCCTTCGACTGGTATTGGTCTTCTTCTGCCACTTTCATCTGGCTCCCCCAACTGTATACGAACACATTCTATGGCGGTTACTCGTCCATTTTTTCCTAAAATTCGTTTAGGAGCCACCAAAAATTGAAACTTGACGCCTTCTTCTTCTGCCTCCCTAAGTTCCCAAGGATCAGCGGGCATCTCCTTCTTAGACCTTCGATAAAGAATATGAACCTCTCTGGCGCCGAGTCTAAGAGCGGTTCTGGCGGCGTCTATGGCAACAGTTCCACCACCAATTACTACGACCTTGCCTTCGAGTTTAGTGCGCTTCCTCAAGTTAACTTCGCCCATAAAGTCAAGGGCATGAAGAACACCCTTCAAGTCTTCCCCTTCAACCCGAAGTTTTCTACTTTCGTGGGCTCCAGTCGCAACAAAAACTGCTTTGTATCCTTCTTGCACAAGATCATTGAATCTTACGTCTTTACCAATTGTGGTGCCAGTTCTGAACTTCACCCCAAAATTTTTTAGGCGCTTGATCTCAGCATCCAGTATACCTTTTGGCAGTCGATATTCTGGAAAACATTTTATCAACATTCCACCTGGCTCAGTAAAGGATTCGAAAACTGTGACGGGATACCCTTTTTTAACGAGTTCGTAGGCAGTTGTTAATCCTGCTGGACCCGAACCCACTATAGCTACTTTTTCTTTCCGAGTTTTGGCTGAAGTTTTACGTTCACGTTCATTGATTATCGTGGCACGTTTGAGAAAGTTAGCAACTGTTGCCTTGTCAACTTTTGCTCTTTCAGGATGGAGGCAGACCCAGCAGAAGGTTGCTGGAAAAGGAATTTCCTCTTTGATTAGGTTCAAGGCCTTTTCAAATCCATGTAAATATCCTTCTTCTATGGCGATTTTTCTTAGTGCCAAGAAAATCTCTGGTACCTTTAACCCTTGGGGGCATCTTCTATAACAGCGGTAGCACCAGGCGCAGAGCCAGAGTTCCTCATCAGAGAGAACCTTTTCTGGGTTGAGGAAGATTCTTTCCAAAAGGACTCTTGGATTGTAATTTTTTGGAAACAATTCTACCATTGGGCAGCTTGCAGTGCATTTGCCACACTCAAAACAGTACTTCAGCTTCTCAACGTCCAACAATTGCTTAAGAAGTTCATTCGAAACCTTGATTTTTTCGTTTTTCAAGGTCTACAAGCCCCTTGCCTTCTAAAATTAGGGGTTTGCCTAACATATAAAGTTTACAAATGTAAAGGTCGAATTCTTTGCTGATTTCTCTGCAAGATAGAGTTAAATTCAGAAGAGGACTAGCGAATGTGCTAATCACGAAAACTGTATATTCAGTTACATACTAGACATAGAAAAGGGTTGAAAAATGAAAGATGTAAGAGTAGTATTGTACGGTGTTGGTGCAGTGGGCAGTCGCATAGCCAGATTCTTGCTAGAGAAAAAGGGAATAGAGATTGTCGGTGCCATCGATGTTGCCAAAGACAAGGTTGGAAGAGATCTGGGCGAAGTGTTAGGTGTTGATAAGCGACTTGGAGTCGTAGTCTCTGATGATGCAGACACTGTGCTTTCTAAGGTTAAGGCTGACATAGTAGTTCACGCAACCTCCTCCTTCCTCAAAAACGTGTACTCACAATTAGAAGATGCCATAGTACATGGAGCAAATGTGGTTTCTACTTGTGAAGAATTATCCTACCCCTATATCACAAATCCAGATCTTACAAAAAAACTTGACGAACTCGCAAAAAACCATAATGTAACCGTTTTGGGTACAGGTATAAATCCCGGCTTCCTCATGGACACACTAGTCATTACCCTAACAGGAGCATGCCAAAAAGTAAACAAAATCAAAGTAACGCGACTGATGAACGCAGGCACCCGCCGAATACCCTTCCAAAAGAAGATAGGAGCAGGACTCACAGTTGAAGAGTTCAGAGAAAAAATTGAGAAGAAAATTATCACAGGTCATGTGGGACTTGAACAATCCATAGCTATGACAGCCGAAGCTTTAGGGTGGAAACTGGATAAGATAGAAATTGACCCAGTTGAATCTGTAATAGCCAAAACGTATGTGGAAAGTGAAGCTATTAAGGTTAAACCTGGACAAGCGGCTGGTCTAAGGCAAAAAGCAAGAGGAATAAAAGAAGGAAAAGAAACGATAACACTTGACTTTCAAGCATACATAGGCGCATCAGAAGAATACGACTCCATTACAATTGAAGGAGTCCCAAACATCAATCAAAGAATATCTCCCTGTGTCCACGGAGACCTCGGAACGGTCGCCATAATCACTAACTCCATTCCGAAGGTGATTAACGCTCCACCTGGCTTAGTGACAATGAAGGACCTGCCAATTCCCTCCTCTGCATTAGAAGATATGAAAAAGTACATCAGAAAATAAGTTAGTCACCACAAGTTGACGCGCCACCATAATTGTACATTGCAGGCTTGAGCATATGAAAGAGGGAGAACTCGATCGAAAAGGCTACATGATCGACAAAGTCGTGGCTATGGACCTTCCACTTCGAAAAGTTGTGCAGAAACTCTACGAAGCTGCAGTTGCAAACGTGAATAAACCCTTGTGCTTAGCTGCTGCAGAAAAGATTGCAGAAAAGACTCAGAAAGGAGATAAAATCTTCATAATAACTGGGTTTCCGGTGCTCCCAAAAAATGTGTGCGAGACTGATGGCCCTTCAGGTGCTGCTGTGCTGGCGGATACGCTGAATAGCATTGGAATGAAACCCACTATGGTAACGGATGAATTGTGCGTTGATGTTGTAAAGGCTGTTACTCCCAAAATATCAGTCGAGAAATGTTCAGTAGATAACGATATAGCCATGGAGAAGACTGAAGAACTCTTCTCCACATATAACCCTTCAGTTCTTGTATCCATTGAAAGACCAGGATGGAACGAAAAACAAGAGTGCCACACAATGCGTGGTATAAACATTTCAAATCTGGTCGGCAAAACGGACTATCTGTTTAGTTATGCTAGGAAAATGGGAATAACAACCATTGCTGTAGGGGACGGCGGAAACGAACTCGGGTGCGGCTCTATAATTGACACTGTAAGAAAACACGTGCCCTATGGCGCCAAGTGCCAATGTCCATGTGGCAAAGGCATCGCTGCGACAACACCTTCAGATGTATTAGTGATTGGAGGAACATCCAACTGGGGAGCATATGGAATAGCCGCCTGCTTAAGTCTTCTAAAAAACCTAGATTATAGACACGACGGAAAAAGCGAGTTAAGACTCCTTAATCGTATCATAAATGCAGGAGGAATTGACAGCGTAACCCAAAAGAGAGAGCCCTTTGTCGATGGTGTGCCAACATCCATAAACAAGCTTGTAGTTGATCTTATATGGACCATTACTAATGCTTAATGAGGATGGTTATATGACAGATAATGTTGGTGTTCATGCAAAAGGAGCCCTTTCTCTCTCAAATATATTGAAATCTGTTAAAGACAAGCCTGGCTTCAATAAAGCTGGTGCTTTAGCAATATTCA
>CAZCYX010000013.1:0-25656 GCA_964503065.1 uncultured Candidatus Bathyarchaeia archaeon
GCTTTCAGTTTTTCCAAATCTATAGGTCTTATGTGAATGTATACAACTGTTCCAGTGCCATATTTGAAGTATGTTTTGGCAATTTCATAGCCGCCATTAGTTCCGGCACCATGCGACACAACAACTTTCCCAGCGGGGTTTTCAGCTCTTCCTAGTCGAATTTTGATTTCGGTGACTGCGTTTTGGAATTCAGGGAGTTCTTTCAAAGCAGAAATCACGTCTTGCACTGTGGAGTTCTTTCTGATTCTGCTGTTAATTTTTTCAGTCATTGTTCTTCTTCCAACCTCATCTAGAGGCGTGTGTATGTTCATGTAAGGCATTTTCAGAAGCCTTGCAACATCAATTGCATGAGCATAGTTTCGCGTGTGCATTTCCACCTCTAACTCTTCAAGTCTCTTCTTGACAGCTTTTTCCGCTTCTTTTACTGGAACCCCAGCCGCAACCATTTGTTGAACGTGTCTTCTGAAAACTTGATGGAAGTCTATAGTTGCTGTTCCGCCTTGTGGATGATGAGCAATCACGGCGTCATAACCTAGCTGCTTCGCAAGCAACAGTTCTGGTACACCAGCATCAGTACCGAATAGAATCTTTCTAATGTTAGCGCCGCTTACATAGATGGCACTGTCTTCTGGAACTTCTTTTAATCCTGCAAGTTTCAAAGCTAACTCCATAATTTCTTCAGTGTTCATCGCATGTTCACCTTCAAATTCTAAAATGCTGTTTTATTAGTTCCTTCATAAGTAAAAATATGATGTGGCTTGTGGAATAATAATCTTCGGAGAAGATTTAAGGGAACTCTATAAAAGAAGAGGTTCGAACTAGAAATAAGAAAAATATTGAGTTAAAAGGTGAAAGACGTTTAAATGCCTGCGAAAACAAGAAGATTAGCTTTAACCGAAGGTATAATGGCTGGGATTCTCTTTGGTACAGCAGCAATCTTCACAAAGTATCTAACCGATGTTAATGCTTTCTCTATTGCTTTTTGGCGTTTGGTCACTGCTTCTATTGCGTTATCTATAATGCTTCTAGTTTTAGAAAAATCTTTAAACTTTAAGCTTGTACGGAAAAACCTTAGAGACCTATTTGTTTTAAGTATTTTTCTCGGGCTTCACTTTATATTCTTCACATCTTCAGTTAAGGACACAACGGTTCTTAATGCGACGGTTTTGGTTAATACGACTCCAATTTTCTCAATGTTTGTTTCAAGTTTTCTTTTTAACATTAAGCCATCGCGTTTAGCGGTTTGGGGCTTAACTGTTTCCTTTGTAGGTGTTTGCATAATTGCATTTGCAGATGTGCATCCTTTTGGGTTTTCTTTAAACTTGAAAGGTGACTTGGAAGCGGTTTTAGCAGCGGTTGTTGAAGCTTTCTATCTAAATTTTGGTAGAAAAACCCGCAGTCAAATGTCTATATTTTCAACAATGTTTCCAATTTATCTGTTAACAGCTCTATTTGTTGGTGTCTTAAGTATACCCACCAACAATGTTCCTGTAATCCCAAGCGATGTTAAAATGGTTGTTCCAGTTATCTGCTTAGGTTTATTACCGACAGCGATTGCGCATACACTTTATTTCTCTTCTCTTTCAAATTTGAAATCATTTGAGACCGCCACTATGGCTTTACTTGAACCTGTTGGTGCAACAATTTTAGGTGTAATCCTATTTCAAGAAATACCTGCACCGCTCTTTGTTCTTGGTGCTTCATTGATTCTGCTTGGAATCATCTTTGTCGCTAAGCAGCAACACTGAGTGCACCTATGACTTTTGGCAAAATAAAGAAGGGAGTTTTAAGGTGACATTCCCTTTTGTGTGGGGGGCAAATCCTACTTTTATATTTCTGTGTGATACAGCATGTTATTTCCTTTTTTTGCTTCTTTTCGGCGTTTTATAGGTTGAAAAATGGTTTGTTTGGTTCATACCCTTTGGAAAAATGCGCGCGTACTTGATATTTGTGTTTAATGAAATTATCCAAAGAAGGGAAGTTTGATTCCTTTATCAGGTAGGAGCAACTTAAGAGTCCATGTGCAGCAGATTTAGGTTGGTCTCTTCGGTTTTGTTTTCGGTCTTTTCTCTGCTTCCTCTAATGCCTTCATAAGCTCAGCATCCTTTAGTTTCGCTAATGGTATTAGTTCATTCATCTTGTCGGCAAGTTTCGTAGATTCATTGGCCTCCAGTGGAATGATGATGTCTCTTCGTAGAGGGATCACTATTTTCAGTCGACCTTTATTATCAACTTCAGCGGATTCTATGTCCTTCAATGCAACATCTAATGGAACTATGGTTTGGAATAAAATCCCAAGACTTTCTCTAAGGATTGGATGCGCCTCAACTACGTCTTCAAGTTCTTTCTTGGCTCCTTCCTTCAAGTCCACCTCAAGTGTGTCTTCGTGAAGCTTGACAACAAAGTGAGGTTTATCGATCTTTAAGACCGGCTTCTCCGCCATATGTGTCACCTCTTATTTCTCTATTCGCGCTTCAAAGTTAAAGTTTGCCCTTGATTTTATGTATGCAGTTGGTGTCCAAAACTTGTTTTCGAAGAATACGAGATTTTTAATAGTTGGGATTGCTAAATCTTGGAAAAGGTGATTGTTTGGATGCAGTTGTGGTCATAGACATGCTTAATGATTTTGTCACTGGCGAACTCAAGTGTGAAAGAGCCCAAAAGATAATTCCAAACATAAAAAGACTGATTGAATCGGCAAGGAAAAAGGGGATTCCTGTGATATATTCTAACGATGCTCACTTACAAGCAGATTTTGAACTTGGAAGATGGGGAAAACACGCCATGAAAGGAACAGAGGAGGCAGAAGTTATTCCTCAACTAAAGCCTGAGAAAAAAGACTACGTCCTAGAAAAGAGGGTTTACAGTGGCTTCTTTGAAACTGGATTAGACTCCTTACTCAGAAACTTAAAAGTTGACACCCTAATACTAACTGGGTTACACACCAACATATGTGTCAGACACACAGCAGCAGGCGCCTTCTTCAGAGGCTACAAAATCAAAGTCCCAAAGGATGCAACAGAAGCCTTCACAGAGAAAGACTACAAAGAAGGGTTGCAATATCTAAAAGAAGTCTACAACGCAGAAATCACAGAAACCGACAAAATAATCAAAGACTGGAATAGACAAACGTAAAAAACATTAAAGGACTAGAACAATCACAGACTTTGCCTTTTGCCAATCAGATATAATAATTCTTCCTCAACAGAGCCCGTATATTTCGGATTTTCAATGATCTTCCCAATTTCTTTGCCTTCTTTGTCAAAGATAAGAATCCATGGAGTCTTCTTCACATCGAAGGTTTCTACTTCAGGAGGAGATGGAGGGATTCTCCATCGTGTTTTGGGATTAAGGGGGTCTTTCTTAAGATTGCCGAAAACTCTGACTTCTAGTCCCGTAAATTCTGAAATCAACCATAAGACTGGGACGTTCTTAGCACAGTCTTTACACCATTCTGCGGAAAAAACTACAACCATGTAATTGTTAGCTTCTTTTTTCAGTCTCTCCAATGCTTCATGATTTGGTTGATAATTTTCTTTGCGTTCAAGAAATTTCTCTATGAAGCGTTTGCTTATGGAAGAGATATAGTCGTCAACAGAGACTGTTTTCCACCTAATCTCCTTAAGATCAACCATAATCATTAACTCTTCTTCATCTTTCTTTTAAGAAATCGTTTCTTGGGCAATTTTGGTTTCTTAACTCGCTCTGCTTCCTTTGTCATTCGGTTTCACTTCACATAAACAATGGATTACCTTCTTATCAAAGTTCTTTCTCTTTAGGCTTTTATTTAACACCACTACCGTATACAAAGGTGAAGGCAGTTGATGAAACCATGAGGTTGACTCGTTACCGACATTCAAACATAGAATCCTATGGTGTTCTAGTTGACCATGAAATTATATGCCTCTTAGCACTGCCCAAAGCACTGAAATACTCTCCCCCACTCACCCTCGACGAACTCATAGCCTGTGGTAGCAAGGGCATAAGGATTGTGGAACAGTTGATGAGAAGTTCAACAGGGAACGAGAAGAGAAATGCAGCCATCAGTCTTGACGACGTAACACTTTTAGCATCTGTACTTTCACCCCCAAAAATTGTTTGCTTGGGCCTAAACTATAAAGACCATGCAGAAGAACAAGGAAAAGATATCCCAGATGAGCCGATTATATTTATGAAGCCCCGTACAGCTATAATTGGCCCGAATCAACCAATAATTCGACCAAAAATGGTAAAACAACTGGACTATGAGGCGGAATTGGCAATAGTGATAGGTGAGAAAGGAAAAAACATTTCTGTCTCAGAGGCTAAAAAATACATTTTTGGTTACACCGCCTTCAATGATATAAGCGCCCGTGATATCCAGTTCAAAGACAAACAGTGGACTAGGGGTAAGAGTTTTGACACTTTTGCACCCATGGGACCCTGTATCACAACCGCTAATCAGATTGAAGACCCTAACAATTTAGGTGTTCGCACAAGGGTGAATGGTGAACAAAGGCAAAACTCTTCTACAAAAAACATGGTCTTTAACGTCCATGAAATAGTCCATCATCTCAGTCACGTAATGACTTTGGAATCCGGAGACATAATCGCTACTGGAACTCCTGCGGGAGTTGGAGTTTTCATGAAGCCGAACCCCAAGTTCTTGGTGCCTGGCGACTTGGTTGAAGTAGAAATTGAGAAAATTGGGACGTTGAGAAACGTTGTTTCAAAGGGAATGTGACAAGTTTCAAGAGAATATTTTGTCGAGTATGTTCAGCCTTTGTTCTTTAATTCGTTAACTTTTCGTCTGAAATCTTCGAGTGACATCTTGCGGATAGTGGGTAAGGCTTCTGCCACACATGTGATTATGACATCTCTCAAGTCGGTTTTAGCGAGATTGCGTTTCAGTTCTTCTTTCTGAAAGAGTTGAACTGTCTGCTTTACTTTGTTACGAAGATGCTTAGGCCAATAGAGAACATCCCTCACCATTGGCATGTGAACACACCAAGCTGTAAACCGTTAATTTGCTTAGCCATTGCACTCATCATAGAACACTCACAGAATTCATATCAAGCTCAACCTAGAAATGTCAAAGGCAGAGGATGAAGTCCAATCACTAGCATACATCCAGAAGTCTTTTTCAATCATTAACAGGCTTGGTGCAACATAACCACAATAACTCGCAGCTATTGTCGGCGTTACTGGGTTAAGAGGATATTTTGTGTAGGTGAATCCGTTGCTGCTGTATGCCATTCCAATATGCATATAATTGCTGGCATCTAAGCCTCCATAGAAAAGATACCACACGCCTAAGTTCCAAAATAGACCAACAGTTACAAGCCTTGCACTATCCCATTCTCATGTAGCCCCAGCCGAAAGAACAACTCCGTGATTGTAAATAGTGCTGAAATCATCTTTGACTACGCTTAGCCTTATGTTGTGGCTTGTGTCTTCATAATAGATGAAATGGGCGTTTCCTATGCGGAACATAACGGGGTTCGAGTCATAACTTGGAAGCGGCAAAGTGCCTTGAAATGTCCAAGTATCGAAAGCACTTCCCAAATAGTATCCACAAACTTCAGCACCTGCAGTTGTTCTAAGACCACAAACAGCCTTAAATTTCTTCGAGCTAACTGTCTCATAAACATCATAGATTGCCTTAAACATTTTAACCGCAACATAGCCTGTAGGTGGAGTTAACATAGGATTCGTTAAGCCATTTTTCGTAAAAGTGTGTCCATCACTGCTCTTCTGAATCCAAACTCGCGCTGAAGTCCAATTTGAAGCGTCGTCACCCTCGTAATAGATAATGTATGGGTAACCATCAGGACAAACTCCATCTGGTAAACGTAAAACACAAGGATTATTCAAATAACTCTCATATCCAGTTCCATGCGGTATTACAATTCCTTTATCAACCCATGTTTTAGTGTAAGCATACGAAATGTGAATGCTACGTCGCTAACCTTGTTCGTCAGCCCAACCCCACTCACGATGCCCGTCAATCTTTAGGCTTTCATCCCCACCATCATTTTGCTCTGTTAGTGTGACACCCGTCCCTGCCACAAGCTTGTCTTTTAGATATTCAGCCACTGCATCATTGCTCGTGACCTTTACCTTTTCGTCAGCTCCACTCCCTCCGCCTCCCCCACCACCCCCTGCAGATCCAGCTACTCCAGTGAGACCTGCTTTTGTTCGCATCAACTTTTCAACAGTCACTGTCGTAGCACGTAAACCATGGAGATAGTCGGCAAGCAAAGGCTTTTCTTTACCAAGCTCCAGCGTAATCTCTAACGTCTGTTCTCTCGCGATCACTTGATATTCAACAGATATTATACGAAAATCGGAATCGATATTTTCGTTTGGAAGACTAACATGGATCTCGTCGCCGGGTAAGAGGTGATTTGTACCATAATCTAAGCATGCAGTCCGTAAAGTCAGAATTTTTAAGAAAAAAAGGTTAAAGATTTCCGTATTTGAAATTTACTCTCTGAATCACGAAATAACCATTTTGCAAGAAACATGCGCGCGCTATTATAATCGTCTTGCCTGTATAATGCAGTAATGCCAAGTAATTTTGATACCTTTCTTCTCTCTATATTTTTCTGCAAGTTGGCTAATCTTTTTTCTATCTTTTTCTCTATCAAAATTCTTAACAAGCGGCACCATTTCGATAAGATCCATCAATTCATCTTCATTCTTATAGTACTCCTTTTCTTTGTAGTCTTCTATGCTATTAATGACAAAACTGGTATCTTTGTACTCTTCACACACCTCTTGCTTCCATTTTGTCAAATTTTTTGGAAAGAAGAAATTCTCCTTCTCAATCCTTTCTGGGAAAAATTCCAAAATCTCTTTATCAGCTTCTAGTCCTAAACCATATTCAAAGAAATATCCTTTTTTGCTCAAAACTCTATAGGCCTCTTGAGGTGAATATTCAGCCAATCTTGTTATTACAATGTCAAAAGTACAATCGGGAAAAGGAAGTTTCAACCCGTCACTCTCAACTAGCACAACATTTCGCGATTCCATAGCATTGACATTAGCTACCTTGAGCATTGCTGGGGAGATATCAAGTCCAATAAAAATGGCAGTTTTACAGCATGACGCTAATTCGCTAATAATGTGGGCAGTTCCACAACCAATATCAAGAAGATTCATTCTTGGTTTGAGAACAGAGAGTATTTTTGAAATATACCTATACCTCTTTATCTTCTTTCCTTTTTTAGTCATTTGATGTCTTAGAACTGCTTGCCTTTTAGTATCACCTTTGAAGTTCATAACATCCCAATTGAATTTTCTTTCGAGTTTTTCTCGTTTATTATTAGCGCGCGCATTAGGCTATTCTTTTTGTTTGGTGGACTCGATGGATTTTAGGTATCGCCATGCTATGTATCCGAAAAAGGATAATGCGAAACTGATCATCATAAAGAGGTCTAATCTTAGCCATGGAAGATGATTGTCAACCCGCCAGTTGCCAGCCCATGTTCTAGTAACATGAATCGCTATAGTTCCATATACTACGATTATCAATCCATAAATTACGAGAGCTTCTGTTATTGCTATAAACAATTTGCGGGCGCGCAAAATTAAGCCCACCGATGAAGTGATTATCTGCGTTTTTCGAGAAGAGCCGATACGCCGCTTGCTGCAAGCACTAGCAGTTCAAATATTTTGTAAGCTTCAATCATGTTGCTGGCAGTGTACTTTACATTTAATCCATCGATTCTCTTAACTATGGGTAATAATTCAGCAGTGTCTGCAAGGTGACTTGCCAAGAAGTTTATCTCCATTTTTATTGGTTTTTTCGCTGTTAGCGGCTTAACTTTATTCTGTGTAAAGTTGGCTACGGCTCTCTTCACACTTTCTTTTAGCTCTTTCTCAATTTTTATCATACTAGAACTTTTAGCGGAAACCCTGCTCAAAGAATGTTTTAGAGCCACAGTGTCAGCCCAAGGTGCATATCTCTTAACATCATCTTCAAGAAGTTTTGCTTCACCAGCAACCAGTATAACAGGAACATTCAAGGCTCCTGCAGTGTAAGCGTTCAAAAGAAACTCACTCACTGCGACTCCATTCACTTCTACTTTGTTGATGCTTCCACCACTGTAGGTGTGATCGAACGTGGATTTTGCAGTTCCAAATTTGGCATGATATCCAAGGAATAAGGCAACATCGCACCCTTCGATTCCAGAGACCATGCAGACTGGTCGGGGATACCCCCGGATAATCTCTACATATTCAGGTAAATCCTCAACTAGAAGGTTAACCATTGGGCCATGGCTATCAGCGATAACAATTTCATCGAAGCCGTTCTTATTTAGTTCTTCTGCCACGATTAATGTGACTTTTGTGGCAATCTTCCTTGCTTCGTCATATAATGCTCCTTTCAGATTTAACTGCCCCGGGATAACGACATAGGGCATACCTTCCAAATCAACCGAGATAAAGGCTTTCATAGAATTCACTGGATATTGGTCTATAAAAAATGAATTAAAGGCTTTCGATTTTCCGTTCTGCTCACTTGTCAGTTGGTAAAAAAGGTTCACATGCGCTCGCATGATTGGGTCTGTACTTGTTACTAAATGTAGTTATCATCTGTACTATTTTCTACTCTCAGCGAGATAATCAAAGCTAGAACCGCCAGTAACGGGATTAATACGACTGCAACTATGAAAGGGTTGTATGGCAAAGTCTCGTAAAAGATTCCTCCAATGTAAGGTGCAAGGAAAGCAGCCAATAAACTCGCCGTTTGTGCAACTGCCATCCATCGTCCACGTGTGGCTTCAGGCGTAAGCGAACCCATGACTGCACTCATCAAGGACCAGATCACATAGGAAGCACCCATCAAGAAGGAGGCTAACACTAAGATTGAAAACTCAGTGAATGAGATAAGTATGCTGATAGATGTGAAGGTTAACAGTAGAGAGACGAAGATGGCACTAGATTCCTTCCATCTATCTCCTAGTTTTCCAAGTGCCACGAGAAGAATGGCAGAACCCGCGTAAGTAACGGAACCTAAAATGCCAATTTGAAACTTACTTAACGCATATACGTCTTCAAGAAATTGTGTAACACATGGTCTAAATAGAGTTAATACAAAAAAGATTGCAGCAAAGAAAGACGCCCAAATCAATAGTTTCTTTTTACTGAATGGAACAGAAGACGTGGAAGGTTGTTTAGAAGGTCTGGTTGCATGTTGGCTTCCAACAAACAAAACGAAGACAGTAGCTAAGGCATAAAAGGCAAACGACAAATAAAAGACCAGTCTCATTCCAAAAAGAGAAGCAATATAGCCCCCTATCCCTGGAGAGAAGATGTAGCCGAACCACCAAGCAGCAGAAAGAGTAGTAAAGACCGAAGCCATCCTCTCTTTTTTCGCCGAAGTTGCAACATATGCGCTACTGGCAGGTCCGCCTACAAAACACCCATATAAGAAACTTCCAGGTATAAGCTGGCTCCAATCCTGCGCCATAGAAAAAATTAGGGGAACAGGTATCCATATCAACCAAGCGAGAATCATGATTTTCTTTCTGTCATATCTATCGGCTAGAAAACCGCCAGGAATCGGCGTCAACGCTGATGCTAAACCAAGTATCGTGAAGACAACGCCTACTTCAGCTGGCTTGGCACCTAACTCTCGGATATAGAGGGGCCATATGTAGAAATAGAGACCATCTCCAAAGGCACCCACTAGATTAGACAAAAAGAGAAGCTTAAGGTCTCGGTTTAAGTCTCCCAAAAGAAAGTTTAAACGGAAGAAACTTGCAGACCTGAGTCGAGACATAAAATAGATGCCTTCTAAAGTACATGAATATTATTCCTTCTAGCAGAGATTTATTAATAGTTTAGTGCTATTGCTTTCAACCAAAAAGTCTTTTAAATTTGCTAGCGATCGACTAGTCAGACTGTGATGGTATCGACTCCTGAGGCTGTTCTCTTGCAACCATAGAATAGTAATACAACGTAACCGCGATTGGATAAATGGGCGAAACTAATGCCCCAAGAATACTGCTTACGATCCAATCCGCGGGACCAAAAAAGCTACTAACAGCACTAAAAATCAAAGTTGCAACAACAATAATAATGCCAACAACCAGCAAAAGTCCAAAAGTCTTTAGCCAACGCCTTCCAACCAGTCTTCTACTGCGAGAAAGGCTCTCTAATGCACCCGCCCGCTCAATAACAATCGCAGGCACAATAAGCGAAAACATAATTGCCAAAATTATGCCTGGCACAACCAAACAAATGAGCCCGAGCACAATCAAAATACTTGTAATGATTCCAGCTCCCAGCAATGAAAGTAGTCGACTGACGGTGAAATTAAGAGTCTCTGAAAGATCAATGCTACGCCTCTCTAAGGTATCAGAAGCAACTTTAACGGTCATACCACCAACAATAGTACTGACAATCCAACCAACAAGAAATGTCAAGAACGACATCGCAACCACAACCCCCAACAAAGAAGAAAGATACGATAAAAGAACATCTGGAGGAGCAGGTAGATCTGGTTCCTTGGGCAGTGGAAGCATCCAACTCACAACTTCTCCCCAAGCTCCAGTGAGAAGACCAGCAACAAGAAATGGAAGAAAAAACAAGAGAAACTTGGAGAAATAGAGATTGAATGTCTGACCCAGAATCTCTCCAAAATTCAATTCTCGCAAAGGCTTCTCGAATCCCAAACCATCTTCACCCCTCTTCTGAAAAAATGTTCTGCAATTCTATTATTAACACTTGCCCTGAAAAACGCCTTTTTTGGCGTATTTTTTCCACTCAAAATTACTATTGCATTTGCTGTTTGTAGATTACCAAATGTGTTTGCGACGAGGACCTGAAGTTCTACAAAAAAAGGAATTTTTAGGAATTTATTTATCCTCTGATAGGGCTTTCAACAGTTCTTTCCCTTTCTCTGTAACTGTCCAGTGGGGTTTTTTGTTAATTGTTACATGTTGGACGAAGCCGTTTCTCTCTAAATATTTTAGTATATAGTAGAGGCGTGGCGGACTTCCACTGACCTGAATTGTTGCCTTCAGGAGGGGGGTCCATCTTAGAGGTTGCTGTTCCAGTTTACGAAGAATCAGTCTCGCCAATTCCATGCGTTTCTCTAGGGACTTTGTCGTCTTCAGTCCTTCCTCTTGGTTCTCTTTCTTTCAAGATCCACAAGTCTTTTCTCCAATTCCAGAACCTTAATGGTCAATTCCTCGTTATTGAGTATCTCTTCTTTATCCACTGATGTTCACCTCGTGTGATTTGAGTTCATAAAAATGAGGGATTTGCAAAATTCTGGTCCTGTTTGACGTCGTTAGCAACTAGTGATTTTGCCTATTGCTTCAGCTCTTAATGTTGCGTAGGCCCATCGTGCAGTTATGGAAACTCCAGCCAGATCTTTCACGGGGTCTTCGTAGTCTTCAGCGGTTATGTCTCTTCTGATGAACAGAACTCCGGCATGTTTACTGTCTGCTAGTAGGGCGGTTCCACTTGTAATCTTAGTGGAAACTAACAGTCTCATCCCTAACAGATGGGCGACTTTACCAGTTGGAGCCACTGCAGGTCCTCCCCATTCCATAGCTTTCTGAATGGCTGTATCCATCAATAGGTCGGCGAGTTCGCTTGGATGAATCACTAAGACGTCGGGGGTGAAGTTGTCAATTAAGCATTCCTTCAGGATGTTAACCATATCACTATATGTTAAGGTTCCAGAAGTTGATGCCGCCGCACTGTTACCAGCATCCGAAATCATCTGAGAAACTATTGCTTCTGTTTCAAGATCTGCCATGGCTCTACCAGCTTCCGCAAGCTGATATTCAATGACATCCCACTCGGCATCCTCCACCATCTCTCTGCTGATTAATGGGCGAACTCCATATTTTTTGGGTGCCAAGGTTATGCTGTCGTAGTCTTCTGTGCCAATTGGAATTTCTGCGCCTTCTGCCACTTCATAGGCTTTGCTCAACTTTGCACGGGGAATCTTGATGCTGGGGGCATCTTGAGCGATTACCACAGCGATTTCTCTTCCAATCAAGTTGGGCTTCGCTGCTTCCCACACAACATCCAAAACTTTTGCAGTGGCCTGGCTGGCATCTGAAAGCAAGATTTCCTGTAAACGGTTGTTTCTCAGAAATTCTCCTATTTTTTGGCGTAGTTCGTTTTGCATCAAAGAAATTGGTTTACCACTGAAGTTTGTGTTTAACTTTTCTTCAAGTCTTCTTACGGCTAAATCAGATTTTCGCATAATTTCTTCCTCCTACTTACAGACAAAGATCAGAATCCAATCGTCCGCTGCCACTGCAGCCTGCAATGATATGCCAGCTTTTCTAGCGTAGTAAATGGTGTAGGTTCCAGTTCCGCCCTCGTTTACCGCTTGATCACTTATTTCTATGGCTCTGGCGTTTGCGTCACTTTTCACAGCTTTTCCACGAGCAATTGCTCCGCCAGCCTTAACTTTGCAAACTCCGTGAATACATACCGGCACGTATTCATCACTTGTCACGTCTTTCAGGGCTACGCCAATGGGGTCACTGTCTACAACTGCTGGCTGAACCTCCAAGTCTCCAGTGAGGCGTACTAGTGTCCCTTTTGAAATTGTTCCTGTGGCTTTGAAGAGCGATACGATTTCACCTTCACTGATGAAGCCTTCTTCGTTTGGCCATTTATCTGTCATTCATTTTTTCCTCCTTTCGGTTCGTTTGTTACCAGCCTCTTGACTGGGTAACTATGAGAAATGTTTCATAACGTCGCGTAACGGAATTTTAGAGAGGTCAAGGGATGTGGGAGTTTCCGCAGCCTCAACTGCTATGACGGCTCGTCCAGTCGGTTGCCATCTTTTTGCCTCTTTAATCCTTTCTCTTTCAAGAGCATCAACTCGCTTAACTAAAGTCTCCAAGGTTTTCTTGATTTCAGATATCTCTTTCTTCAAAGAATTTGTTGAGTCATTGAGAGTTGGCTCTGGGGCAAGCTTTTCCATTATTTGTATGTTAGTTTGGGGGATACCTGGAACAGCTACAAGGCTTAACTCTGCATTGTGCAATCCATGAGGGGCTTTTCCGTCTAGGTTGTCTACACGTTCATAGTCAGCTGCCACAGAAACGTGTTGAATTAGGCCTTTGCGAATCTTTTCCTGGGTTTCATCGTCATAAATTTCTGCTTCATAAAAGAGCGTTTTCGAGTCGGAATCCCACTTGGCATCTACTACCTTGCCCACTGCAGAAAATGTGGAAACGTGTTCCAGATAGACCGGCGAACCAACGAGTTTGGAAGCAAATCTTTCAAGTTCCTTGTCCATATAAATGTTAAGATTTCGGCTCATTCCAGCCGTTAAGGCTACGCCCCGAATTCTTAGCGGTTTGTCAATAATTTTTTCCAAAATTGGGGTTAGGCAGTATAGGTGTTCGTGACTTGTTTTTTGTTCGTGTTCTTGAAACCATGATTTTGCTTTTTCTAGATTCCAGTCTTTCTCTTTTAGGAAGAGGTAGCTGACGATTTGAGTTGTGGTTTCGCCTCTCGGCTTTCCAATAACAGCTTTTATCCCTTCTTTCTCGCTGACCCAGATCGTTCGGAGACTGTCGGGCTCAAACTCGTCTGGGTCACGATGCCCAGAACGAATAAACTCTTCAGTTTCTTCCCATGGCAAATAACACACCAAAAAGACTATGTTGCATGTTCATTTTAAAAGTCAAAATTACATGAAAAAACAATATTGTTCATGAAGACATTATGCAACCAGCAAAAAACGGTCTAGAATCCCTTACCTTTGCCTTCATAAAACAACGATGTAATAACTCATGGAGGCATCTGAGATCCGATTTCCTCCACTGATACGATGTACTTCGTTGATATATGTAGATAAGAAGTTGTTTTCTGGAAGTTGATGTCACTTGAACTGTCAAAAGTCTCCTAAATGACCTATAATCACCAGAAACAAAAACGTTAGACATTTTTCTAAAAGCTGGCGAGAAATCCTTTGGTTACATCTTTCATTGACTGGAACAGCGGATGTTTAACCTTCACAGGAACTTCGAGATTCCGGAGTCGATTCACCCTAAAAGAGACGGGAGGATGAGGTTCCCATCCAATCCATCTTTGCAGTCGATAAGACGGAGATCTTTCAAATTGTAGTCTTCGAAATCCGATCTTTTCAAGAGCCTCCGCCAAAACCTTAGGCTGCCCTATCACCATTGCCGAAACAAGGTCACATTTTGCCTCAAAAAACTTGGCAATGAAATATATCAATGCCATAATCAACCAGAAATAGATAAAGAAGAAAATATAAGAGCTAAAAATGACTGGAAACAATGGAAGAATTACATAAAAGCGAAACAGAAACTCTCCAGCCGTCAACCCAAAGAGAATTAAAGGATCCCTACTCTTCAAGTGGCTAAACTCATGGCCCACGACGCTGAGAATCTCATCTTCCTCCAACTGAACAAGAAGCCCAGTGGTTAAGAGCACCACTCCTCGACTTGGACTAGGCCCAGAAGCCGCTGCATTTGGCATCATAGTGTTAGAGATAACTATTTTAGGTATGGGAAGACCAAACTTCTCGGCGGTCTTCTTCACTAAGTCATGTACGTTTACTGTTTTTGTCGACAGGTTTTCGGGTTTGCATTCGAATCCGTGTTTGGTGAACACTTCCTGAGCAGTTTCGCAATCGATGTTCTTTCCCTTGGCTAATGTCTGGTCGTATATTTCTTTCTTGATTTGCATCAATTCTTTTCTCTTGTATTTTTGTCTGAACTCTTCGTGCTCCTCAATTGGTAAATGGTACTGTAACAGGTGAATGCTTGGATTAGCTTGAGTTATGTGCCAGTCTCCGATTCTTGCTACAATTTTGTTAGAATTAAGAACGATAAGGAGCTGGAGGATCATTAGAGCTACTGGAGCGAGCCAATCGAGAATCAAAAATAGAAATATACTGAGACTGATGAAGATTACGAAGAGGAATATCTGTGTTTCCAGGAAAAGTCTGTTAATTGGTTTCTTCTCTTTTCCACTGATCTTTTCGGGTATAATCTCTTCGCCTTCTCTCCAAGCAAAGTACAATGTGCTTTTCCTGACCTGTTCCTCAAAATACTGAACGACGATGAATAAGTCCTGTTTGACTTCATTTATGCGCTTCTGAGTTACTGTTTCATCAAGTCGAGCAATCTCTACTTCAATTGGTTTGCTACCCTTAACCATGACACTTAATTCCCGTTTTTCATCTGAATCCAGAGTGACGAAAGCAAGCACGGAATAACCGTTAACAGTCGCTCTAGATACGTCTGCGAAATGCTTCTGATTTGGTAAGATGTATTTCTGGTAAATAAAATCCAGTAAATTTTTTACGTAGGCAGGAGTCACTTCAGTTTCAATCATATAAGAAAGCTCTTCTTCTGACATTTTTAGCCTCTGAGATTGCGTTTTTTGCTTTTAAGGAATCTCTTGATTCACTGTGCAAATCACTCTATCTATGTCTTTCGGCAAACCTTATACCAACAACCGACAAAGATGTTCCATTGGAAAATGAAAACCTTCGACTCAAAGTTAATAAAAATCTTAGAAGAGAAGTACGGTAAGTACTGGTGGCCAGTGGAATATCCAGAAGAAATATCGAAAGACCCATTCAAAAACCTAATAATTACAGTTCTCTCCCAAAACACAAGTGAAGCAAACTGCATCAGAGCATACAAAGGTCTAGCAGCCAAATTTAACATAAAACCCGAGATTCTGGCAGACGCTGATCAGGAAGAAATTAAGGAAGCCATAAGATCTGGTGGCTTATACAACGTTAAATCTAAACGAATTAAAGATGTGTCCAGAAGAGTCTTAGAAAAGTTTGGTGGCGACATCTCATCAGTCCTTGATCTTCCGAAGGAAGAAGCAAAGAAGAAGCTAAGGGAGTTGCCTGGAATTGGAGAGAAGACGGCTGATGTGCTCCTAGCGAGTCGCCATGGTTATGCAGAGGTTACGGTTGTGGACACGCATTTTGATAGAATTGCAAAACGTCTGGGTTTAGTGAAGCTAAATGCAAGATATGAGGAGATTCAACGGGCTCTCAATGATTTTATACCTTGGGATAAAGGGGAAAGAGTAGGGGGCTTAATCTGGCTTCTTGCCAAATACACATGTAGAGCACCCACTCCAAAATGTTACGAGTGCCCTCTCATTGAAATGTGTAAATACGAAGACAAGCGTTTAACATAGAATTAAGGACAAACAGAGCTTAGACCTTTACTCTTATTTGTCGCTCAAAAACAAAATGCAATGAGGCCACTTACTTTTTAATTCGTTGACCCACTTTTCTATGATTTTGTCTCTATCGATTTTCTTGATTTTCATCAAATCTTCCCTTATCTTAGGGTTATAATTCTTCTCTAACTCTTCAAATTGCCTACATGTCATAAGTTGATCGCACTGACTACAATTTGCTATGTCTTTTTTTGAGGCACAGATTCTTACTTTGCAAGTGGGATTACCGCCACCCTTCAGACACCCTGGACATAAAGGCATAACCTGTATGGAAGCAAGTCCCTTCATAAATTCTTGGAAGTCAAATGTTTTGGGAGCCCACTTTTCTAGATTACCCTTCTTGACGAACTCCTCATATCTTTTTGTTAACTCTATACTTACTCCGTTCCCTCCCACACAACTACCACACCAAATTCCACAAAAGCCAATTTGATTCTTCACGTTGTCGAAAGGTTTAACTTTCACTTTACACAGCCCCATGCAGCCTTACCGAGCTATAAAGGGCGAAGATGATATAAACTGTTCGTCATCCACAATAGAACTAAATTATTTAAGCTTTATATTCAGTACCTCTTCTCTTTCTTTGCCTTTCAAGTCTCGGATAGCATAGAGCGTGATTGTTGATGAGACTCCTTTTCGTCTTAAGGATTTCACATAGTCTAGAACTCTTTTCTTAGCACCACGCATGTTATCTTTGAGTGCCCAACCAACGCCTTTCCGCACTAAGTCTTCTTCATCCCAGATTAAGTTATCACATAAATCTAACACCTCATCAGTAAACTCTCCACTCGCTCCAATTTTCCTTGTAAATGCGACCACGCTCGCTCTTCGTTTCCACATATTTTCCGATCTGTTCCACTTTCTCAGCAGGTTCAAAGTCTCTTTAGGATATTTCCTAAGTAAAGGTTGCAGAGTACCGATGCAAAACCAATCAGTTGATGCCCAATTGTTAAGATAACCTGCAATTTCCTCCAGGCAGCCAAAATGAGACGTGGTTATATTTCTAACACTAATCTCCAAGACAGTGTTTCCAAAAGTTGCTTGCTCGGAGAAACCAGACTTGAAAAACATTCTAGCTAGTTGAAACTTTTCCTCGAGGCTCAGTTGCTTAAAAATGCGCAGGTATGTTTTGATTAGCTCCCTGAGTTCGGGAGTTCTAATTCCGTAAGACTTGTGTCCTGTTTTCTTGTGATAATACTCTTCCATTGATGCTAACTTGGCGTTAGCTCTCTTCTCCAACTGTCTAACAATTTCTGAGTACACATCTTCTATTTTCATCTCAATCCTCTGGTTTTTCCATTTACTTTTTCCTTCTGAATACTGCAATCCAAGGGCTACCGAAGTACTTTCTCTCTTCGTTCGTGGTTCTTCTGCGGTCCTTAAACTTACCCTTGCTATAGTGTATGAGAGGGTGAAGCAACGAGTAAGGTTTTTGGGAGTAGAGGTCGAGTCGATTGGAGAGATAGGTGGTCACAGTGTATCTTCGCTTCTCGCCGAATTGCCCGAACCGCTCAATCAATCGTTTCCTGTCCTCTGGGTATAGTACTTCAAAGATTTTGATGAAATTGAGAACGGTAAACGAACTTTGCGGTATCCTCTTGATCGTTTCCTCGATTTTTTCCTCTTTCAGAAGAGTCTTCATCATTATCACACCTTTTACATTGCCGAGGACTTCGACTTCACGTCTGAAACTTCGACAGTATAACAAAGTTATAAAAATTGTTATATCTTGGTCATTTTACTATGCAAAGATATCAAAGTAGGTGTCATTATGCAAGAGAATCTGCAAAGAATTTTGAGTAACTGGAAATTTTGTCGAAGCCATACTCTGGATTTTCTAGAGATTTTAACTGAAGAGGAGATTTGCTACAAATTGCCCCGACCAGGCCTTGACACGTTCGGGAAACATTTTTTAGAAATGGCAGAAGTACAGAAAGCCTACATTAAAGCTCTTGAGACTGGCAAGATTGATTTTTCTGTGGGAAATTATGACCAGCCAGAAATATATAAGAAGAAACTCAAACTTAGAGCGCATTTCAAGAAAATGGACGACTACATGGTCAATGTCCTAAAAGGTATAAAGGATGTTAATAGGGAGATAGATTGGGGTTTGGGAAAAGAGAATCCAAACGTGCTGGAGCATCTTCAATTCCTTATTCAACATGAGATTCTTCATCATGGGCAATTGGTTGCCTTTGCGTATCTATTTAGTCTGCCAATTCCCGAAAGTATAGTTACTACTTGGGCTTTTCCACTAAACGAAACACAAAAAATGCGACTGAAAGGAAGGACGAATCGAACAAAAGGAGAAGATTGTGTAAAACAAGTCTAATCTAAACGTATTTAAGGTGATATGATGCCCGGGACTTTTGGAAAGGGCACCGCTTCCCACACTGCTTTCAGACCGCATATCCATCTTGTCAGTCTCTCAACACCTATTCCAAAGCCAGCAGAAGGGCAAACACCGTCTTTTAACATTTCTAGATACCAGCCGTACTTAGCTGGCTCTTCCCCTGTCAATCGCATTCGCTTAACAACTCCTTTGTAAGTGTATTCTCTTTCTCCTCCAGAAGCTGCTTCCCCAAACCCTTCAGGATAAATTAAGTCAAAATCTCTTAGGATGCCAGGAGAGTTGGGGTCTTCTCTGTCGTAGAATCCTCGAGCTGTAACAGGATAATCTACGATGAAGAATGGTTCATCAAACATCTTTGATATCGCTTTTTCTTCCTTCCATGGAATCTCTTTTCCGTATTTTACATTGAAGCCTTCTGAATGAAGCAATTCCAACGCTTCTTGATATGTTAAAACTTTGAAGGGAGGTGTGGGGACCTTTAAGGTTCTGTTTAGTTGCCTCAATTCGGCTTCAAATTTTTCTGTTATCTTTTTACAAATATAGTGAAGCAATCGTTCTGCTAAGCACATGACATCATAGTATGTGGCTTTTGCCTGTTCAACATCTATCTGTCGAAACTCTGCTAGGTGACGCCCAGTTGCCACAGATTCAACGGGTTCTAAACGAATGTTAGGCGACAAAGCGAATATCTTCTCAAGACTTCTAACAGCCGTCTGCTTATACAGAATCATACTGCTCATCACTTTAAAGGAAGCACCATAATAGTCAATAGTTACTTGCTTAGCTCCTCGTATGCCGGGGTCGGTGACAGGCCCAATGATAGGTGCAAGAACCTCTAAATAGTCTTCATTTCGCAGAAAATCTCGAATACCTGAGAGAATTTCATCTTGAATCTTTAAAACAGTTATTATTGTTGGTTGTCTCAAAAATTGATAACGTTTTCTTAAGGAAGAGAGTAAGCGAGTGTCAATTTTGGCAAGGCCTCATGGATTCCACCATAGGTTACCTTGTAATCCATCATATATAAACATATTTCAAAAAATCATAGAATTATTTCAAAAAAGTTAAGTTTTTATGGAAGTTTTTCGTAATAATTTCGGTATGCAACCTAAGCTAGATGAAAAAGATATCAGGATATTGAGGGTTCTGCAAGAAAACTGTAAAGTAACTACCAAGCAGATTGCCAAGGATATTAACTCCCCCATAACAACGGTGTTTGCGAAGATCAAAAGAATGGAAAAGCTAGGGATAATTAAAGGGTATAAGGCGGTCTTAAATGCTAGAAAATTGGGTATGGGAACCACAGCGTTCATTTTGGCGTCCTTCTCTTATGGACCACAAGAGGCACAAGCACCATTTTCTCAGAGAGAACTTGCTGAACAGATTTCAAGACTGCCTGAGGTACAAGAAGTTCACATCATCACTGGAGACTGGGACATTCTAATGAAAGTGAAGGACAAGGATGTGGATGCTATTGGGAAGTTTGTCATAGATAAACTGAGAATGGTGAAAGGAATAGAGAAAACCTTGACATGCATGGTCTTTCATACAGAGAAGGAATCCACTACCATAATGCTGGAAACACTGACAAGAGAGCGCTGGAGAAAATAGATATGAGAAAAATTCCGTCAACAATGTCTACGCAACATCCAGATAACGTCCAACTTCCATCGTGGGCCAACGGTGAAACAATTTCTGGGGAGGCTGAAGTGCGTGAAACTTTCTTTGCGTATCATGAATTGAAATGTGAAGAGCAGATGTGGGATTGGGAAGGAAAAGATGTTGACCCAAATATAGTTAGAAAACTTCTAGTGAATTACCCAGAGTTTTTTGAGGAACATATCATTGGAAGAGATGTCTTCTTAACCTACAGAATTCCGAATCCTTCAGTTGAGAGGACAGAGAAGAAGGGGCTGATAGAAGCGTTAGAATCTATCCCTCGCTGTTATGATATTGCAGAGAGCTTTTACAAAAAGAAAGATTACCCTCCAATCTTTGAGGTTATTTTACCCTTCACCACTTCTCACCTTGAACTTCTCAGAGTGATCTTTTGCTACAGCAAGATAATCGTCGGAAAAGAAAAAATAAAACTCAACGAAATGGAAAACATATCTGTAAAAGATTGGGTTGGCAGATTCAAGCCCAAGAAAATAGAGCTCATCCCTTTAATAGAAGACAGAGAAAGCCTCCAAAATATTGACAAAATCCTGAGTGGTTATTTGAAACATGTGAAAACAAGTTATTTGAGGGTCTTCCTCGCAAGATCTGACCCAGCGTTGAATTATGGGTTATTTCCCGCAGTGCTTCTCATCAAGCTTGCGCTTTCAAAGATCCGTAATGTATCACAGGAATACGGAGTTGAGATGTTCCCAATTGTGGGTACAGGCTCTTTACCGTTCAGGGGTCATTTGACCCCAGCTAACGTCAACAACTTTCTACAAGAATATGGCGGTGTCAAGACAGTAACGGTCCAGTCTGCAGTTAAATACGATTATGAAAAGGAAGATGTAAAGAAAACTATAGAAAAATTGAACACGGAACTGCAGAAAAAAGATGCAAAGGTTATGACTGAAAAGGAAGAAGAAAAAGTGAAGGGAATCATTAAGATTTTTACAGAGAGCTATCAGAGGAAAGTTGAGAAGCTATCTGATTTGATCAACTTTGTGGCTAAGTTCGTTCCGAAGAGGAGGGCACGAAAACTTCACATTGGATTGTTTGGGTACAGCAGACAAATAGGGTCTACCCAATTGCCTAGAGCAATAGAGTTCACAGCTGCCATGTACTCTTTGGGACTCCCGCCAGAACTTATTGGTACCAGTGCTTTGGAAAGACTTTCAGAGGAAGACTGGAAATTGTTAGACGAATATTACGTAAACTGGAGAAAAGACCTTCAATGTGCCTCTGGATACTTCTGTTGGCAGAATCTAAACTATCTAATGGGAGAAAGAAAAATTGTTAATAAAATAACCAAGAAGTTTGGGCTAAAGGAAGTGATTCCAGAAATAATGAAAGACCTGCAGCTGCTCGAGGAAAACTTAGGGATTAACCTCGGTCCACGCAGTCTAGAGCAAAGAAAACATGAAAACATAGCAAATAACATTCTAATTTCTTTGGTTGGAGATCATAGGGAAACGGTGAGATATATTCTGGAGGCTGGGAGAATCAGGCATTCATTAGGATAGCGAAAGCACATGCAAGAACATAATAGTTAACCGCAAATTACCTGTATTTTGTTGCTTCTCCTAATAACTGTAGTAGATTTTTTCCTTTTTCAGTTATGCGGTACGTTTTCGTTGGGATTCCCCATTTCTTTTCTACTTTTGTCAATTCTATGAGGTGATGTTTTAGAGAGAAGTTGAGTTGACGGTAGAAACAATGGAGATTTCGGAAGCCAGAGTGATCTTTTAGATCGCGATAAATCGCCATCGTGTGCCTAGAATTTTTGGATAATGTTTGTAGAAATTTTAGGATTAGTGTAACCTCGTGGGGTCGGAGGGAGCCTAGTAACCTATATCCACGTTTTGTTAGGGGTCTGTTCATGTTAAAAACGTCCTACCACAAGCGTTGTTTGTTTTTCAGTATACGCATAACGGATTATCTGACGATCTTCATATTTAAGGATTATCGTTGACTGAAAATCAAGAAACGAAAACATTTAAAATCCCAACCATACGCTTCTTAATCCATTAAAGAAGAACCTCAAAATGAGCATATCAGAACTAGAACAAACAACAGCACTCCGCATACTGCTCCATCTACTAAAAGAAGAAAAGGCTTCAAGAACAGACCTAAGAAAGAACGTTGAAGCAAGCGTAGCCGCCATCTACAACGCACTGCCAAAACTCCTAAAACTCGGATTGATCAACGAAAGAGGAAAAAAGAAATTCCCCTTCACAGTAGAGGTTTCACTGACTGAAAAAGGAAAAAAGGTGGCAAAATGTCTTCTCGAAATCGAAAGGATTTTAGTAGAAGAAAGCACATGACCGGAGGAAAACTACAATCAAAACTTCACACATCAAAGCAGTTCTCTTCGACTTCGGCGATACATTGATTCAGACGGATCAGTTTGATTATGACGCTTGTTTGTTAGAACTTCATGAAAGCCTCTTACATGATGGAATAGCAGTTCCCTTCCAAGAATTTAGGCAACTGTATTTTCAGACTCGAGACCGCCTCTACAAGGAATCTGAAGAAACCTTACAAGAAGCCAACTTTCTGCTTCGTGTCTCAGAAACCCTCAAATATTTCGGATATACGCTTAAGGAAACTGATGAGAGGGTTGTTAGGGCAGCTGACGCTTTTGCAGAAGCCTTCGCTGGACAAATGACAATGAAAGATTACATTCCAACGGTTCTTAGCCAACTCCGCCACAAATACAAGTTAGGGCTTATTTCCAACTTTGCCTATCCACCGGGTTTAACGAGGACACTGGAACGTTTCGACCTTGCCAAGTTTTTTAACGTCATAATGATTTCTGGAGATGTGGGATGGCGTAAGCCTAGTTCAAGGATTTTTCAGAAGGCTCTAGAATCCTTAGGGGTTGCTGCTTCTGAAACAGTTTTTGTGGGTGACTCGCTGCTTCATGATATTAAGGGTGCAAAAAAAGTGGGTATAAGAACTGTTTTGGTGAGAAAATCTTTGACTGGAGAAATGGAAACTGAAAATCCAGATGTGATAATAAGTGAATTGGACGAGTTGCCAGTGGTGTTGAAAAGTCTCTAGAGTTATTTTATGGCACCTATAATCTGTTTTATTCTGTC
The DNA here is from genome assembly GCA_964503065.1 of uncultured Candidatus Bathyarchaeia archaeon. Taxonomy (GTDB): domain Archaea; phylum Thermoproteota; class Bathyarchaeia; order Bathyarchaeales; family Bathyarchaeaceae; genus JAOUKN01. Next base: position 23,323 of record CAZCYX010000013.1, read on the forward strand.
GAATTTGTGTTCTTTCACCAGTCCCAAGAGATATCTTATTCTTTGAGTCGCATCTTTTTTACTGTTAGAGTCCTTCACTTCACTGAGACAGAGTTCCAGAGAGTCTTCAAAGCCTTCTTCATAACTTGTCATGTTTTCACCATTCAAGGTCTTTGTCCGCTATCTTTTGCCAGCAGTTTCGACAGATTGGCTGCCGCTTGCCTTTATAGTAGATGTAGACTTCTATGTCTGTGTTTTTGCATTCGCCATTCCAAGGGTTCTTACAACGTTCTACATTGTGGGTCATGGGTATTCCTTAGTTAGAGTTTGATGGTTTTGTGCATTTAAAGCAGTCGACCGATCGACAAGCAGAGAAGTGGGGAGAGCTAGGTGAAAGTAAAAGATGTTCTGTTCATCAGTAATATTGTCTCTTAACGTAATTTTGACTTAAAAGAATGGTTCGTCTGAAAGTTGTTTGGTTGAAGAGCTTGAACAGAGTGTTCGGGAAGATTAAGGGATTTTATGGAAGTTTTAAGAGAGCATCCAAACGAGGCGTTTTGCTTCCAGCGTGGAGAACACTCACCGGCGAGACTCCTTTAATATCCTTTGAAACACTTGTTAACATTTATTTGCAAGATCCAGCCGCCAAAGCATCCGTTGACTTCATTGCTGACCAAACGGTTGGCATGGGCTTTTACACTACAGCTGAAGACCAAAGAGCCAAAGCGGTGGTTGACGAGTTCAACGAAGCCGTTAACCTAGATGGTATGCTTATGCAGGCAACCCGAGAGGTCGTTGCTTTTGGAAACAGTTTCTGGGAGAAGATAGAGCCTGACAAGCTTGAGAGCCTCAAGGTTCTGCCACTGACCAGTGTTGAAAAGATTTTGCGAGACAGATACGGTGAGGTTCAAGGCTATAAGCAGACTTTCCGTTATGGCAGCAACCTCTTAGATGCTGGGCGCATAATCCATTTTCGTTGGAATCCAGTGGATGGAGAAGCCTTTGGCACTGGCATACTAAGAAGTCTAGCTGAAACTATGCAACTGAACAACGGTGAAACCCGTCCATGCTACGCCATTATGAAAGCAGGAATCGAGAAAGGAATGACTGAAATTATTAAGAAGTATGCTGGACCAACCGAATTATGGAAGTTTCCAGGCATACCAGACGACAAAGCATCCGAATATGCTTCACTTCTTAAGGGCATGCCAAGGGAAGGCGCAAGATTTGTCGTGAACGTGCCAGCGGAGGTAGAAGTTATCACTGTTGACCCCCGCAGCAGATTTGAAGGCTACGTGGAACACGTTTGGAATCAGTTTATCTTGGGTTTGCAGACGCCCTTGCCCAAGCTCTTCACAACCCCAGGTTTCACAGAAGCCTCCGCAAGGGCAGCTATTGAAGTGGCGGAACGAAAGGTTATGGCTTTACAACGCTTCCTCAAACGAATCGTAGAACGTGAAATCTTTGCGCCAGTTACTAAGCAAGCAGGATTTGATCCTGTTAAAGCTCAGATTAGGCTTAACTGGGGTATACCAGAGAAACTGGAGTTGACTGTTGAAGATCAGTTGAGAGCCTTTGAACTTGGCGCCATAAGAGGTGAAGAGTTGCGTAAAATGCTGATCAAGCAGGGATGGGAGCTTTGGGAGCCTGAACAGACAACTGAAAAGGTTAACAGCCAAAAGAGGAGGTGAAAACAAGATGGACTTTACAGGTTTCACACCCTTAATCGAATGGTTAATCGCATGCATAATCTTCGTAGTCGGCGTCTACGTGATAGATGTCATAAGCGGCCACAGAAGAGAAGGAAAAATCTACGACTTCATGAAACTAATGTTAGCATCAGACTTAGCAAACAACAAAAAGAAGACAGAACAATAAAAGAAACGAAGTTTCCTCCAAAATTCCATTAGTTCTTTTATCATTTTTTTGGGGTTTAGGCTAAAGATTTAAGTCCAAAACCCATCTGGATTTTTTAGGCACCCAAGCAACATATTTAATTGGTATTTTCAATGTCAAAAGCTGCAATAATGAATCTTCAAGACCCTAGAAATTTGAATCGTTGGATTGTAGGCACGCTTCCTAATGTTTCGACATCATCTGAATTCCATTCTGAACAAATCCAGATTGCACACGTTAAGAATCCAGAAAGAAAATATTTCTTTAGTTTTCAAGTTGAGCATTGGCATACTCCCCCAATAGAGGAATATATTCTATTGTTAGAGGGAACACTGAAAGTGAGAGTTGATAATGATATAATCATTCTCAAACCAATGCAATTGCTCAAAATTCCTCCCAGAATTCCTCATAAAATTCTTGACTATTCGACTCCACTCCATTACTTCCTACTTCGTACAC
>CAZCYX010000014.1:0-25001 GCA_964503065.1 uncultured Candidatus Bathyarchaeia archaeon
TGTCAAGAGAAACACAACCTGTTGAAATTGTGTCTTCCAAGAACGACCCATCGTTAGTGGATACAGATTATTGCACTCATAAGAGGCTGAATCTAACTTTATACGTCGCAATGTATTTAAGAGACTCGGAAAAGAATGATTAAGGCTTCCAAAGGGAGGAACATGAAAGAGTTACAGTACTCTCCAAATGGACTTGGCGGCTTCTTAACAACCCTAGATATGCTTTTTATCAAGTGTGAAAGGCCGGTTACATGAAAGCAAAAATCGCTGTTGCAACAGTCTCTGGAAGAGCATACTACATACTAGTAAATGAACTTAAGAAGAGACATGTAGCCTTTTTAAGTCTAAGGCCTTGGGATTCCATTCCATTTGATGTAAAGGTCGTTTTAACCACCGAAAAAGAAAGAACTTCAATAAAGCATCCCAATGTCGTCATCTTAAAGAACGAATCTGATTCTGCAATGGTCGTTGATGAAGCAATCCGCATTGTTCACGGAAAGAGAGATTATGACAAAGTTGTTGTTGGAGTAGACCCAGGTGAAAACTTTGGAGTCGCAATTTTAGGTGATGGCAATGTCCTTGAAACATTCTACTGCTCAAATTTGGAAGAAACTTTGAAAGCGATTTTAGAAAATCTGGATAGAATCAAGGCTTCAGTGAAGGTAGTTAAAATAGGAGATGGTGCCCCTACTTATACTGAAGAGTTGTCACGTTTATTAGATGAATATTTACCTAAAGGTGTGGCTATAGAAATAGTGAGTGAAGCTGGGACAAGCCATTTCATAAAGGACACTGTTCATCGAAGAGGACTAAGGGACATGATGTCTGCCAAAATGATTGCAGGAAGACAGGGACAAGTTTATTCTCGGAGGAAAAACTGATGAAACGCAGAATTAGAAAGGGTAAAACCCTGCTTGTAGATGGCCCAGCATCGGTCGAACTTATGTCAGGAAAAGCTGAAGTTCTAGGTGCAACGTTTAAGAAGGGAGACAAAATTGTGATAAGAGATGGAAAACGTGTACCCTTTGATGTTAAGAAAGATACTACATTTAATTTGATGGTTGTTGACGATGCTTCACTAGAGGAAAATGATGGAAGCACTGTTCCTGTTTCTTGGGAAACCGCCTCGGAAGAGATAGTTTCAATGAGAAAGCCGAATACCGTTATGGTTATGGGCGAGGTTGATTCAGGTAAAACAAGCTTTTGTGTCTATCTCGCAAATAAGGCCTTGAAAAGAAAATTGAAAGTAGCCATAATAGACGGTGATCTGGGCCAATCAGACATTGGACCACCATCAACTGTAGGGTTCTGTCACATAAGATCCCTTGTCAGAGACCTTTTTGAACTGGAGGCAGAAAACGCATATTTTGTTGGAGTTACGAGTCCAAGTGGTGTGATAAGTAGAGTTATAGATAAGTTAACTGGCCTAAAAAACACAGTTTTAGGAACAAATGTTGATTTTTTGATCATAAACACTGACGGATGGGTCGATGGAGACGATGCAGTAAAATATAAAATTGAGCTGACCAGGAGAGTCGCGCCAGACGTACTTGTTGGAATACAACGCGAAAACGTGTTGGCCCCCGTTTTGTCCGCCTTGAAAGATACAAAGACTATTGCAGTGGACTCTCCTTCGGTGATACGTAAAAGAGATCGAGAGAAGAGGAAGATTTTACGTCAGCTAAGTTATAAGAAGTATTTGAAAGGGGCGAAGGTTCAATCATTTCCTTTAAACTGGATAAGAGTTAAAGGAGCCCTTTTGACAGGTGGCAACCATCCTATTACAGAACGAGTCGAAAAGATACGAGAACTGTTGGGCACATATCCCCTTTACTATGAAGAAACCGTCACTACAGCTTTGATTGTTTTGTGGAAGAATCAGTGGCTTGATGAGGAACAGATCGAAATGGTTGAGAAGGTTTTAGGGAAAAAGGTAAGTGTGACTAGAGAGGGTGAGGAAGAAGGTTTGCTTGTTGGACTGGAGAACGAGGAAGGTAAGTTTCTGGGTATTGGAATCATACGTAGTATCGATTATAAAAGAAGAGTGATGAAAGTATATACTCCCGTAAGTGAAGCCGTGTCCACTGTTTCGGTGGGTCAGGTTAAACTCGATGAAAAGGGTAGAGAGTTTGGGGCAAGCCAAGTCTTTGATCATTAATCCTTTACGTGTTTAGAGGGGCATAACTCGTTTATAGGGCATGTTTTACATAAGGGAGTCCTTGCTTTGCAATATTTTCGCCCAAGCGCAATAAGGAGTAGATGAACAGCCAAATAGTCTTTGAGTTGATAAAGGGATTGAAGCGCTCTTCGAGTCTCTTCATAATCGGCTTTTGATGAGACTAATCCAAGTCTTTTTGAAACACGGTTCACATGAGTATCAATAGGAATTGTTGGTTTCTTGGCGCAAAAAAGGAGTGTTACGTCAGCTGTTTTAGGCCCAACTCCAGGGATTGTTAGAAGCATTTTGCGTGCTTCTTCTAGTAGTGAAGTGTAAATGAAATCCAAAGAACCGTTGAATTGTTCCAGAATTACTTGAGAAATACTCTTTATCACTTTGGATTTATTTCTATAGAGCCCTGCAACCTTAATTGCCTCTTCAATCTCCTTCACATCTGCTTTTGCTAAAGCCTGTGGAGTTATCGAAAACTTGCGTGAAAGGTTTTCGAATGCTCGGGCTGTGTTTCTGCTTGCAGTGGCTTGGGATAGTACTGTTCTAATCAGCGTTTGGAAAGTAGTCATCTGTGAGTCAGCCCATTTGGGGGTGGAGAAATTGTTTTTGAGTATGTGAAGGATTTTGTTTGCTTTGTTTGTGGTACTTGCTAGCATAGAAGTGTGTGCCTTCTTTGAAAATACTAAATAGTGGTAAACAATGCTATAAATAGGCATGGTAGGTTACAGCATGGCTCGTGCAAAGTTTGTTCAAGAGGAGATAAGAGAGAAAGATAGACTCTTTCTATCTACTTATTTAGAAATGAAGAATGCAGGTTTGATTCTTTTAAGTGAAGGAGAAGATCGGTTAGGAACATTGGCTGTTGCGATACCCCAAAGGAGTGAACTGCTCGGTCCACCACTGTCGTCTATTCTGCTTGGCGACCGCAACATAATGATTGCTCGCCTTCTAGCTGAACGCCTTGCCAAAAAAATGACCAAGATTGCCATGGTTTCAGTTTTCACTAAAACAATTACTGAGAAAGAGGCTGGGCCTATTCTTCTAGAACTGGTCGAAAAAACGATTGGGAAAGAAGGGGAGGACACAAAATGAGTTTACGAGGTTTCCTTCAAGACATGGAAGAGAAAGGGGAAGTTACTCATGTAAAGGATCAGGTATCGCCACATTATGAAATCTCATCAATTATGAAATCATTTGATGGTGGGCCGATATTAGTCTTTGATAACGTGAAAGGTTATAGAACCAAAGTGGTGGCGAATGTTTGTGGAACTCGAGAAAGAATTTGTTCTGCATTGAATGTTACTTTAGAGAATCTGTACAAACGACTTCTCGATGCTTGGCGTTCACCGACTTCTGCGGAAGTTGTTAAGGAAGGTCAAGTCAAAGAAGTTGTTGAAAAGGCGGACTTGTCTAAGGTTCCCATTTTGAGGCATTTTGAGAAGGATGCAGCTCCCTACATAACGTCTGGCATAGTCTCAGCAAGAAGCCCTGATGGAAAAATTGAAAACGTTTCTATTCACCGTTTGATGGTTGTAGATAAGAATCATCTGGCTATCCGTCTGGTTCCAAGACATCTCTTTAAGTTGTGGAGTATGGCTAAGGAGAAAGGAAAAGATTTGGAGGTTGCCATATCAATTGGTTTACATCCAGCCCTTTTAATGGCTGCAACTTCTGTTTTACCGTTTGGTGTGAGTGAGTTTGGCATAGCAGATACTCTTTTGAAGAAAGGATTAAAGTTGGTAAAGTGTGAGAATGTAAATGCCTATGCTCCTGCAGATGCAGAAATCGTGTTAGAAGGCATCATCTCGGTCGAGAATGAGATTTTAGAAGGACCACTTGTCGACATAACTGGAACTTATGATATTCAGAGAAACCAACCCACAGTCAAGATAATCAGTATGATGCACCGCGAGGATTACATTTACCAAGCACTACTGCCTTCTGGAACTGAACATAGTCTGTTGATGGGTTTACCACGCGAAACAATGATTTGGGAAGCAGTCGCAAACGTTGTTCCCATTGTGAAAACTGTAAATCTCTCTCATGGTGGAGGCGGGTGGCTTCACGCAATAGTTTCTATCGAAAAACAAAGAGAAGGCGATGGAAAAAACGCTTTAATAGCAGCGTTTGCAGCACATCCCAGTCTTAAACATGCCATAATCGTAGATGCTGATATTGATGTTTTTAATTTGGAGGATGTTGAATGGGCTATTGCAACTCGTTTTCAAGCCAGTGAAGATTTAATAGTTATTCCAAACGTAAGAGGATCTACTTTGGATCCTTCTGCTGATCAAGAGACGGGTTCAACAACAAAGCTTGGCATAGATGCAACACGTCCATTAACAAAGCCTAAGGAGCGGTTTATACGTGCAAAAGTACCTGTGAGTGAACGAGTAGAGAAAATTATAGGTGAAATGAGGAGGTCAATGTGTTAGTTACATATTATTTACAAGCGTCTTCGATGCACTTAATCATGGAAGCCAGAGCAACATCTACTTCATTCAGCGTTGGTGCATAATAGGCTGTTTTCGCTGAATTTGTCATCATGGTGTCAATCCCAAGTTTCTTCACCCAAGTGACAACGGCACAAGTGTCGCAAAGCACGTGCCCACCAGCCCCCTCAATAATATCCACGTATTTTTCCGCCATTTTCCTAACATGCGAAGATGTGCAGACCCACAGTTCAACATCCCTTTTTACTTTTTTACCTTTTAGAGCTTGAGCTACCCCCTGAATTTCTCCTAACGAACAATGAGGACACCCAATGAATATCAAGTCAGGGCTCTCAAAAGAAGTAGATAGATTTCCAATCGTATCTTGTATATCGCTCGATTCAACAAAGACCGTTTCAAGTTTTTCTTTTCTACTTGTCTCCAGGTAATGAAACATAGTGGTCATCCCACTAGATGCGAGTCCAGCACCCAGTTGCTTCAAATCATCTTCCGTGTAATCAGATAAGCCTTCAAGAACCGGGACCTCATTTCTCAACAATTTACCAACATGAATTCCTAAGACTCCAAAATCCGTCTCATTTTGAAGAGGTGATTCGACTTTGATAAGTATGTTTGCTTCACGGTTCGCAGCTTTATGAACGCCGTAATTCGGGGTTTTGCCTATTAGTGCAGATGCTAGGGCGCTTGGACCCCCCTCTCTGTTTGTCCAAGACCCCAAAACCGAGTTGGCATATACTACGGCAGAAGACTCCGACCACGCGAGATGACAACCCTTTTGCGGTTGTCGTAAATAATAGGGAGTGCAAGTTAGAGTAGGAGTTACTCCTATCTTCTTGTATAAATCAATTACACGTGACTGTTTCTTCAGAAAATTTTCTGGAATCCTTTTGGCTAAGTATTCTGGATCAAAGCTTGATGGGTTAACTGTAGAAGGAACCTGCACTTTCCCGTCTGCTTCTACTATGGCTTCAAAGAAATCAATAGGAGCATCTCCTAGCATCTTGTAAGAGACTCCAGAAATATGAGCTGATTCAATGGGTATCAATTTAGTTGCCCCGAAGAGCTCCCCTAAACGAACAAGAATTTTCATCGAAACTTGGTGCGCCCAACCGAATTCGCCGTTGAATATTTTTTCTTCTTTAGAGGTTAAATGCAACCTTGTTTCTCCTTCTTCCAGATCTTTACGATTCCTTTCTCACTATCTATCTCAATATCATCACCTGTTTCAATCTGTTCTATATCAATTTGATCGATCATAGGAATCTGCGCGATAATAGCCCCTACAACAACCACGGGATCTGCAGTTTGATTAACAATCGCTTTGGGGCCGAGCCCTTTTTTTGCCAACGAGTAAAGCACATAACTCCCCACCGTTGAACCATGCCCACTTGGAAAACAAAGAATCCTTCCCTTCACATTCTCACCTTTTAAATCATGATTCCTCTCAATAATCAATCCTGAGTTTGGATCAACACCACCAAGAAAGCTAATCGGCTTCTTAGAAACTAAAGCCAACCCTCTTCCGTGACCAGGAACAATGGAGCGCCCTCGTAATACTTCAACTTTCAAATCTTCTCTATCCTTTAGTAAGATACTTTCGCTGATGAAGGAAGTTCACTAAGCAATTTTGTCGCAGCTGATCCAACCTTCTCACGATGCTCCTCCACTGTGTATACACGAAGAATGTTTATGAAACCCTTAAGCACATCAAAAATTCTTGAAACGTCGCTTAGTCTTTGAGGGATTTTTTTGCCATCTCTTGTCTTGTTAAAAACTGGAATCTCCATGGGTTCAAGTAAGACAGAATGGCGATAGGGCACTGAAGGAAGCGTTGGAACATCAATCACCACTAAGCGAGGATCAATACCCACCTCTGAAGCAATTTTCTCTGTCATCTGATTTCGAATTTCCTCAACGCTAAAGATGTTTGACACCATCTTATCTCTTACATAGAAGGTCTGATCGTAGGCACACTTAAGCAACCTACGTCTCTCCAAGTTTTCCATGAGCCCTTTAGATTTTTCACAATTTTTTAGCATGGTCCATACTGTATAGTCGTTGAGGGCTAAGTATTCCTCAACCGCCTTAAAATCCACCAAGCCAAGTTCATCTTTTGCTTCTTCCATGGCAATAGCCAGCATTATCTGAGCCGCTCTCCCAACTCTATGGAAATATATGCTTTTGAAGGATTCAATTCGAGCTAATATGAAGGATTCGAGGGCTGAAAGTGCACCCAAGTTCACCGCAAGATTTTCATCTATAACATCCAACATATGGATAAGGCGGAAAATGTCTACATATCCGTATTCGGCTCCCGTGTGGTATGTATCTCGAACAATGAAATCAAGTTTGTCCACATCAACTGCGCTTCGAATCACTTGATCCATAAAGGCTTTGCCAGACCTATGCAATGTCCCTACTGCCAACTTTCCAATCATTTCAGGGTCATACCCGAGGTTGTTAAGTATGTCACTTAACTCAGATTTTTGAATAACCCAAGTGGTCAGATCTTCATGGGTTTTGTCAAGAAACTTATGGAGTAGATGTTCAAAAACGTGTGAAAAGGGACCGTGTCCAACATCATGGAGTAATGCAGCTATTCGTAGAATTTGAACTTCGTCTTCAGAAAGATACTGAAAAAGGTTTGGATTTTCTGAAAGGAGACCAGCTAAATACATAACTCCAACCGAGTGCTCAAAACGGGTGTGATTGGCGCCTGGATACACAAACTCTGCTCCAGCGAGTTGGCGAAGTCGATGAAGCCTCTGCACTGGAAAAGAATCAATTATTTCTTTCTCTGCCTCTGTGATGTAAACGTAGCCATGAACAGGATCTTTAATTTCACCCCAGTATCGGCGCATCTAAATTTCTCCAATGCCCTCAATCTTTAATATTCTTATTAAAGTGATCGATTTAATAATTGACGGCAAGGGAATTGCGATGGATAAGCAGGGGATATTTATCTGCATAGAGGGACTAGATGCGAGTGGAAAAACCACACACGCCCATAGGCTTGTAAGAAGCCTTTTGGAAAGAAGATATGAGGCTTTATACACCACAGAGCCAAGTTCTGGGCAAATCGGAAAGTTCGTTAGAAAATATATTCTTCAGAGAAAGGAGCGGGTGCCAATCGTTGTGGAAGCGTTACTCTTCGCGGTTGACAGGATGGATCATGTAGAAAGAATAATAGAACCTGCTATAAAAGAAGGGAAAATAGTGGTTTCGGATAGATACCTCTATTCTTCTCTTGCATATCAAGGAGCAGCAGGATTAAATCTAAACTGGATAGAAGAAATAAACAAATTTGCTCTCTCTCCAGATTTGGCAATTTATATTGATGTCCCTCCAGAAATCGTAATCAAACGACTGAAACGGAAAAAATCAGTTATGGAAAACCTTCAAACTCAACAAAGAGTTCAGGAAGTTTACATAAAATTAGTAAAGATTGGGCGACTAGTACCTATTAATGGAAATAGGACAAAGCATGAAGTAGCAAGGGATGTTTTATCAACTGTTCTCAATTTTTTGAACAAAAGATCATAAGTTTCTTATTCATAAAACAATTTTTTTAATGACCCTAAATGCCTATATTTAGCTAGCCTTTTTTCTTTATCTTCCTCACTTTTTCCAAGTTTTCAAGCAAGGTTGACAAAATGGTTCCTAGTTTGTTCAGTTGCTCAAAGTTGGTTTCTTCTTTAATTTTTCTTTCTACTTCCTGAATTTTTAAAAGAATGGTTGATTCTAATGAGGTTAGCGTAATGGGACTTGACACCTCTAATGGTGTCTCTCCTTCTTTCATAACAACTACACGTTTTTGGCATTTAGCACACCATAAATCGCCACTTTTCATTTTGAAGATGGGCGAAGAGCATGCCGGACAGGAAAGCTCGGTTAATGTTGCACCTTGGCGGAGCAAATCTGCCATGGCTTTCACGTTATCTCCTTTTTCAGACATCTTTGAGCCTCACAAAGATTTTTAGTAAGTAGTTAGTAATTTGATTATCGCTAACAGTGTGCTTATTACTGGAGGTCTCTTGTATGGTAAGGAAAAAGAAATTGAAGGAATATGAAGAAAAAGTAAAACAGGCAACGTTTGTTCTTGGACAGGTCTCTGAGGACAATACAACTCCTCGTAACATAAGAAGGGCGGCAAAACAGTCAATTGAGGCCCTTCAATTGGCGCAATATACATTGGCGGTAAGAGCGTCCAATGCTGTGTCTATTCTTGATGAGATTTTGCAGGATCCTAATATGCCTCCATATACTAGAGTTAAACTCTGGAATGTTATGAGTATGCTTGAAGCAATTAAGGACTAAGTCTGTTATGTGGGTGTGTGTGAAAATTTTTTGTTTGGTTGAGGTTGGGTTCTGGTTGTGTTTTGGGTTTTGTTTTGGTTTCTGGTTGTTGTTTTTGGCTCTGTTTGGGGTGATTTATAACATACTTTATCAGTGGTTTATTGGGCGTTTTTGGTTTGCAGGCATACTGCCCTAGGTCTGTTTTCTGTAGTTAGAGTTTTTGAGAGCATTGTTATAAAAGGGGGAGTTTGTGGTGATCTCTTATTTCAGTTTGTTGGAAGCTATAAAAAGCTAGGTACAATAATAAGAGATTACTTTGCGTGCGTGTTACGGTGATGCGGTAATGAATGGAGCGAGTGAGATTTCGAGTTGCGTCGTTCGGAAAGAAGTGAAGGTGAATGCTTCTATCGAGGAGGTGTGGAAGGCGTGGACCACGAATGAGGGGGGCAACTGCGTTCTTTGCTCCTAAAGCACGTATCGAGCTTACTATAGGTGGACGTTATGAGTTGTACTTTGACCTCCAGGCTCCGAAGGGTTCGCAGGGGGGTGAGGGTTGCAGGGTGCTGAGTTTTCTTCCGATGAAGATGCTGTCGTTCGAGTGGAATGCTCCACCCCAGTTTCCAGAGGTTCGGAAAGAGCAGATGCAGAAACACACTTGGGTGGTCCTCCAGTTTTATCCGCTTGGGCAAGATCAGACTAGAGTTAGGTTAACGCATTTAGGTTGGAGGGAGGGTGAGGAGTGGGAGAAGGTCTATCAATATTTCTTGCGTGCTTGGGACATCGTTCTCGGAAGACTGGAACGCATGTTCTCAACAGGCGAGCCGATCGACTGGGACAACCCATACTCTCCTCCAAAGGTCACAACCTACTCAATCTAAGGCTTCAGCGCGCGTAATGCGTTTACATAGCATGAACAAAGAAAAAGAGGAATTTGCGGAGGATATTACCACTGTTTCGGTGTTCAAATCCCACACCCAGCGCAAACGACATTCTTTTGGACGAACACTCCCTGTTACGCGTTAAAAATTTATTAGTTATTTTCTAAACTCATATTAGCGATTCCATCGGGGCCTGAAAACATGAAAGATGAAATGACCGGGGATTTTGGTGAGCTAGAAATTAGATATGGCAGAATCAGAGGACGCGGTGTAAAGATAACTAAAGAATTTCTAAGAAGATTTCTTCAACATATTGTTATTAGGTCGACCAAATATTATGATAAATCAGGGTACGCGGGTCAACCAGACCATGTCTTCACTTACAGGGAGAGACAATTCCACTCAGTGGTTTGCCCAGCCATAGCTGACGTAACATCTTATTTCTTAATCGAAAATCCCCTCAATAGAAAACCCGCTGGCGAAGCAGAATATCTAGGCAGTGTCGATTATTGGATCTACTACAAGAATTACTCTTTCATGATGGAATTGAAGCACACCTTTTTTGCCTATACACGCGCAGACAATCCTAGAGGGAGCGTAACTGAAAGATTTTCAAAAGCCTTACAGCAACTTGGAGACATCAGAAAAGACGAATGTAGAAGCCTCACATTTGGCAATGGACTACGGAAAATTGCGTTAGAAACAGTCGTGTTCTATAGAGGATCCAAAGAAAGGAGTAAATTGAAGGTCGACCTAGAGCGCGGAAATTTCAGAGCATTGTTCAGGAAGTTGCTGAAAAACACTGGGTTGGAGCATCAATCAAACCTGCGTGCGCTTTGGGTGCTCGATAAGAGACTTGCTACACCTATTGATTATGGAAACTCATTTGAGGTTTATCCAGCGGTTGCATTTATTGGGCACGTATCAGAAATAGTCAAGTGAAAATCGCCGCAGCCAGTTGAGTGCAACCACTCCAGAAATCTTGAGTGCCTATACCTTTTCAAATCCTTTAAAAGTAGCCTGCTAATACACTGACAAACTATTTATAAATGAACTGTCAATATACTTCCAGCATATGTCCATACCAGTAGAACTCATGGATCAGAATCCTTGGTGGCGAGCCCCTAAGGCAATTCTAAAAGACAAGTACATAGTGGCGTTAGACAAATCCAAAGTTCGCTGGGACCCACGACTAAAATACAAATTCGACTTAAACACAGACGCAATCTACACTCTTAGAGGACCACGCCAGGTCGGAAAGACAACACTCCTCAAAGACATGATAAGACACCTCCTCAGATCCCGAGTTCCACCAAGAAACATATTCTACTACACATGCGACCTCGTAGACAATCCAAAAGCCCTCGTAGAAACAATATCCTCTTACCTGACCTTTGCTAGACCTTCCCCAAAGCAAAGAGCTTATTTGCTATTAGACGAAGTGTCATCCATCAAAGACTGGCAGAAAGCCATAAAACACCTAGCCGACACTGGCAAACTAACACGGACAACTTTGATCCTGACTGGATCACACACGCTAGACATCAAAAAAGCATCGGAAAAGCTGCCAGGGCGACGAGGACTTACCAAAGACACACCAGACAAAATAATGCTACCAATGAAATTCGCAGAATATGCAGAGAACCTGAACAAAGACATAAAGGACTCCATCCGAGAACAAGGAATACGCCCATGGACCAGAAGAAAACAACTTTTCTTCTCCCTTCTAAAAGGCAACATCCCAGAAGAAATCAAAGAACTCTCCTTTCTATCGAAAGACTTGGAACTGCTATTCCAACGATACCTCATTACAGGAGGAACCGCAAGAGTCGCTAATGAATATCTCAAACGCAACGAGATACCTGAAGGCGTCTACAAGACCTACATAGATGTGGTGTTAGGAGACTTAACAAGATGGGACAAGAGAGAAACCTACCTACGGCAAATCTTAAGTCGAGTATTAGAAACTCTCGGAAACCCAGTTGGGTGGAACACTCTAAGACAGGACACAGACATCGCGAGCCACAACACAGTCGCAGACTACATACAAACCCTAGCCGACAGCTTTGTACTTTTGTACCTGCACCGCTACGACGCAGGCCACCAACGGCCAGCGTACCAAAAGGAGAAGAAAATCCATTTCCACGACCCCTTCTTCTTACACGCAATGAGAGCATGGACCACAGGAAAAGAACCATTTGAATCAACCCTAGAATTCCTCAAAAACCCGGAAAATGTGGGCATCCTTGCAGAAGGAATCGCAGCCGATCACTTAATCAGATTGGCATTCCTCTTGTGCAAACAAAAGCAACTCTTCGCATACGAAAACACGGTCCTATACTGGAGGGGAAAAAGAGACCGAGAGGTAGATTTTGTGATGCGAGAGTGCCTACCTAAATGCGCTGCCATCGAAGTCAAATATCAACCTGCGATCAACAGGAAAGACATATTCGGCACCATCGACTTTATGAAAGCCTCAGGATCATCAAACGCCATCATTCTATCCAAAGAAACCTTAGAAGTCAGAAGGAAAATAACAATCCTACCGATCTGGCTCTTTCTGCTCATCATTTAAACAAAAAAGAGGGGATTTTGCAGGGGATGTCACCAGCTTCGCGAGTGTCGGTAGTCGGTTTAGACTTGGCTGGTGTCGGAAGTAGACCCACTGATCTCTGTGTCCTTAAGGGTTTGATGGCAGAGACTTTTCTAGTCTACACGAATGAGTAAATAGTGAGGAAAACGGAGGAAAGTAACCCCATGATTGTTGCTATTGATGCACCGCTGAGCCTTCCAACGGGCAGAAAGTCGATAGAACAAAGGACTGAGGTTCACTTGAGGGAATGCGACAAAGAACTCCTAAAGAGAGGGATAAAATTCTTCCCAGTCACACTCGGACCCATGAGAAAGCTAACAAGCAGGGGCATAATCCTAAGAAGAATCCTCGAAAGCAAGCACTTCAAGGTGATAGAAGTCTATCCAGGCGGTGCTCAAGACATTCTAAAAATCCCCAGAAAACAACAGGGACTCAGAGAACTGAGAGCAGGTCTGGAAAAGCAGGGAATAAAAGGACTGAACGACCGAATGAACGACCATGAGCTGGACGCCGTAACATGCGCACTCGTAGGAAAACTCTTCTTAGAAGGAAAAACCATCACTTATGGAACTCGCCAGCAAGCAATAGTAATGCCAAGATGAGAAACTGAGCGTGAGCAAACAGATATTTGGACGATCAGCGGATCAAAAAACAGGGATTTTTAAGGGGAGAGATCGCCACTTCAGTTTTTTAGAGGCAATTAAAGATTAATGGCTCGAAAGCTTTCACGTACAGATGAGTAAGTATTAGAAATTTGTATCATTCATTTTGAATTTCAAGTCATAAAACTTATTGTCTTGGCAACACGCTTCTATGTAAGAGAGTATATGGTTCATAATGAATTGAAACTGCGTTGAAAAGGGTGGCAAGTTGGCTCTTAGGGATTACTTACATGAAAAAGCCGAAGAGTCCAGGCACAACGAAACCTTAGCTTTCCTCATAATGGTCATAGGGGTGAATTTTTTTGTCGGGGGAATAGTTGCAACGGTTGTCACCGTGGAAGATCCAGAATGGCTTCTCTTTATTCCTTATAGAGTAAACTCTAATCCCTATAGTCTCTTGGGATTATCATTCATAAGCATTGGATTAGTACTACTCGTTCTCGGAATAGTTTTTAGTATTCATTCTGCCTTGCAACGGTCATTGTATATGGATCGATTAAAAGAATCTCAAAAATTGGAAGCCCAAAAGATAGAGTCTGAAGAAAGTTAGTTATACCGATGGAAATATATTTTACATGTGTTATCTACTTTTGGGTCTCCAGAAGGGTGTCATTTGAAATTTGATGTGATTATTGTCGGTGCGGGGCCAGCTGGTATATTTTCTGCTCTAGAACTCACTAGGAATACAAATTTAAGAGTTCTTATGTTGGATAAGGGTCCCGATATTAATCAACGTAAGTGTCCTGCAAATAGGGGTTTGGGATGTATAAACTGTGATCCTTGTTCTTTGTTGTCTGGTTGGGGTGGAGCTGGAGCTTTCAGTGATGGTAAACTAACTTTGTCTACAAAGGTCGGTGGGTGGCTTAATGAATATTGTACCAGGGAAAGGCTTGCTAAACTGGTTAATCATGTGGACGGTGTCTACCGAAAATTTGGGGCGCCCAACAATCTTTATGGCGCTGATCTTGACAAGGTTGAGGAGATAGAGCGGAAGGCTTCCCTTGCTGGACTTATGTTGGTGCCTCAGAAGTTGCGTCATATGGGCACTGAAAAGTGTGCGGATACTCTTCGTAAGATGAGGAAGCATTTAAACGATAAGGTGGAGGTTCGAATGAGAACTGAGGTTAAGGGTCTTTTAGTTAAGAATGATGTTGTGGAGGGCGTTGAAACCATTAAAGGTGAGAAGATTTTTGGTAAGTATGTTGTTGTGGCCCCTGGTAGGAGTGGTGCTGAGTGGTTGAAGTGTGAGGCGCAGTCTTTGGGTTTGAAGACTCTTAATAATCCTGTGGATGTTGGTGTTAGGGTTGAGATTTTGGCTTCGGTTATGGAGGATTTGACTAGTGTTCTTTTTGAGCCTAAGTTTGTTTATTATTCGAAGTCTTTTGATGATCAGGTGAGGACTTTTTGTGTTGCGCCGGAGGGTGAGGTGATTATGGAGTCTTATGATGGGATTTTGACGGTGAATGGTCAGAGTTATGCGGAGAGGAAGACTAAGAATACTAATTTTGCGATTTTGGTTAGTACCAGTTTTACTGATCCGTTTAAGGAGCCTATTGCTTATGGGAAGTATTTGGCTAGGTTGACGAATTTGTTGAGTGGTGGGGTGTTGGTTCAGAGGTTGGGTGATTTGCAGGCTGGTCGGCGTTCGACTGAGGAAAGGATTGAGCGGAGTGTTGTTGTTCCGACTTTGAAGACTGCGACGCCTGGTGATTTGAGTTTTGTTTTGCCTTATCGTTATTTAGCTGATATTCGGGAGATGTTGGAGGCTTTGGATGTGATTTCGCCTGGGGTGAATTCTAAGCATACTTTGTTGTATGGGGTTGAGGTGAAGTTTTATACGTCACGTTTGGTGTTGAGGGATTGTTTGGAGACGAAGAAGATTAGGAATTTGTTTACTATTGGTGATGGGGCTGGTGTGACTAGAGGATTGGTGCAGGCGAGTGTTTCTGGTGTGATTGCGGCTGAGGAGATTGTGAAGAGAGAGAAGTCTAAGCCTGCTTAAGGGTGTCTGTCTGTCTAGGTCTAGTATAGAGGGGGGAGAGAGACAGAGAGACGGGTATAGCTAGGTCTAGAGGAGGAGAGTTTTGGATTTTCTGGGAAGAGATGGTTTGTTATTTGGATTCGGATTTTTACATAATCTTTATATTTTTTTGTGGAGGTTTTTCTTCATGTATATGTCTCTAATTGGACATATTGTAGATGGGAAGAACAGGACTACAGGAAGGTAGAAGATTGAGAGCCTTCGTCGTTCTAAAAGAGGGACATCCGTTATATTGACAACGTTAGTGCTAATGGTAGTTGTGTTTGTGTCAGGTTTTTCGTTTGTCAATTTTGTGATGTCCAATGTGGAGTTTGCGAAGACAGTTTTCAATACCCAAATGAAAAGTTTGCTTCTTGACTCCTTTTCAGCAAATATCACGCACATTGTTGTCTACCTAAAAAATACAGGGAAGCAAACTGTTGAGATCACGCAAGCGTATGTAAATAGTATGCTGACAATGTTGCAGGATGGAAAGGCGATAATTCAACCTCTTTCCGTTGGAGTGGCAACCATTGTCGGATCGTTTGCAGAGGGAGACACATACACGGTTAAGTTGTCAAACATTTTCAACACAGCCGTAACATTCACCGTCACTCTAATTTCCTTTTTGTAAATAGGGAAAAATTTTTGTTTCTTCATCAACTGTAGTTGTATTGGTAGGTTTGATGAGTGCAGTTGTTTTGGGAAGTTGAAGATGAAACTTTAGTGATAAAGATACTGTTAAGTTGTTTGTAATGAACATCCAAAACAAAAAACGCATTGTAGGTGAACTGAGGGCGCATGTCTTTGTAACACAAATCTTAATT
This sequence comes from uncultured Candidatus Bathyarchaeia archaeon, assembly GCA_964503065.1. Taxonomy (GTDB): domain Archaea; phylum Thermoproteota; class Bathyarchaeia; order Bathyarchaeales; family Bathyarchaeaceae; genus JAOUKN01. The sequence goes on from CAZCYX010000014.1 coordinate 15,900, forward strand.
CGTAGAATCAAACAGAAAAGGTATACGGTTCAAAATTTTGCCTAGATCACAAAAACAAGGTGCAAAGAAGATTGGTGTTACAGAAACGATTTTTGTTGATGAATCGGGAGACCCAGGTTTATCCCCTGCATCAAAGAAACTGCGACCATATTTTACCTTTGGTTTTGTCTACTGTGAGGATCCGCAAGGACTCCGAAAAAGGCTTAGAAGATTATTGAAAAAGCTACATCTCCGACACAAATATCCAAGACATCTTGCAGAGTTGAAGTTTTATTTGCCTAACACGGATTTGATTCAGCAAGGCTACAAGATAGAGGACATTAGAAAATATGAAGCCTTTTCTCCATATGTTCGGTCAAAAACTATCGGAGTCATTTGTAGAGAAGCTTCAGGTGTCTTTGCAGCTATCATTGATAAGAAAAGAGCTAAAAGTACATGGACTCCTGAGGAGCTTGGCAATTTTACGTTTGCTCAAACTGTAATCGTTAACATCATGAATAAGATTTCTCCAGCTAATCCACCAGCAATTCTATATGACAAAGGAAGGTTGTCTGCAGCCAGAACCCATCGCTTCAGAACATACTTGACCAATAAAGACAGTTACTTCCAGTATATGGGTTTCAAGAGGTATCGTGGTATATTGCCACCTCCTGTGGAAACAACCTCAAAATTGGAGCCTGGTATATGGGCTGCTGATATAGTCGCAGGAGCCTTTTATCATAAACACTGTCACAAAGATTGGTCTTATGTAAATGCTCTTTCAAAGGTGTTTATCGGCAGTGGAGAACGAATTTATTGGTAAATGATTTAAATAAATGAATATAGATACGGACGCAGATATATTAACATAAATAGCACAAGAGCAATAGTATTATTGGGTGGATAATTCCTTAGGAAACCGTGCCCGTTTGGGCGAGAGGGGTTCATGCCCGATTGGGATTACTAAGGGGTCACCCATTTCTTACTTTTAATGTATGTATTAATGGTTTATCTATTTGACTTTTACTTTTTCTTTGATTCGCTTTTCATATTCCTCTTGGGTTATGATGCCCTTCTCCTCTAGTAACTCGACTATGCTAGAGAGCATCGTGTCTAAGAGGTCTTTGCATTGAGAAACCATACAAAACGTTTTATCCGCAATCTCCTCTTTTCTTATCTCCTGTGGGCTTGGTAATTTCGCCACTTTTTATTTCAATCCTCTATTTAAATTGGTTAAATGCTTAGAAAAATTCTTCTATCAAACGCAATATAAGGAGAGAGTGTGAGTAAAATGACACAATATTCGATTAAGAAACTTTGCACTATACGTAATCTAAGGATGCAAAAAGGGGAGTGGCTTATTGATTTTACGGACTACTCAAACGACAAATCCAAAACAAAAACACTAACAATTGGAAAAAGCCTAAAGTGGCGAAAGCTGTCAGAAAAGATTCCGAAAGCTACTTTTAACAAACGCATTAAAGATCGTTTGGTGAAGGAAATTAAGGGGATCACCTTTGCAAAATGCAAAATTGAAAATTGAAGTAATTGATGATAAAGGATACTCAATACCGTTTTTTGATGAGTATGGAAATCTCCTCATAAATGTGGATACTGGAAACAACATCGTTGATGATGTTACTGAATCAATAGAAAGGCACAGTAAAAAACGGACCCCAATAAATTCGCAGTATCTCTAGGGTCAACAAACTCAACAGTATCGGTGATAAAGAAGATTTAAATGTCGTTGCCATTGTGCTGTATGTCTTGATGAAGTATGTCTATTGTTATTCGGCCTATGCGTGAAGAAGACTTAGAGACTGTTTCAGAACTGGCTATGCTGGCAAATCCACATGCAACAAAGGAGAAATATAGAGAGCACGTTTTCGATGAGCTGAAAGAGAACCCTGACTTAGCTTTTGTCGCTGTTTATGGTAACAAAGTCATTGGCTATGTACAAGGAGATACCCGAGGCTCTATGACAACTCTTGAAGATCTAGCAGTCGCCAATAACTATCAAGGCAAGGGAATTGGCAAACAATTACTAAGGACAGAGTTAAAAGCGCTAAAGAAAAGAGGTGCCAAGACAGTTTTTGCAGAAGTTCACTATAAAAATGCAAGAGCAATCCCGTTTTATTATAAGCAGGGTTTTAGAATCAGTGGATTCCTTCAAGACTACTTTGGCATTGGTCACGATACAATCGTACTGAAACTGGTTTTTAGGACATGACCCACCTCTCGAATTACGGTCTAGGAAACCACCTTGGCACTCGTTTCTGATAGTCTACATATTCCTCTCCGATTATTCGAACTAAATCTCTTTCTTCATATTTCGCCATCTTATCATAGAAGATGAAGAATCCAATCCAAACCGCAAGGGAGACTAGTGACGGCATAGCAATAAAAAAAGCTAGACAAACCAGTAATATTCCAAGATACATAGGATGCCTAACCATCGAATAAACACCCTTGTCGATAAATTTAGGTTTGCCAGTTACCTCACCAAAAACCACAATGTGAGATTTTGCCACCAGATACGAGCCAAAACAGAACGTCACAATAGCTAGGAACACACGTAAAGGAAGATATAATATTCCACCTAACACTGTGGAGTAGTTTAAGACAAAGAAACTGAATGTATCTATTCCCCATACGACAAAAAACAGGATTAACATTACAAGTTGAATTCGGTCGCAATAAGGATGTTCAGCCCCCAAACCAGTTCGTTTACTCGAAATCTTGACCACGCCCATTTTTTACATTGGCGTCATTTGAAATTGTCCATACACAACTTAATACGTCTTTATACATAATCTTCAAGACTACTCGTATAAACTACATATACGTTGATTGCACAAAAGCTGCTTTGGCAGGATCAATAACTGGAACACCAAGTCTTTTGGAAAGCCATTCTGCGTTACCAGCCATCCCAGTGCAACCCAACACAACAATCTCAGCATGATCCTCTTGAACCGCCTTTCCTCCCTCAATAACCAATGCCTTTCTCAGTCGCTTCTTCTGGGCTAGTTCAAGTACATGCATCCCCAACGGTCTAACAGACACAAGAAACCTTTCCACACCACATTTACGAGCATTCCTCTTCACCCTTTTAACCGCTTCCTCAACAGTTGTCAAGACAGAAAAATTCTGTTCCATTTCTTTTATCTTTAAGAAGGAGGCTTCGCCTGCTCCTATCACTGGAATCTTGACGAGTCTTCTTGCCTCTTCCAGTCCTGGATTTCCAAAACAATTAATGATCACACCATCGTAACCTTTCTCTTCTCCGTCTTTTATCACCCTCAAAAGATCAGGTATGGCTGACTCTTCATCTTCTTCAGTCTCAATGAGCAAGGGACCTTGCCTGAGACTTTCAAAACTTAATGTTACACCCTCAACCTTTAGTGACAAATAGATTTTATCAATGCTCTTCGTGGGTTCGCTTTTCACAATGGGGTCTACTACAAGAATCCTCAATGAAATTCACCAAGCCGCTATACCTTTGCTTCCACCTCAACCGCTATACCCTTCTCCAAAAAGATTCTCGCATTCTCAATAGGCAACGTCGCTACATCCTCTGCTCTAAAAGGACCATAAGTTCGCATATCAGACCCAATCACAGCAGGAATCTCTTGCAGAAAACGCAGCAACACCCTCTTTGGTTTCTCCTCTCTCTCCACAGACGTCGAACGACCCCTAAGAACATCCTTCAAAAAAGCCTTATAAGACTCAGCCAAAGGCAAAACAGCCTTATGCAACCTCTCCTCTTCCACAGTCAAAACATCTCCAGCCATAACCTTTCCAGCAACAGTCTCCTTCAAAGTCTTTCTATACCGAAGCTGCACAAGCTCTTTAACCAATTTCTTCACGTTTGCAAACTCACGAAACATCAACCTTGCCTTTAATGCCTTTCTATCTAACATCCGACCCTCTTCTTTCAAAGACTTCACATAATCTGTAAGCCTCGAATAAAAGTCCCTAGGAAGCACTTGAAGCTCCCCACTCTCCTTCTCCTTCTTCCACGCCTCATAAAGTTCATCATACATAATTACTCAACCACCGTAGCCGCCCCTTTACACAAAAGCAATAACGCCGCAGCTGTGGGCAGTTCAACCTTCTGTTCCTTAAACGGCTCATAAACCTGTTCGCCTACCCTAAACTTCGGCGAGTCTGACACAAAAACCGTAACTGAACCCTCCTTGAAGGCAATGCTATCCTTAAAGGGATCAAAATCCTCAACGCCCTTTATAGGAACATCAACCTTTTTAAACCCCGTCTTTCCATGCAACGAGTCAGCCAGCCTTATCAAGCGATGAATATCAGTAGTGACAACAGTGTCAATCTTCGCCGCCTGCCTCTGCGCACCCTCCAAAGCAATCTTCCTCCAACTCTCAACACCTATATTCTTCACCTTCCCCCAAGGACCCCTCTCCTTCCAACTCTCCAAAATCGATTCCCTCTGATCAAGCAAAATTTTGACAACATGCCTCTTCAAACCTATCCTCTCAAAATCCTCTGAAGTAGCGGTCAGAAGAAACCCGTAAGTTCCTCTAGCAATCCTCCCACTCCACCCCCTATCATCCAAATTAGGACCAACCAACATTCGAGACCTACCCCCCAGACCAGCCTCCCCTAAACCATGAAACGTTGCTTCTAAACCTATTCCCACAACATAATCAACAATCTCCTTACGAGCCATCTGATCCATCCCTCGAACCTCATCACTCTCCACATGAAGATGATAACCACGATGCCCAGAAAAACTCACCCTCATCTCACCCAAAGAAAAACCAAAGTCTTTCGATAACATGTCGACAAGCTTCAGCGTCTCTGCCTTCGCGGTCTCCAAACAGACCTCACACGGCCACGTCTTTTCGTCAAACTTCTGTTCCCCACATTTAGGACACTTTTCAGGCAATAGTCCCTTGCCAGCAGTCTCACAGTTCTTACAAACCCATGAATCATGAATCTTGTCACAAGGAGTAGGAATATGATCAGCATCAATATCAAAAATCAAATCCGCACCTAACCAACCTTTATCTTCCATCTTCTCCTCAGGTCTTTCATAATAAGCACCCGAATAATAAGCATCTGAAGGAACAGTTGTTTTCAAAAAAGACCTTAAAGCACCCACGTTCTCGAAGCCCTTATGTCTCAGCATAAACCTCTCTTTAAGCAAAAGAAAACCAAACTCTCGCCTCTCAATCGAAGTCGGAGACTGGATAGAGCTGGTTTGATAATACTCAGCAAACCTGTCACGAACAAAAGACAAAGAAGAACCCATCCTTATTCTTCCATCCAAACTTAACTAAAGTTATTTTCACGAAGTCCCATAGACCAAACACTCATAATATCGAACGTTTTATATCTTATCGAAGACAAACTTAAAAACTCATGCGTGCACGCATCTCGACACTATCGTGCATGCATATCAAAGGAAAATCTTGTCATAATTACCAGAAAACAGTAATAAAAACTGGAAAAGGTGTCCGATGTGGGTGACATCGCAGAAGAACTAGAGGTAAAGAGAGAACATCCTCAAGACAGAATTTCACTTCTTCTTCCAGTACATAACGAAGGGGGAACCATACAGAAAACGATACTAGAATTCTATCAAGAAATAGGTACAAAAATACCTGTAGAAATCATTGTATGCGAGGATGGCAGCACTGACAGCACCAAAAAAGATCTTCTGGAACTCAGCAAACAAATCCCCATGAAACTTATCCTTGGAGAGAAAAGGAAAGGTTACATGAGAGCAGTAAAGGACGGTTTAAACATAGTCGACTCGGACTTAGTATTATTTGCTGACTCTGATGGTCAGCATGTAGCTAATGACTTCTGGAAACTCTACCAGGTGAGAGATAAGTATCCTGTGGTAAGCGGATACAGAGTTAGAAGGGCTGATGCACCCCATAGAAGACTGATGTCAGCTGTTTTTCGATGGATGGCTACAACTCTTTTTAAGTTACCATCGTTTCATGACATAACGGCGCCTTTCAAGTTGATGCAAACTAAAGTGGCTCAGGAGGTAGCAAACGAATGTAGGTATATGAAGTACAGTTTCTGGACAGAGTTTACGGTCAGAGCCTACAAAAAAGGATTTAACATCACAGAGGTTTCGGTTAACCACAAAAGAAGAATTAATGGAGCCACTCGCTTGTATCACCCCGAGAAACTTATGAGTATAGTCCTTTCCCAACTAGCAGGTTTGGTTAGACTTTGGAAAGAGTTAGCCAAGTAAAAGCTTGGGACTGATACAGCACCTTGAACATTTTGATGATCTCCCCCCAGACACTCCCCCTTATAAGGGTGGAATCAGTCGTCTTGTAAGTTTGTTAAAAAATGGCTTAGAAAAATCGGGACATCAAGTGACCTTAATTCGCCCTACGTTTAGGATCAGGGAACTCAAGTTTTCAAGCATACCCTTTCGTCAGTATAGTAACAGTTATGATCTAATTCATTTACATGGACCTACTCCCTTTTTGTCTGATTTAACACTGCTGATTCATAGTAGGCGTCCAATCGTCTACACCCATCACGCTGAAGTATGCTGGATTTCAACAAGAATCTCAAAGCTCTATACACGATTTCATAGGTCCCTAGCAGAAAAGACTCAAGCAATCATAGTTCACTCATATGATTACAAACGTTTGTTCAATGGAACTAATATCACAGTGATCCACATGCCATGTTCTTTTAAATGCCCCGAGAAATACAGCATCGAACAGAAATCAAATCCCTTTACTGTTCTTTTTGTTGGTCAATTTCGACCCTTCAAAGGCATCGATGTGCTACTGAAGGCTGCATCAATGCTTTTGGACGTTAATTTTGTTCTTGTTGGAGATGGATACTTAAAATCGAAGCTCATGCGAATGGCAGAAGATTTAAAAAATGTTAAGTTTTTAGGTAAAGTAAGTGATGACGCATTAGAAGAGTTATATAAACAAGCTCATGTGGTGTGTCTGCCTTCAATTAATACCACCGAAGCCTACGGACTTGTTTTGATGGAGGGAGCCTTGTATGGGTGTGTGCCTCTAGCCTCTGATCTAATAGGGGTTAGAGAGAACGTTAGAAATCTAGGTGGAATATTATTCCAGCCAAGACAGCCCAAATCTCTTGCCAAAAAGATACTGACACTTTCAAACGACACTGAAATGTGGAGAAAGATATCGAGGCAATCATTGACTGCTGCACACAATTATGTAAAAACTTACACACCAGACTATTATGTCAGAGAACACGAAGAGGTGTTCAAGAAAATTTCTGAGACGTATAATTATTTTTTTCTCACCTAAGTGACCTAAGGTGCTGTTGGAGGGTTTAATATCTATTGCGTTTGTTTTCTAACGCGCGCTTCTCAAAGGAAGAATGTTGATCTGCAGGATTGCAAACCTATGACACTAATATGATTATCTTCTTTGACAACTCATCATTACGTATTCAGGGAAAAATCGGGCAAAAAACTGGTTCAGCTTCCTCGGTAATGTGAAGATACCGCATGTCAGATAGACCTTTTCGATATTTACGTAGTGACTTATCAGTTTGATAAGTTGAGTACGGGAAGGTTCGAAACAATGAGTTGAATCGTGACGAAACGTTCGAGTAAAAATTCCATACCAAGAAGTAAAGTCTATGCAACCGATCAGAAAACGTTCGCTCACTCTCGCCATTTCGGACAACGATGATTTTACGTCATTAACATGTTCAATAACATCATAGGCGAAGCTTATTCTAAAACTCTTATTCCTAAAAGGCAAGTTTGTTACAGACGCGCAGACAAAATTATGAGTAGGATGACATCGCTTGGCAATCTTTAAAGCACAAATATTTACATCCACTCCAACATATTTAGGGAAAATCCTAGATAGGTATCCTATTCCGCAACCAACATCTAATACTGTGTTTTTCTGCCCACTAAGGCTCAATAGCAAGTCAAAACTTGAGACATTTCGTAGGTTCCATTTTAACATTTTTTCATACTTTTTGAAGTATCTGGCGGCTTCCCACAAATTAGTTTTCTTTTGAGGCATGACATTCACTTATAAGTTAGATTCTATGAGCATCTTACTTAATAATTCAATTTAGGCAACACTCCTAACCATTAAGTTTAATACTTCTCTCAATTATTTCCGCGCGCGACGGTTTAATATTATTGCGTTTGTTTTCTAACGTAAATTTCTATGTCGTAAAGGGTGTGGTTCAGATAATAGTGAGTAAGGATGTAGTTGGCTAGTCCTGTTTGATTGGAGTTGAGATTTTCGATGCCATTCCAAACTAAATAGTCTGTGATTTTAAATTTCTTGAGTATTAAAACAATTTTGGGTTTCTCTTCTTCTAAAGCTTGCTGAATCTCGTTAAGGGTTACTAATCCATTTGGATAGTCAATGTACTGACCTATGTAGGTTTTGCCGAAATAGCCCCACAGATCCTCGTAGAATCCCTGAAATTTCCACACTTCTGAATGCGGAGTCACTATCATTCTCCCAGCAAAAAAGGCAATATCCGCTTCTGTCGTCCAAATTTTATCAGTTTCATTTGTTATACCTCTTATATAGGCTGCAGCTTCCATTTTTTTTCTGACATCAAATTCCATGGAGGGAATAAGAAAAAGAAAACTAAATATTAAAAAGTGGCTAAGGAAAATCGTCATCATTAGAATAACATATAGTTCTTTCCTTGTGGATCTCTTAGGTAAGGAAAAAGACTCTAAACTCCTTGCTGCAAGAATACTAAGGGCGGGTGCAAGCATCAAGGGATAGTGGGCGAAAAATGTTTTACCTGAAAACATAATTAGAAAGGGCACTATGTTCAAAAAAACCAGCAAGACATCTTCTTTTTCCCTTTTTCGAATCATTGTGATTAATGCTAAAATCAGTAATGGACCAGTCCAAATGACATACAGGGTTAACTCCCATACTTTCAATGACAGAGGAAGATTAAAGCGGATAAGCTGGAGACCTATTGTCTGAATGTAGAAAATATTGTAGGTCCCAGAAAATAACAACATCAGAAGAAGTATTGAAGGGGCGATACCCGCACATGCGATGAAGAGCACCAGATTCTTAAACTCCTTTCTAAAGATGACGAACGCCATCAGCACCACTACTAGAAACAGCATCGTAT
>CAZCYX010000015.1:0-21354 GCA_964503065.1 uncultured Candidatus Bathyarchaeia archaeon
TTTCAGGTCCTGAAGTGTTTGCAGTGGAAAATGAAGGAACGAAAAGGATGAGAAGAATTATTAGTAAAATTTTATGTTTCATGATACTTCGGGTTCAAGTTTGTTTGCGCTTTAATAAGAGTTTCTAAATGAACGAGGATAATAGCTAACAACACTCCAAAACTCACAGTCCTCATAGGGGTTGGGTGTAGCGTTCTCTTAGTTTCCTGTGCACGATCTTTCCAGTCGAAGTCCTCGGCATCTCAGTCTCCGAAATAAAATCCACCGACTTCGGCTTCTTATACCCAGCCACCTTCTCCCTACACCAATCAATAATCTCCCGTTCAGTGCAGGTCTCACCCTCCTTCAAGATCACAATCGCCTTCACAGCTTCCCCCCAAACATCATCTGGCACACCAATAATCGCAACGTCAAAAACCTTCGGATGCCTCGATATTATCTCTTCAACCTCAGAGGGATAAACGTGCTCTCCACCAGTTATGATCATGTTGTCCTTTCTGTCAACGATATAGTAGTAGCCCTCTTCATCACGTTTCACCATGTCCCGTGCGGTAAAAAGATCACCTCTAAACGACTCTTTAGTCTTCTTAGGCAACTTGTAATATTCATCGAACATCATGGGTCCCCTTGAATACAACTCTCCAACCTCACCAACACCCACTTCTTTACCCTTCTCATCAAGAAGTTTTATCACATCTGTTCCAAGACACTCCCGACCCATGGACCCTAACTTTCTCAACTGATCCTCAGGTTTAAGAATCGTCACCATACCTGCCTCTGTAGACCCATAAGCCTCGTACAATTCAACACCTGGAAAACAGTTGAGTATGCCCTTCTTGATGTGACTCCGCACTGGAGCCGAAGAACACAAGAGTTTACGCACAGAACTCACATCATACCGTTTCCTCACATCCTCCGGAACATTCAGTATCAAGTTATAGTGAGTCGGTATCAGCGAGGTGAAGTTTATCTTCTCCTTTGCCATCACCTCAAGAAGTTTAACAGGATCAAAGCTTTTGTCTCGTCCTACATAAAGGGACGCACCAATATACAAGAACAAGGGGCCATAAAAAGTGGAGTTCACATGATAAAGAGGCATAATAACCATACCATAATCCTTCTCAGAGAAGCCGTATTCCACAGCATTAATCAAATAAAACGATATGTAGGATTCGTGGGAGCGAACAACCCCCTTCGGTATACCCGTAGTTCCAGAAGTATATATCTGAAGCCAAGTATCCTTAGCGTCAACCTTCACATCAGGCTTGCTATTTGAAGCCTCAGCAATAAGAGTTTCATAGTTAACATATCCTTCTGGAGTTGCTTGACCCACAACAATGTAATTATTGTCCCCGACCTTCTTAAGGTTCGAACGAATCGAATTGACGGTATCTACAAAATCCTCGCCTATTATCATGGCCTTCGCATCAGAATTATTCACTACATATTCGATTTCTTTCCCGATGTAACGCCAACTAACTGAAACGCCCACCACTCCTATTTTTGCAAGAGCACAGATTGTCTCTATGAATTCCATACAGTTGTAAAGCAGAACCGCAACTCTGTCGCCTTTACGGAGCCCCATGTCCAACAGTGCATTAGCCAACCTATTAGTTCTCGACTCCAGTTCCTGATATGTTCGTGTCTTTCCATGCCAATCCTTGACAGCCAGTTTCTTAGGATGATTCTTTGCATGCACCCCCAGAATTTGACCCAGATTTAACGAAACCATGTTTTTCTCAGCTCTCTCAACTGAACCTTAAGACGAATAAAATAGTTCATCAGAGATTTTAAAATTGTTTATGCTTCTTCTTCATCACTTTTGCGTTATGAGAAATTATTATATTTGGCACATTATCTTATTCAGATACCTTATCAAAGTGAGGAATCCATGATGGAAATAAAGAAAGTTGCAGTTTTGGGAGCTGGATTAATGGGTCATGGAATCGCCCAAGTCTCAGCTCAAATCGGAAAGTACGAGGTTAATCTTAGAGACATAAAACAAGAATTCATAGACTCAGGAATGGGAATGATAAAGGGAAGTTTACAGAAATTCGCCTCGAAAGGAACAATCTCAGAGAAAGAAATGCAGGAAACTCTAAACAGAATCCACCCCATGATCGATCTGAAAAAGGCTGTCGCAGACGCAGACCTTGTAATAGAGGCTGTTCCAGAAAATGTTGACCTCAAGAAGAGTGTATGGGCAGAAGTTGACAAATATGCTAAGAAAGGAGCGGTGTTTGCTTCGAATACTTCATCTATCAGCATCACAGAACTTGCATCAGCCACACAGAGACCAGAAAAATTCTGTGGCATGCACTTCTTCAATCCTCCACAACTAATGAGACTGGTGGAGATTATTCGGGGAGCCAAAACCACAGACGAAACCGTCAAAACCATTGCTGATGTTTCTCAAAAGATGGGAAAAGAAACGGTTATTGTCAAAAAGGATTCTCCTGGTTTCATTGTGAATAGGATTCTAATTCCAGCCTTAAACGAAGCCTTCTACCTAGTGTGGGAAGGCATAGCAGAAAAAGAAGACATCGACAAAGCCATAAAACTCGGACTAAACTGGCCAATGGGACCATTAACTTTAGTCGACTATCTAGGTATAGACACCACCCTAGCCATCGCAGAACTCCTCAAAAGCGAAATAGACCCAAAATATAGACCATGCCCATTAATGAGACAGATGACAAGAGCTGGTCTCTTAGGCAGGAAAACTGGAAAGGGCTTCTACGACTGGACCCAAAAGAAATAGATGGAGGGAATCCAATGGAATTTGAAAACACCTTATATGAAAAAAGTGAAGGCATAGCAACAATAACAATCAACCGCCCAAAAGCATTGAACGCCCTAAACAAGCAAGCTGTTCAAGAAATCTCGGCGAGGCTGGATGACGCAGAAAAAGACGAAACAGTGAAAGTCATAGTCATCACAGGAGCCGGAGAACGAGGATTTTGCGTAGGACTCGACCTCAAAGCAGTTAAAGGTATTAACGCGGTGGACGGGATGAATCTTTCTCTGCTTGGACAGAGATTAACCAAGAAAATAGAAGAGCTTACGAAGCCTGTGATTGCGGCCATAAACGGCTACGCTCTGGGAGGGGGTCTGGAGCTGGCTATGTCTTGCGATCTAAGGATAGCTTCGGAAAATGCAAGATTAGGGCAGACCGAGTTAAACGTGGGACTGATTCCAGGCTGGGGGGGAACTCAACGTCTTCCACGACTTGTGGGCATAGGGATAGCCAAGGAAATGATTTTCACGGGTAAAATGATTGATGCAAAGACTGCTGAGAAGCTGGGTTTGTTGAACAAGGTTGTGCCATCAGATAAGTTGAAGTCAACTGTTAAGGAAGCCGCCGTTGAACTCATGACTAAGCCGCCTGTAGGCATCCAGCTGGTTAAGCAATTGATAAACAGCAGCATTGAAATTGACTTGACAAGAGGACTTGTGCAAGAAGCACAGGCTTTCGGTGTTCTTGCCGCCACTGAAGACTTTGATGAGGGAGTTGCCGCTTTCATAGAGAAAAGAAAGCCGAAGTTTAAGGGAAAATAAGCGAAAGCTGTTATCTCACGCATTCACAAGGAAAAATTTAACTTCAGAGCAGATAGGTAAATAACGGTGACATTAATGGTAAAGGAACCTGTTTTAACTATTGATAAGCCGAAGTTTGTTGTTAAGCTTCACGAAGATACACTTGAGGTGGATTTAAAGGAAGGGGCTAGGAAAGAGTTTGAAGATGTGATTGAGGCGAATCCAGTTCTCAGAAAAAGCCTGGGGTTCCTATTTCAAACAGTTATTCCCTCAGATGTTGCTTTGAACTCCATAAAATCTGTTGAAGTGGATGATAGGGGACAATTGAAGATAGTGGTCCCGCGGCACAGAGACATCGTCATTCCACTGGAGTTTGAGGAATCTCGGAAACTCGCTGAGAAGTTGAACGAATTAATACCATTGGCCAAAACAAGGAAGGCCACAAGAAAGAGAAGGTTTTCTCTACATTTATGGTGGCCAGATTTTTACTCTTACGTTGCCGCATCTGGACTTTAACAAGATGCTTGCGCATACCTATGTCTTTCAATTAGGAAAGCTTAATGTTATATGCTTCACTGTTCTGTAAAAGTGTTCTAATCAACTGGCTCATTGGCTATTATCGAGCGTGACTGAACAAAAAGCCTATTTCTTCCCAAAGATTTGTTGAAGACCTGAACTCACGTGTCTTAACTTATATTCCAAGCATTGCCATGTGAGCGCCCATTCGGGTTTTGTTGGCCTTAAATTCCTCCTAACAACGAGAGCAGTATCTTCTTTCATATTGTATATACAATTCAGATTTGGAATTCATAGGAGTTAAATAAAATTTCCATAATGTTTCAAGATCTAGTAGTGATGAAAGGAGTGTATTAGAAAGGAGATGAACAGTCTAGATGAAGAACGCTGAAATCTACAAAAATCATAAAGTCCAAGTATTTCTTAGCAAGTTTATCAGCGAAAATTTAGGTACAGTTTATCCAATTTTTGATCTAAAACATGGGAATAGATATCCAGACGTTGAGAAAATTGTGGGGAGCCCCGAAAGTACTAAGGAATTCTTAAAGAATCTCTATGATGCTGGTATCCTGAAGAGAGAACTCTACGACAGAGTTATTCACTGTCCAAAATGTAATTCATTCAATATCGCCATGCATTATTGCTGTCCAAAATGTGATTCATTTATCATCAAGAAGACTGCGATGATTGAACATACTAAGTGTGGATACATAGACTCTGAAGAAAACTTCCAAGCAGGCGACAAACTCGTTTGCCCTAAATGCACTGGAAAATTGATGAAGATGGATGTTGACTACGTGAAAGCCGGAGTGTGGTGTACTTGCAGAAAATGTGGCAAGAGCTTTGATATCCCCTCTCCATCCCATTTCTGCCGTGATTGCCATCAAATCTTCACGTTTGATGAAGCCGTTTACGAGGATGCCTACATCTACAGTTTAAGCGAAGATGTGACACAAAATGTGCATTTGGGCCTTACCACTTTAATAACAAAGTTTCTACAAAACTGCGGATTTGAGGTGGAGAGCCCAGGTCTATTAGATGGGAAATCAGGTCTAAGTCACATATTTGATATAGTAGCCCGCCGTCGCTTAGGAACAAATCGGAATGTCATCGTGATTGACCTAGCTACAGCGAATGATGCTGCTGTTTCGCAAGATTTTGTCACTGCAATGTTTGGAAAAGTCTATGACTCCTCCCCTAACAAGGCGTTCTTAATAGCGGTTCCCAAACTTGAACAGAGCGGAAGAAGTTTAACCGGTAGCTACAATATCAATTTAATAGAAGCAAAGGATCGCGATGATGTAGTAAATGCATTGAAAGCCTTAATAACTTGACATAACTCGGCTAAACAGAACAAAGGAGCTTATTATCAAATCTTTATGTACTCATAATGCTGAGATTTACATATATTTGTATCACTGACCAGAGAGTGGAAATTCCTTATTTTCGTTTTTCACAACTAGATTCTATTTTTTTGAACAAAACTAAAATACGTCCTCCTCACCTAAATTAATATCATCCCTGAAAGGGAGGTGAGAGGTTAGAATGGAGATAGCCTTTGTTGTTCTGATCTGCTTGCTGTCTCTTTCATTTATCTGTGGTTGCAACGCTTTGTTGGTTAATGCGTTCGAAGAAGGCCTAGAAATTGTGGTTTTAGGTGGAAACACTCTATCAATTAATTCTAAAAGAAGCATACATCCGCTCGGAGATCGAATAGATAATCCGTATCCACATTAAGTACAATAAATCTATTCGCATTTCCATGTCATTCTTCTAGAAAAATCGCGGTTTGGGAGTCTGCGATATATCTAGATGTTAGTAAATGTTATTTCTTTATGTAGTAAGATACATGTGCGCATAGTTCAAATTTGAGGTAGGCTTTATTATGGGACTGTATAACGATTTTGATTGGATGCTTCGATACGCGAAGGTACTCGATCCAATAAACGCAAAGATACTAGAGGGCCTTAGCAAATATGGACCACGTAATGTCAGATTTTTAGCCAAATCAATATGTTTGCCCTCAACAACAGTAAGCTTCCGTATTAACAGATTGATAAATGAAGGCTATCTTAGGATAAATGCCAATCTAGATCATCCTAAACTAGGGTTGATGAAAGCCGTTCTTTTCGCTGATACATTGCCAGAGCTTGAAGAGACGCTCTGGAGAGCCATCGAGAGTCTTGGGTTTTGGACATACATCACAAGATGCTATGGAAAATTTGATGGGGTATACGCGCTCTTCGCTTTTCCAGCTGAATACAGAAGAAAGTTTGAAGACTACCTGGATAAAGTTATACAGCCTAAAGCTCTTTCTAATTATCTATTTTACTGGATCACTAACCCATATAAAGTACCTCCTAGCTTCCTTTGGTTCGATTTCCAGGAGAGAGGATGGAATTTTCGGTGGCTGGAATGGGTTGAGGAGATTTTGAGTGCATCAGAAACCCTTCCTGAAGGCCTAAAGGACCCAGAAGAGTATCCTGTTACGGTTGATGAAATCGACCTGTTGATCTTAAAGGAATTGGAGAAAGATGGAACAGTTGAATTCACTAAATTGGCGAACTCTGTTGATTTGACACCTGAAGGTGTAAGATACAGGTACTATAAACACGTTATCGAGCAAAACCTTATTGTTGATTATGACATTGCGATTTTTCCATATCCGCCTCAGATATCTGACATGCACAGTTTTATAATCGAGTTTGAAAACGGAAATGCTCTTGCCAAGTTTGCTAACTCGCTGCAGAACAAACCATTCATTGCAAGTTACGCAAAAGTTATCCAACAGAATTCTATGGTAGTCCACACGTATACTCCAAAAATGGAGTTTCCGAACTTTATCGAATCTCTGAATCAATTGGCTGAAGAAAAAATAGTCAAAAATTTCTTCCATGTGACCCTGGACTTCACTTCATTCAAGCGCCAAACTATATCCTACGAATTTTTCAAAGGCGGCACATGGATTTACGATCACCAAAGAAATCTTGCGAGATTAAGGGAAATTATTGAATGTAAATCATAAGTAGAGAGTTATGTTCAGAAATCTTCTGCGGACTACTATCTTTTACGCGCTACATGTTTTGGAACTAATATAAGATAAGAAACTAATAGACCAATGGGTTTCTTCGTATGATCAGTGCTGACCTTTTGCTGGTTAGTTGGGGTAATTTCTTGGCCCTTTGAAAGGTAAAAATATAACTGTGCGGATTCTAACCTAGTTGAGAGGTGCCTTAATGAGGAAGGTTGCGATTGTTGGTGGGGGAGCTGCGAAGGCTGGCAAAAGAGAGGCTAGTTGGAGAGAACTGGTGCAAGAAGCAGGAAAAGAGATGTTTGAAAACGTCGACAACATATCTCCAAAAGACATCGAAGCCCTCCTAGTTGGAGCAGCTCAACCAGAAAGATTCGTGTTTCAAGTTCATGTGGCGCCAATGGTCGCCGAATATCTCGGCATAACCCCAAAAAAAGTAATTGCAACAACCGAACTTATGTGTGCATCAGGTCAAGCTGCCATTAGATACGCTTGGGCTTGCATAGCAAGCGGCATGGTTGATGTGGCTGTTGCATTTGGTGTGGAAAAGATGTATATGCCAGATATGGCTGAGGCCCAAACCAATATGACTTGTGTGCTTGATCGAGAATGGGATGGAGTAAATGGGTTGTCAGCTCCTCCTTTCTTTGCCATGACCGCTCAGAGGCATATGCTTGAGTATGGGACAACAAAGGAGCAGATGGCACTAGTCTCAGTGAAGAATCATCACTATTCAACAATGAATCCCATTGCCCAGTTTCAGAAGGAGGTCACTGTTGAAGGTGTTCTTAAATCTCCTATGGTGGCGCCTCCACTCAGTTTATTTGACTGTTCTGGTATAACCGACGGAGCCGCTGGAGTTATTATGGTTCCTGCTGAGAGTGCCAAAAAGTATACGGATACGCCCATGTATCTGATTGGGTCTGGACAAGCCAGCATAGGCAATGCTGTAAACAATCTTGCTAGTATAACTGAATGGGTTCCACTCAAGTTAGCTGTTGAAGAAACCTTTAGGACAGCAAAAATTACGTTGAAGGATATAGACATTGCGGAACTGCACGACTGCTTCACGATATCTGAAATCATGGAATACGAAGCCTTCGGCTGGGCTAAAAAGGGCGAAGGTGGAAAGTTCATTCAAAACGGGGAACCATACATAGGCGGAACAATAGCGGTGAATCCTAGAGGGGGACTGCTCGGTTGTGGTCATCCCTTAGGTGCCACCGCAATTCTCCAAGCCCTCGACGTACTACAACAATTCAGAGGTGAAGTTCCAAAAGGCAGATACGTTAGCGACGCAGAAATTGCCGTTACACACAACCTCAGTGGTGCTGCTAATGTTCATAGCGTACTAGCCTACTCGAGGAATTGAAGATGAAGAAGGTAAGATTTGAGAAAATAAAGCGAAAAGAAACAATAAAGCTCCCATACATGCTGGACTTTTATCCACTGGAAGACGAGAAGAACACCAGAATCAGCCAGTTCTTCGGCAAATTGAGAGAAGGCCATTTAACAACGACTAAATGTAAGAAGTGTGGTAAAGTTTTGTGGCCTCCAAGAATTGTTTGTTCCAGTTGTTTCTCGGATGATCTGGAATGGATTGATTTGGGAACTGAGGGTGAACTCTATGCCTTCACAGAGATGAGACTTGGCGCACCCTTAGGCTTTGAGGAGGATGTGCCCTTCTGCATTGGCATCGTGAAGATAAGTGGCCTTTCAATATCTGCTCGAATAGACAACGCAAAATACGAAGACCTCAAAATAGGACAAAAGGTTCAATTGAAAGTTGTTGAACTAGATGATGGCAGGGTTTTCTATAGATTCGATGCGGTTAAGTGACAATTTTGAACAAGGAGAATGTTTACAGAAAAGGTGCAAAGGCGTTAGTGAGTAAGGTCAATGCATCTCCAGACTTGAAAGGTTCCATTAGGAAAGCTGTAGATTTGATAGGTGGTCTGGAAAAAGTTGTTTCCAGCGGAGACAGGGTAATTGTGAAGCCGAACTTCAACAGTGACGATCCTTTTCCGGCTTCGAGTGACCCTGAATTTGTGAAGGCTGCTGTTTCTCTGTTGTATGATGCTGGTGCTTCTCAAGTTGTAATCATCGAGAGTTCTGGAATGCCTTGGCTCCCTACAAGAAATGTTTTGGATAAGATGGGCATGTTAAAAGCAGCCAAAGAATGTGACGCTGAACTGAGGGTTCTTGACGACAGAGAGTGGGTTGATATCGAAATTGAAGGAAAACATTGGAAGAAAGTTTCGATAGCGAAGGACGCCCTTGAAGAAAACGCCAAGTTTGTCTGGCTTCCATGCATGAAAACACATAGGTATGCACGCTTTTCTCTGAGCCTAAAGTTGGTAGTGGGCATTTTAGATTTTAAGCAGAGAAGAGACTTGCACTATGTATTTTTGGAAGATAAAATTGCTGAACTCAATTTGGTTGTTCATCCAGACCTTATCATAATGGATGGAAGAAAATGTTTCGTGACTGGCGGACCCGATAAGGGACTGGTGGAAGAGCCGAATGTTATCCTTGCCAGTGGAGACCGTGTTGCCATAGATGTTGAGGCGTTAAAGATTCTCAAGAGTTATAAAGCAGATAACAAACTTGACATGAACCCTTGGGAATCTCCACAGGTTAAACACGCTGTAGAGTTGAGGTTAGGTGCCAAAGACGAAGATGAGATAATGGTTATTTCTGAGTAGAATCTTAAAGCTGTGTGTGCGTGTGTGAGACTACTTCTATAGGGGAGAGGAGGGAGAAGATTGGTTTTGGTTCGTGGTTTTGATTTTTCGTTTTTGAGTCGTTTATTTTACTTGATGAGCAGCGATCCCTCGGTATGTCGAGGCGCATTTTTCTTTGTTTATGCCGTTTCTTGTGGCAGCCCATTTTAGTAAAGGTATAATGTTTTTTCTAAGTTCTATTCCGTCGTTCGTAAGGGAGTATTCAACTCGTGGAGGTATCTCAGCAAAGGATTCCCGTTTGATTAACCCCTCAGTTTGAAGACACTTTAGAGTGTCGGACAGAGTTTTCGGGCTGATGCCTCTCAACTCTTTTATTAAATCGTTGAATCTTAATCTTCCATGATTACCAAGAGTGTTAATGATTAGGAGAGTCCACTTCTTGCTTATGACATCTATTATGCCTTTAAGTGGGCAGAAACAGAGATGCTTACTTTCTTTGTGCATATAATTACTTTCCTTTTGAATAGTAAGTAGTTTACTATAAACTTTATAGTTTAAATACTTTACTTTTAATATCTTTTACTGCACTGAAATGGAGGTGAAGAAGAAAATTGTGCAGAGAATGTTGTTGTGGACCACCTTATCATGAGCGAGAGCATGGGCATGGTAGGCGATTTTTAACCAAAGCGGAAAAGGTCGAGAAGTTGAAGAGCTACGCAGAAGACCTAAGGAAGGAACTCCGCGCGGTCGAGGAGCACATCAAGGAACTCCAGAGTTAAGAGCGCCCCACGATGAGAATGCTCATCTTTCTCTTCTTTTCATCACATCGATTATGTAGCAAGAAGTCTAATCTACTTTAGTGACCTAATCTCACAATGAGGAAGATTATATGAAAATCTTGGCCATGGATATTGGTGCTGGCACTGAGGACATTCTCCTGTATGACGACAGAAATAAGAGTGTTGAGAGCTGCGTTAAGATTGTCTTGCCTTCGCCTTCACAGATTTTCGCTGCAAAGGTTAGAGAAGCTACTCGGTTATACAAGGACCTTTTCATAAAGGGCGATATTATCGGTGGAGGTGCTTTTGCTTTCGCGTTGAGAAACCACGTTGAGAAGGGGCTCAGAGTCGTGATGGTTGAAAATGTGGCCTATACCATAAGAAATGACATTGATGAAGTTAGAGAACTAGGGATTGAGATCGTGCGCAATGAAAACGAGTCCGCAGGTTTTGAAGGAGAAACGTTGAGGATAGAAGAAATCAACATAGCAAAACTGAGAACCTTCCTAACACAGTTGGGTGAGCCGCTCTCTGATGTGGATGTTGTAGCAGTTGCTGTTCAAGACCATGGCGTCTTTCCAAAGGGAACAAGTAATAGAAGATTTCGCATTCATAAAATGAAAGAACTTCTTGAAAAGAACCCTAGAGCTGAAAACTTGGCTTTCAAAGAGGACGAAATCCCTCCATGTTACTTGCGAATGAGGTCGGCAGCCCAAGCTTCAAGAAGACAGCTGCCAAAAGCAAAAGTTATACTAATGGATACATCTCCTGCCGCTATACTTGGATGCATGAAAGACCCCTTTGTAGAGGATGCTGACCCAATTCTTGCTATTAATGTTGGGAACGGTCACACAATGGCAGCAATAATCTCGGACAAGGAAATCGTGGGAATAGCAGAGCATCATACGAGATCGCTGAACCCACAAAAGATTGAGAACATGCTTGTTGACTTTGCCGATGGAAGACTCAATGATGAAGAGGTATTCAAGGACAATGGCCACGGTGTCTTTTTCTTAGCGTCACCTCCAGGTTTCCCTCAAATAGAGAAAATTGTTGCTACTGGACCCAACAGAAACATCCTATTCAAGACTAAACTCGATGTGCACTTTGCGTCCCCGGCTGGAGATGTGATGATGACTGGGCCAATGGGGTTGGTTGAGGCAACCAAGAAGAAGTTTAAGTCTGGATAAAAAATGAAGAGAGTCAAGCTGTTTATCCATGAGCCAACAATCAACAAAGTCATAGGCCGTGAGCTGAATCTCTTACTAAATGAAAAGGACAATCTTATAGATGCAATCTGCGAGGTGGACAAAATGATAAACAGCAAAGGACGCTTCCCAGTACCAGATTATCAAAGTCTCCTCCATATGGTTTACAATCCTGTTGAGAACAGGTTCTATAATCAAGTGGCGATAACTGCCTATAAGGAACCAGGGCAGTCTCTGAACGTGAGAGAAGACCCGAAGAAAGAACTTCCTGAAGAAATAACGGTTACTTTAATCCCAGCGGGAGGATGTATAAGTGAGTGGGAAGAAGCCATGGAATATGAAGAGTTTGTGAAAGAGATGGTTAAACTTGGCTTGCAGATTTCTTCCGTTTTATGTAGATAGTTTTGCACCGGTTACAGTCAACTTGAAAACAAGTTCTACAAGTCTCATTGTCTTTATTGAACTCGGCTTTTTCCAGATGTACCTCATAGCCTAAGGACTTGTAGAGTTCTACTGCTTCGCTTAAGCGGGGGTCATCAGTTGTGAATTGTTTGACCCAACCCTTTTGTTTTAACTCTTCTTCGACTTTGTCTTTTGAGTTGTGGATTTTCAAATCTATCTCCCTCTGGATGTCATTCTTTGGATGGGCATTATGGCGAACATGGTAGGGAAGTTACTATTTCAAACATTGATTTCCTTTCTTAAATCTTTGGCACAACTTGGAAGAGATGAGAACTAGCATACATTGTGTGTTCTAAAGTATGGAATTATATACTGCTTTTTACTAAGTGAAATATGAAGAGATATGTTACTTTCTGCCTTTCTATCTTTTCTTCTTGCCAAGAAACTAAAAGGAGTGATGTACGTAATACCAATGGTTATCACTATAAGCCTTATATCCTTTCCTTCAGCGTTTAGTCAGCTTGAGGCAGTATATTATCAGGGCTTGAATTGGCACGTTTTTTACCCCAATTCTCCACTTCCTCTTTCCTTTCCCTTCTATTCAGATATTTACAGTTCCCCTCCTCCGCTCTATGTAGAGTGGCCCTCTAACATAGTGATAGAGGAATTCTACGGTTTGAAATTTCTGGGGCTTGAAATATACAGAACGGATTCTATGCTTTTCATTAACGAAGTCATTCTCTTCTATGGTTTCTTTTTCCTAATCAATATCATAGGAA
This sequence comes from uncultured Candidatus Bathyarchaeia archaeon, assembly GCA_964503065.1. GTDB lineage: Archaea > Thermoproteota > Bathyarchaeia > Bathyarchaeales > Bathyarchaeaceae > JAOUKN01. The sequence goes on from CAZCYX010000015.1 coordinate 12,937, forward strand.
CTCTTATAGGATACTGGCTAAGCAAAACAACATTCACAGAAAGACTGTTTGAGAAGAAAGCTCGTAACAATTTACAGTTTATCAAAATCAAATCTTATGTTTTCACTGAATCAAATATCTTCTAAGAATGATGAAACAAATAATGAACTCTTCTTCTTAGATAGTTACTAGAAGAGAAAAAAAGTATATTACAAATGCGAAGAATTAATATAGGTCTTCTTCAAGCCCGAGATTTTGCTCAGGTAGTTTTCCATGTTTCTTGAGGAACTGCTGAAGGAGTTCGCTCTCCCTCATGGTAAACATCTTCGCTTCTTCAAAGACGAAGTATTTAGCTTTCTGATTAGAAGCCAACTGTTCATCCAGTTCCTTTCGCATATTCATAGTTCCCTTCACGTAGACCACCATCTTGTTCTCGTCGAGCAGTTGGTAGACGCCTTCTGTTTCAGGAACCGTAGATATGTTTGGAGTTTCAAGTTTGAGCCACTTCTCTGGTGGTAGAGTTGGCTGAGAAATTTGTAGTCTCAAATCGCATCTTAAACAACGCTTTGCTTCTTCAATCGCCATTTTCTCATCCAAGCCAAGTTCAACCTCAGCGAAGTTTCCTTGACGTTTCTCAATAGGGAGACTTGGCATTTCAACACGACCTCTCTTCAAGAAATCTTCCTCTCGCCCCAGCCACGGGTCTGGTTTTTCAGGTGCGACCAGTTCTTCTTCCAGATTTCCGCTTCCGCCCAAGCGTTTGTCTATTGCTGCAGCAACTTTCCTTCCAGAAGCCACAGTCTCAACAATTGATGTTGGTCCATTAACGATGTCTCCACACGCGAATACGTTTGGGATGGTAGTCTCCATTGTCACTTTGTTAACCTCTATAGTGCCCAGACTGGAAATCTGTAGAGAGTTTTCACCACTAAATCCTGAAATGTCTGAAGCTTGTCCTATGGCAAAAATCACCATATCAGTCTTCACAGTCTTTGTCTTTGATTTATCAAATGAGGGATTAAATCTGCCCAATGAGTCAAACACAGATACACAGCGAACCAGTTCTACACCAGCAACTCGACTGTTTTCCCCCATAATTTTCGTGATTCCCCACGAATTGTCAATGGTAATTCCTTCCTCCAAAACTTGTTTAATCTCCCAAGGGAAAGCTGGCATCTCTTCATGTGTCTCTAGGCATGTGACTTGGACTTGTTTTGCACCTAGCCTTAAAGTTGTTAATGCAACATCCATGGCAACACTGCCGCCGCCAATCACAAGAACGTTCTTTCCTACTTTCACGTCTTTTCCAAGTCTAAAATTTCTTAGAAAATCTAGTCCTCCTAAAACTCCATGTAAGTCGACGCCTTCAATCTTCAATTTTCTACTCGAGGGCAAACCAGTGGCAATTAGTATGACATCATAACCTTTATTCTTGAGTTCTTTAAGGGTGCAATCCTTTCCAACCAAAGTGTTGGTCTTAACTTCAACGCTTAGATTCAAAATGTCTTCTAGATCACTTTTAAGAGCCTCTTCTGGTAAACGATATTCCTGCGCCCCATATCGCATCATCCCACCGAGTTCAGACATACCTTCAAATATCATCACTGAATGCCCAAGTTTAGCTAAGTAATAGGCAGCTGTGAGACCAGCGGGACCTGAACCAACGATGGCTATATGCTTTCCAGTTTTGGGGGCAATCCTGACCCTTTGCTTCCACATCTTTGTGTCGTGATCAGCCACGAAACGTTTTAAAGCGCATATTGAGATTGGTTCATCGATTTGTCCACGTCGGCACTCACTTTCGCATGGACGGGCACAGGCATGACCGAGAACTGATGGAAAAGGCACTCTTTCTCTGATGACTGCGGCGGCTTCGGCGTATCGACCTTGAGCTATCAGATAAGTATATCGAGGAACATCTATCTCAGCTGGACACGAGAACTTGCACGGGACTAAACTGACTTCCCGCTCACCCGCTTTGAGTTCTTTATCCATTAAGGCTCCAGTAGGGCAGACCTCTACACATGCACCACAAAACTTACAACCAGCCTTCTCTAGAGTGGGAGCCACGGTGCCCACAAAAACTTCGCCATCTTTGTAGACAAAGCCTAATGCCTCGAGGCCTCGGAGATCTTGGCAAACTCTCACGCAACGAGTGCAGACGATGCATATGTTGCAGTTACGGGTGAATAATGGGTCATCTTTTATTACTGGAAGGTTTTGAGGCACATAACGTGGGGTATCTTCTCTAATCCCTATATATTCTGCAACCTTCTCTAGTTCGCAGTTTCCAAGTTTTGGGCAACAACGCTCCGCCACTGGAACGTTGGTTGGGCACGGTTCCCTTGTGCAACCTTCTTTTTGGGCGCATATTAGACAGGCGTGGGGGTGTTTCGCAAGGATGAGCATCAACTTTTCTCGTCTGGCTTCTCGAACTCGTTCTGTGTCCGTGTAAACTTTCATATCATCTGTGATGAGGGTGTCGCAGGATGGAACCAGTTCCGGTTCTCCTTCCACCTCCACCAAGCATAGGTTGCAGCCTTCGAACTCTTTCTCTGGTGCGTCTCCAACTATCTGTTCACCGCCACGATAAATTGTGTTGATGGCTTTTGCCTTACGTGAAGGTGTTAGGTCTGGGTGGTAGCAGAGAGATGGAATATAGATATCGTTCTTCCTTGCTGCCTCTAGTATGGTGGAACCTTTAACTGCTTGAATTTTGGTGCCATTGATAAAGAAAGCCACTGTCTCCATAGGATTCAGCTTCTATAAGCAAAATTATGAAAAAACGCTTTTACCAAGAGTGACTTATTGCCTTAGGTTCGCAAGCGATAACACAAGGTAACTTTCTCTCTCCGCTTATCGGCTTACATGGGGCACAGCTGTACTTGATTTTTTTGCGTTGCTCTTCTTTTACCACTGCCATGTCGCCGTCTTCTATGTCATATTCATTGGGGATGATTTCAAGGACATCGTAGGGACAAGCTTTGACACAATCGCCGCAACCATTGCACTTGTCGGTGTCTATTATTATGAAGTAGTCTCCTGAACCGTCTTTGTAGCCGTAATGCGCCAACATTTCAACCAGCCCATCCTAACGTAAACCAATCTGCTTTTCGTAGAGGGCTTTAGCGAATAAGGCTGCTCCTAAAGCCCCAGCCAGAATAGCGTCAATATTGGGTTTCAACGGTTTAATGCCCAATAATCTCTCAAGTCTCTCAATGATGCCCGCATTTTTTGCAACACCCCCAGTTACGACAAAGTCTTTCTCAACGCCAACACGCATAAGCAAATCTACTATTCTGTCAGCCATAGCAGCGTGGTAAGCAGCTGCGACCTTTTCTTTCGGCCATCCCTGTCGCAGTAGTGCTAAAGATTCTGCTTTGGCAAAGATAACGCATGTGTTACTTACTGGCGGTGGTTCTTCGTCAACACTTAGAGAAACTTTTCCTAGGTCTTGAATGGGAACGCTGATCAAGTCGGCGAAAACTTCTAGACCTCTGCCAGTTCCTGCTGCACACTTGTCATTCATTAAGAAGGATAGGACTTTTCCTTTCTCGTCACATCGGATGGCTTTGCAGTCTTGTCCCCCGATGTCGAGGACTGTTCTGACAGTTGGACCGTATATGTAGTGGGCTCCTCTGGCATGGCAGGCTATCTCTGTTATGGTTCTTTTGGCGAAGGGAACGTTCACTCTTCCATAACCGGTTCCCACAACATAGTGTAGGTTGTCGAGTTTCAATCCAGTATCCTCTAGAGCCCAGTTCGTCACCTTAACAGCAGTTGCCTCACTGACTCCTCCAGTTCTCATCGCAGAATAGGCGTAGAGTTCACCATCAAGCATTACCGCGGCCTTACTGCCCACAGATCCCACATCAACACCTGCGGTTATGATTTTTGCCTTGTGCCAGTCTTTGTCAGGCACTGTGTAACGGTATTCTGGCCATCTCCAATACTCTTGAGATTTTATTTCAGACATTTTTCATCGCTCCTTAGATTCTGAGGCTATTATTGCGGCGCCTAAGGCACCTACGTATTCTGGATAGTCGGGAATTGTTATGTCGGTGTTCAACTCCTTCTTCAATGGTGGTGGAAAACCTGGATTTAACGCAACCCCACCTATCAAGACAACATCTTTTTCTACGCCGACTCTGAGAACCATTGAACTTATTCTGCTGGCGATGGCGTCGTGGATGGCTCTTGATATGTCTTCTTTCGATACTTTGGAGTGAATAAGTGTCACAACCTCTGATTCAGCAAAGACACAGCACTGGGCATTCATAGGTATCACTTGCGTGGATTTGAGAGCTAAAGGACCCATATCTTCAACCTTGACTTCAAGTGCCCTAGCCATGGCTTCCACAAAAGTTCCGGCACCAGCAGCACACCTTTCGTTTATTACGAAGTCCTTTACTATCCCATTTGGACCAACCTTGACTCCTCTTCCTTCCTCTGCCCCAACATCTATGACCGTCTTTACGGTAGGGACTAAGTGAAAAGCTCCTTTTGCATCAGCCACTATTACAGAGACCACTTCTTCAGCATTTATCGGAGGCTTACTGTGAACAGCTTCTCTACCCATCCCAGTGGCAAAAACCCTGTTAATATCATTTCGTGAGAGCTCAGTTTTCTTTAAAGTCTTTTCAAAGGGTTCAATTGCTGATTTCAAAACGTCAAATCCAACAAGAGCTTTCGCCCTCTCTAAGACCTTTCCGTCTTTTAGGATGACAACTTTTACGAATTTGGCTCCTACATCTATACCAGCTGTTATCATACAACTACCTCCTACATCACTCCCTCAACTTTTTTAATCCCATACTCTCGAAAAAGGCGGTAAGACGTGCCATAGTTCCAGCGAAGTCAAACTCTCTCTCGTCGCCCATGTTACCTTCGAAAGGAAAGACTGGAATGCCAGCCTCAAGTAAGCCGAGACGGTTTTCCGCTATGTGTACGCTTAATCCTTCGCAACCCCGATTATAATGCAGTAGCACGGCATCAACCTTCCATTGGTCAACAATGTTTTTTATCATTTGGGTTTTAAGTTCTGGTTTATAGAAATGGGCCCACTCAGGTTTATGTAGAGTCCATTCCACTATCGCTCTTAAGGCTTCCTCTCTGGTTTGAGGCTTCCTTTTAGGCAAAGTTTTCGGAGCCCATGTGCCATCTGATTTAAACTCCCATATCCCGATTAAGCCAAAGGTATAAAGAGAGCCCAAAGAAACCACTCCATACTTTTCCATCTCTCTGAATACGTTTAGGAAGCCCCATGGAGGTTGGGTGTCTGTTATTACTCTGAATCTTTCGTAAGGTGTGGCTGCAATTCCTCTCTTGGCTCTATCTCTAACCTCATCTCGCAAGGTCTCATAAAAGGCAACGCATTCGGGTCTATGCTTCATCAGAGTACCCATCACGTACAAAGAGTACATGGATTTCTCGTCTAAGGGTGCTGGAATAGCTTTGTTGAGACTACAGATTTCTGCCCACAAGGATGTCGCCTTCATTTCGTTCCAGACAGCGTCGCAAAGAAGGTTGTCGTTGTATTCTCTGCCTGTCACCTTTTCCAGCCAGTCTATGCCATCGTTCAATTGTTGAATGATATAATTTACTTTATAGTCTTCCATTTTTTCATTTGGACCAGCATATCCCACTGAAACATCCACGCAGTACATGGGAACGTCTTTTCCCTTCTTCTTCTCAAGCCACTTCACCACTTGATACCATTTACCATGACTACAGCAGATGTGGTCTTGCCATATGAAGTCTGGAATTGGAGCTCCTTCAACAACTGTTCCATCAGTCAGTATATGCTTGTCCAGTAAGATTGAACCCCAGTAGTTCCTCATGTAAGCGCACAACGTTCGTGGAAAACCCGCTGCTTCTACTGCATCATGGCACTGGGCGGCGAAATCCTTGAAGAAGGCTATCGTTGCTCCATAAGGCTCGCCTGTTATACAATAGACGTCTTCACCAAGACCTGCTGGTATTGCACTGAACGTCCAGGCTCCGCCTGCCCATCGTATTCCGCCTTTCTCATGGGCCCTCAGATAATCCTCGTAGTAACTTTTTCTCAGATTTTTTCCTTCATTCCAACATTTTAAGAGTTCAGTTGGGTATTTTTTGATTTCTGTCATTTTTTCACCTCAGAATAACTCTTCAAGTCCAGTTAGTGTCTCTAGGAAGGCTTCAACGCGGGTTCTAAATTGACCCCATGGCACTGTTACGTCAAATTCTAAGGGATATGTAGGCACTCCAACATCTTTTAGGGCTTCTCTGAGAGGTGGAACCTCAATTCCATGGGGATCACAGAACTTGTTTTGTATGACAAGGGCTCCTTGGGCTCTAAACTGTTTTGCCAGATTAACTGCATGTTGGATTCTTGTGAACTCGGGCCAGTCTTTGCTTGGACAAGGCACCCTCTGAACGTAGCGTGTCGCAATCGCCAGCAGCCTGTCCTCATTGGGAACAACATCATCCCAGAAATACCTGCTTCCCGTGCAGTGTTCATCGATTACGAAGGTTGCGCCTAAGGCTTCTACGTTTTTCATGAACACTCTGTCGTCGTCTTCGCTGCCGATTATCATCAACCGAACCCCTGGATTGCGGTTAAGTCTTCGATTTGGGAGTTTCTCTAATAGTTTTTCGAGAAGTTTGCTGTGTTCTTCTTTGTCGGTCATCTGGCTTGAGAGGACCATCTCCATGACTTCAAGACCAGTTATCTTGGGGCTGTCCATCTTTCTATACTCGTAGACTCTTCGCATTAGTTCTCTGTTTCTGTTGAGAATTTTTATTCCTCTGTCCAAATCCTCGTTCGTGATTTTTTTGCCTGTCCACTTTTCTAGGGATCGTTTGAATTTGGCTAGTTCTTGGGTTAAATATGGGATTGCATGGGGTGTTTGGATGCCGTGGGGTACGTGTATCCAATGTGTGTAGCCGATAGGTATGTGTAGTCGCCAAGCATTGAACGCCTGCCTCAAATGTAGACAAGATTGACCCTCAACTATCCCGTCCAGATAATCAAACTTGCCCTTCAGGCCTTGGGCTAAACAATCGCGGGAAAGGTGGCAGAACATTGCGAAGATGTAGGGTTCAGTTACGGTTGGTGGCTCGTGACTACCAAGGATTCGCACTGGTAGTATGTCAGCGGCGTAGAGAATTTCTTCGGGTACGTAGGTGCAGAAGTAGCCTACAATCTTGTTGCCTGTTCTTTCCTTCCAAGCCTTAGCATACTCGTGACGATTGTCTATCCATTCTCTGAATGCTTCAAACACTTCTTCAACCATCAGAGACTCCCCATTCTTATATAATTCTCTTCTGACAAATATAAATCCATGCGAATTTATATTTATAACTGTTACCCAAAAACACACGCAGGCTTCAATGGCTCATTGCAAATTTATATATCGTAGAAAATAAAGATTGCAGACTTGAAGGTATGATGGATGAAATTCCAAAACATCCTTTTAGAGAAAAAAGATAATGTCGCAAAAATCACAATTAACAGACCTCCCCTCAACATCATTGACATCGAAACCCTAAAAGAGTTAGATGAGGCGCTCAATGAGGTAAAAGAAGATGAAGGCATAAGTTTGCTGATCTTCACTGCTGCTGGCGAGCGGGCATTTTCTGTGGGGTTCGACATTAAGGACCATACACCAGAGAAGGTTGACGAGCTGATCAAACTTTTCCATGGTGTAACCCTTTCGCTGATCGATCTGGACAAACCTACGATAGCGGTCGTTGATGGGTTAGCCTTAGGTGGAGGCTGCGAGTTAATAGCCACCTGTGATATGGTTGTAGCTTCTGAGAGATCCGAGTTTGGACAGCCCGAGATTGATGTGGGAGTTTATCCGCCTGTGGCACTGGTTTTGTTTCCTAGGTTAATTGGAAGGATGAGAGCCCTCGAACTTATACTCACAGGCGAAAGAATTGATGCGAAGGAAGCTGAGAGAATCGGATTGGTAAATCGAATGATTCCGGCGAACAGACTGGAAGAAGAGGTGAATAAGCTGGTCGGCAAGTTGAAGGAGAAGAGTCCAATAGTGCTCAAGTTGACTAGGAGGGCGTTGTACCGTGGACTTGACATGGAGCTTAAGAAGGCGTTAGAAAATGTCAACGACTCTTATCTGGGCTTGCTTATGCATACAGAAGATGCAGTGGAGGGCTTGAAGGCTTTTCTCGAGAAGAGGAAACCCAAATGGAAGGGCAAATGAAAGTACACGTGAAAAAGCTCATTCATTTCCTTCTCAACAAAGGTAAAAATCTATATTTTTACTTCTTCAACTATTCTTTGTCAACAGCCCATTCGAAAAATGCATGCGCAGTGCATGTATATTAGCCCTAAAATATGCAAAAACCAATGGTTTAAACAACTAAGATTTGTTAGTTCTGACATCATAAGGTTTAATTCGAACTTTTCAATAATTATTACTATGAAGTTGACAT
>CAZCYX010000016.1:0-21087 GCA_964503065.1 uncultured Candidatus Bathyarchaeia archaeon
GGGAATTCAATTTCGTAGACAACTTAGACAAGGCTTCAGCTCTCTCAACGGATCAAATCGACATTGAAAATGCAGAGAGATACGGCATAACTTACGTAGATAAGAAAGGAGAAAAGAGGTATCCACTGATTTTGCACTGCTCTCCAAGTGGCGCTATCGAAAGATGCGTATACGCTCTCTTAGAAAAAGCATACCGAGAACAACGAAAGGAAAATGTACCTATATTACCCCTCTGGCTATCGCCTATTCAAGTGCGGATAATTCCAGTCTCTGAGAAATTCGTCAAAGATGCCAAAAACATAATGGAAAAAATTGAGAAACAGTGTATACGAGTTGATTTAGACGATCGCCCAATTACAATGCAAAAGAAAGTTAGAGAAGCAGAAACCGAATGGATTAACTATATTCTTGTAATTGGACCCAAGGAAATTGACTCAGGAATCTTGCAAGTAAGGGATAGAAAAACAAGAAAAATGAGAAGAATGAGACTTCAAGAATTAATAAACGAACTAGAAGAGAAGACCAAAAAGAAACCGTTCAAGCCTCTACCGCTTCCGAAATACTTGTCTGAAAGACCTCGATTCTTCGGCTAATCTTCCCAGAGGATGAACACGAAAACTATATCAAGGTTGAAGAAATATTCTACCTCTCTGGAGTATGGTTAACTTGGAGAAAGCGCCCTTCATCTATATAGATGGAAAGTTCTATCCCAAATCCGAAGCAAAAGTTTCTGTGTATGACCATGGCTTGCTCTATGGCGACGGTGTGTTCGAAGGGATACGTGCATACAATGGCGTTGTGTTCAAATTAAAAGAGCACATAGATCGACTGTATCGATCAGCACATACAATCATGTTGCAAATACCTTTGACAAAAGGCGAAATGACAGAGGCAGTCTTGAAATCACTGAGAAGAAACAATTTTAAAGATGCTTACATTCGCTTAGTCGTTACTAGAGGGGTTGGCGATTTAGGACTTGACCCAAGAAAATGTTCTAAACCAACCGTAATAATTATCACTCAACCATGGGAAGCGCTTCATGGAGAGAGTGCAAAGGAAAGGGGAGTATCTACAATAATTTCGTGGGTTAAACGGGACCCGGTTGACGCAACTACTCACGAAATCAAGTCACTGAATTATCTGAACAGTATTTTAGCCAAAATTGAAGCAAACACCACTGGTTCAGACGAAGCTATATGTTTAAATAAAGAGGGTTTTGTTTGTGAAGGAGTGGCAGAAAATCTGTTCATGGTGAAGGATGGTACCGTTGTGACTCCACCTATTTCGGCTGGGGCCTTGGATGGAATAACTCGAAGAGTGGCAATGAATATGGCAAAGAAGTTGGGTCATGAAGTGATAGAAAGAAATATCACTCCAAATGAACTGTTTAACGCAGACGAGGTCTTTTTCACAGGAACTGCCGCAGAAATTGCGCCCGTAAGAGAGATAAATCACAGAATAGTGGGTGATGGGAAACCTGGACCTGTCACAAAGCGTCTAATACAAGAGTATAGGAAGATTAGAATGGACCCAAAGGAAGGGACTCCTATAACTGGATAATTAAAGTGTGCAAACATCACATCGACGACATAAAATGCTCAAGTTGATTAAAAGCTCTTTCAAGTATTTCAATGGGCGGTAGAAAAACTCCCCTGAAATGCCCAGAACCATAAGTTGCACCAAATCCTGAGCCATGAACAAAAAGAATACCTGTTCTCTCCAAGAGAGTGCGAACAAATTCCACATCATTTTTCCATCTTGAACCGATCTCATGAACTTTGGGAAAGAAGTAGAAAGCGCCTTCAGGTTTAGTGCAACTGATTCCATCAATTTCCTTGAATCGTTTGTAGGAGTAGTCTCTCCTCTCTCGTAACTTTCTAACCATATTGTATATATGGTCTTGTGGTCCTCTCAACGCCTCTACAGCGGCCTTTTGAACTGGAGTATTAGCTGAGAGCCTTATCCTCGCCTCTTTTATGACACATTCTCGTAATTCCTCCAATTTGTTGTCTGGTCCATGAAAATACACATAACCTAATCTCCATCCAGTCATTAGATAGGCTTTTGAGAAACCATTAAGTCCAATCACAGGCACATCTTTAGCTATATGGGATGTACTCACAAACTTTTTTTCATATACTATCTGGTCATACATTTCATCTGATATTAGTGGAATAGCATGTTCGCCTGCCAAATCCGCTATTGCCTTAACAATTTTTTCATCATATAGTGCCCCACAAGGGTTATTTGGGTTTATGACAACTATTGCCCTTGTAGTATCTGTTATTTTTGATTGGATATCATCTAAATCTGGTTGCCACTTGTTTTCTTCAGAAGTTTGATATGGAACTGGCTTGCCCTCAAAGAACTTTACGTATGAAATATAGGGAGGATAAGCGGGACCAGGCACTAGAATTTCTTCTCCCTTCTCAACTAATGCTCCCATGATCATTTGAATGCCCTCCGAAACACCTGTTGAAACTATTATATTTTCAGGCAAAATGTCAATGCGATTAACTTTCTTCTCCTTTTCACAGATGGCTTCTCTTAGATCAAGGATACCCTCTGAAGGAGAATACCCGTTGAAACCCTCTTTTACTGCATGAAAAAGCGCTTCTTTGATGTGTTCTGGTGTGTCGAAGTCGAATTTCACTGGGTCTCCTATATTGAGGTATATGATTTCCTTTCCTTTCTTTTCTAGTTCTTTAGCGTATTCTATTACGTCTCGTATGGCGTATTCAATGGTTTGTGCTCTTTTAGTAACTCTCAACATTTTATAACCAACTGATGTTTGTGTGTTCCACAAAAAAAGGTTTTTTCATTGAAAACATGTTACTGGTTCGGTTGAAACGTGGGTGGGGTAGTATACTGGGTAGAAGTTGTGTAACTTGTATAATCTGTTGCCGCATATACTGTGATTAAAACATTCTTGCCTCTATAATTAGTCCAATTCCACGTACACCGGAATGGGGCGGTTGAGTTTGAACCAAGCGTATACGGCAGAACTGGAAGTACATCCAACATTTCTATTAGAGCACCATTCTCTAAAGTTACTGCTATCTTAGTAATTGAGACGTCATCAAGAGAAAATTCAGAGTTTCTTACAGTGATATTGAAACTCTCTGTGTCGATGGGATCGAAAATAACGCTGACGATTGCAAAGAACACTCGTGTTGGCGTAACTTTGGTGAATTGTGCTGTATAGTTTTCGGCAGTAAGTATGATAATCGTGACGTTCTTGCTTTGATAGTTTGACCAATTCCATGGGCATTCAAATGCTATAGAAGAGTTAGGGTAAAGTGGATATGGAAGAGCCGGTTCCATTTCTGTTCCGTTTATGCTTTGGATGGTTCCATCTTCCAAAACTAAAGTTATATCTGTCAAATTAACGTATGTGGTATAGAATTCTGAGTTTTGAACAGTTACATTGAAACTATTCGTGTTTACTGGGTCAAAAATGGCATTTATAATCTCTATTGGAGAGGGTGTAACTGTAGTATAGTATATTGTATAATTCTGTAGGGTATAAACACTCAATGTGACATTTTTGTTTCGATAATTTGTCCAATTCCATGGGCACTCAAATGTTGTAGAAGAGTCTGGATAAAGTGTGTATGGAAGAGATGGTTTAATTTCTGTTCCGTTTATTTCAACAACTGTCGCATTTTCGAGGGTGAGAGTTACCTTTGAGATGTTAAGGTAGCTAGGGGAGAGTTCGGAGTTTCGAAGTGTTAAGTTAAAGTGATTTATATCAGTTTCATTGAAGAATGTGTCTTTGACTTCGAGAACAGGATTGGGAGTCAAATAAGTAGTGTTTGAGAAGTAACCCTGCAACGTATTCACAACTATTGATATACTAGTGTTTCGATAATAGGTCCAGTCCCATAAACATTTAAACGTAACAGAAGAGTTTGGATTCAACGTGTATGGAAGTGATGGAGTAACGTTTTCTGCTTCCAAAGTTATTGTTTGCACTGCTATATCTGTAATGTTAACATAGGTAGTTGAGTTTTCATGACTTTGCACTGCTAAGTCAAAACTAGTCATACTTACCGACGAGTTAAAATCTACGTCTGTGATTGGGAGACCCACAAACGGTGCCACACCCACAGATGTCGGACCACACCCATCTTCAACAAAGGCAGATATCCCTATGATTTGTCCTGTGTAATTTGCCCAATTCCAAAAACACTGAAAAGTTTGATTATTACCGTCTAAAAGCTCGTATGGAAGAGATGGATCAACATCGGTTACTGTATGAATTTTTCCCTCCTCGGTCAAAGTGAGAATTGTTAGAACGCGAGTTTTTGAGGGGGAGTATGATGGGTTTAGTAGGGTAAGGTTAAAGTAACTTGTGTTTTGAGACGAAAAAGACACGCTTGTGATGGCCACAGAGGGGTCGTCAGGGATTCTTATGCCGAGTTCGATGATAGACCCTATAGCCCCTAGATACGACAAGAAGGCGCCAATTACGAAAGAGATTAGCAACAATATAATAAGAGATAGTCTCGAGATAGCTTTTATGTTTTGGGCGAGTTTCATCTTGTTCACGTCCCACGTTTCCAATGTTTGTTCTATTGTTTATCTCAAGTTTTTCTATGGAGTAGATAAAGATTCGGGTCGTTGAGTTACTTCAGCGTCAGCTTGGTTGAAGTTTTTTCGCTCTTTCTGCTGCCTCTGTAACAGCTGATATTATAACTGCTCTCAGTTTGCCCTTTTCAAGTTCCAGAAGCCCTTCAACTGTCGTGCCCGCTGGCGTGGCTACCATATCTTTCAGTTTTGCCGGGTGTTCCCCTGTTTCGATAACCATCTTTGCTGCACCTAAAGTGGTTTGGGCTGCGAGGGTTATGGCTACATCTTTTGGTAAACCGAGTCTTACACCAGCGTCGGCTAAGGCTTCTATTATGAGGTAGATGTAGGCGGGGCCACTGCCGACTAAGCCTGTGGCTAGGTTCAAGTATCTCTCGTCAAGTTGCATAACTCGCCCTAGTCGGCTAAGGGTTTCCATTGTCATTCTTAACTCTTCTTTTGTGGTGTTTTCAGAGGGGCATACTGCAATCATAGCTTCTTGTACGGAGACCGCTATGTTGGGCATGACTCTGATTACTGGAATATTCTTTGCTAGGTATTTTCTAAGAAACTCCAACGTAACGCCTGCCGCAATAGAAACCAAGACTTTTCCAGTTTTCATTGAGGGCCCAATTTGTTCTAGAACGTTTCCCATGTGTCCGGGTTTCACGGCTATTATGGTTATATCACTGAAGTTCACTGCTTTTTTAATATCATCAACACAGTCTACTTTATAGGTTTGGGTAATGTACTTGCGGCGGCTCTCTATGATTTCGAAGGCTTTGATGTCTTTTGGGGTGTATGCACCTGATTTTAGAAGACCTGAGATTATGGATTCTCCCATCTTACCTGCTCCAATAACTGCAATTTTAGGCTTGTTCAGACTGCTCATCCTCCTTTTATTGGCTTGATTATTACATTGAAGCAAATTAAGTCTTTCACTGCAAGGGTGAACGCAGAATTGATGCGAAACTAACATTTAACGTAAAGGGGCTCAAAATTTTTTCGCGCATAATTAGTGACGAAAGGGTTTTAAACATCGAATGGAAATCAAAAAGATTCTATCGTGACTTGGACAGGTGATTTCACCAGTGATTGTCGAATTTGAATATGATATAGGAAGGGTTGACAAAGGGTACAACAACAGGACGCTCTACATCAATCTTACAGACAAGAAAATTGTGAGCAAACCAGTCACAAAAAAAATGAAAGACACATTCATCGGTGGTCGTGGATTCGATCTTTGGCTGCTGTGGAATGCTTTACCAAAAGACCGCACCATCAAATGGGATGATCCTGAGAATGAGATATGTATAGCATGCGGTCCTATGGGTGGTATCCCCATATATCCTGGAAGTGGAAAGAGCATCGTTGTGACAATCTCTCCCCTCACCAGAACGGTGATAGATTCTAATGTTGGCGGATACTTTGGACCGTACCTGAAATTTTCTGGGTGGGATGCGCTGGAGATACAGGGAAAAGCAGAGTCTGATGTGGTCATTTTTATTGATGGTGATAAAGGGAAGGTGTTTATCGAGGATGCTGAGGGACTGCCATTAGAGTCACATTTACTCAGTGAGTCCCTAACAGAGAAGTACGGTGGTGAGAACAAGAACAGCATTTCAGTAATTTCTTCAGGTCCTGGTGCAGAGCATACGCGGTTTGGATGCTTAAATTTCTCATGGTACGACACACGACGTAAACTTGTAAGGTATAAACAGGCTGGAAGGGGTGGAACAGGCACAGTCCTTCGAGATAAGAGAATAAGGGCTATTGTAGTGAAGTATTCTGGGTTTATTAGTCCGGAAGCCAATCACCCTGCAGATTTGGAACTCGTTAAACAAGCAGGGCGTGAATTTAGTAAAGAAATTGTGACCCTAGACCCAAAACAAAACGAGATGGCTGTTATAGGATCATCATACCTGGTTTCTATCATGAACGATTTTGACCTTCTTCCCACAAACAATTTCAGATTTGGCAGCCATCCTGAAGGCCACAAACTTAGTGGTGGAGATGTATACCGGAAAAAATTCGATCGAGGCTATGACGGTTGCTGGATAGGATGCGCAATGGCCTGTAGCCACGGCGTTAAAGACTTTGAACTCCAGACAGGTCCATACAAAGGTCAAAAAGTGTGGGTGGATGGTCCGGAATATGAAACTATCGCCGGTCTGGGTAGCAATTGTGGAATCTTTGATCCAGATCATGTGATCGAGGCAAACTTCTATTGCGATACCTATGGGTTAGATACAATTTCAGTTGGGACTGCAACAGCCTTCGCAATGGAGTGCTATGAGATGGGTTTAATTGATAAAGCGGTCAGTGGTGGCCTTGAACTGAATTTTGGGAACAAGGAATCCGCACTAGAAGTCA
This sequence comes from uncultured Candidatus Bathyarchaeia archaeon, assembly GCA_964503065.1. Lineage (GTDB taxonomy): Archaea > Thermoproteota > Bathyarchaeia > Bathyarchaeales > Bathyarchaeaceae > JAOUKN01. Next base: position 6,943 of record CAZCYX010000016.1, read on the forward strand.
TTCATCAAATGGCGAGAGGGAGAGGATTCGGTTGGGTTGTTGGCCAAGGAATTCGCAACATGAAGAAACTCTTTGCAGAGAAATACGGCGCAGATCCAAAGATATTGAAGGAGATTGGGATGGAGGCGAAGGGTTTAGAGTATTCTGAGTATGTCACCAAAGAATCTCTGGCACAACAGGGCGGATATGGACTTGCAATGAAAGGTCCCCAACACGATGAGGCTTGGTTAATATTCTTAGACATGGTGCACAACCTGATGCCGACCTTTGGCCAGAAAGCAGAAGCCCTCCACTGGTTCCCGATGTTCCGCACTTGGTTCGGTCTGGTTGGTCTCTGTAAACTTCCTTGGAATGACGTTACACCTCCAGGGAATGAGAAAACTCCTGAACCTGCCAAATTCATTTCACATGTGAAGAATTATGCAAGATGTTTTTACGGGGTAACGGGTCGAAAAGTCACACCAGACGATCTGGTTTTGATGAGCGAAAGAGTATACAATTTTCAACGCATCTTCAATTTAAGGATGGGATTTGGCACTCGTCAACACGATGATGTACCCTACCGCTCTATTGGACCAGTAACAAAAGAGGAGTATGAAAGCCGTGCAGATCGATACGACAAACAACTTAAGGAAAAGGTTGGTTACGACCCAAAGGGCAAATCAACAAAGGAAAAGATGGCTGTCTTAAAGAAACATCGTCAATCTGAGTATGAAAAACTCAAGGATGCAGTGTATAAAAGAAGGGGATGGAACTCAAACGGTGTCCCAACGCTACAAAAGATAAAGGAACTCGGAATAGACTTCCCAAATGTAGTCACGATAGCGAAAAAATTTCAATAAGGCACTGAAGTTCCGAAGTTTTACAGAATCTTTATTAGGGCAATAATTATTGAGAGTTTGATCGGCGGGTGAGTGGGTTCCTCCCATCCGTTCCGCCGTAAATAAACCCCGGAATAGGGAGGTGAAAAAATGCAATTTGATGCAAGAGACTTAACGCTTTCGGCAATCTTTACTGGCTTGTATGTTGTTGTAAATGTTGTTCAAATGATCTCGATTGGCAATCCCACAGTTTATGGCCCTGTCCAGCTTCGTATTGCAGACTGCCTCATCGCTTTATCGGCGTTGTTGGGTTGGCCTGTTGCGGCTGGAGTAACGGTTGGCTGTTTTCTAACTAATGCGTATTACTTTCTTGGTCCAGTGGATGTGATATTTGGTCCGGTTGCAAACTTGCTCGCTGCAAGTGTTGTTCTATTGCTTAGAAGAAGACGATTATTAGCTTGTATAGCTGGTTCTTTTCCAATCGGCGTAATTGTTGGAGGGTACTTGTGGACTTTCCCATTCCTTTTAGTACCAGATATTCTTGGAATGCTACCAGCATGGGCGGCTATGATGATCAGCATCACCATCAGCAGTCTCATAGCCATCGCTGTGATCGGCTACAGTTTGCTCATCATTATAAGCAGACCAAACGTCATTAAGCCCCTAAAATCTCGTGGACTTAAGGTTCTATCTTGAATCTATGCGAGCTTACATGAATCTTTCAAGTTTAGTTAGCCCAATTATTTCGCCGAAGTTTAGTCCCATCGCATCCAAGACTTGGTCGAAAGTTGACTGCAAATAGGCAACATACTTGTCCACATCTATTTCACTGTTAGAAGCCAGTTCAACAGGCTTTACGTGAGGCTCCTTCATCACCTTCACAAAACTAATCAAGTCACCTGCCTTCAAGTCGTAACCCCTCTTCTGGAGGAGGGTGGCAGCTTTAACATGTTGCGGTGTAGTCTTTGTATATCGATCTGGAATCTTTCCGAGAACCACTTGAAAGGCAAGTTCATCTGGAGTCTCTCCCCAGTCACGTCTTTTTAGTTTTAGATAGCGATCTTGAACGATCTTTCGAATGTCCTTTTTAGCTGTTTCAAACTCTACTGGTGACTTTACTTGTGTCAGACGTTCTTCCATTTGGTCAAAGGCTTCTTTAATAAACATGGGAATGTGCCTTTTCTTCCCAGTTAATCCCTTAACATCGACGCTTCCATCAGGGAAAACTCCAAGGTAATTCTTTTTTCTTGAACTGAAAACTGAATAACGATAGACCTTGTCTACGTCTAATTCCATTCCTAATTCTTTCTCTGACCATTTAGCAATGGAATTGATTTGACTCTGGGATGCGTTCTTCAGAAAGATGCTGTCTGTGTCTCCATAAATAACTTCAATCCCTAATTCTCTCGCCTTCTTAATTGACCGTGTTATCACATGTCTTCCAATAGAAGCAGTCGCTTCAGCAACTGGAGGACAATAGAGATCAAAGGATTCTGCGCCAAAGACTCCATAACTCGCATTAAGAATAACCTTAAGCGCACTCTGTATCACATTGTACCAACTTCGCAATTCACCTGACAATGTTTTGTCTTTTGATTTTGGTTTATACCACCTGACTCGCAGGTCTCTTAAAGATCCGATTAGTAGGCTTTCAAGGGCTTGATGTTTTTTACACACCCAGTGAGGAGTTTCAGGAACTTTGTTGTCTTTGCATTCCTCGTGGGGACAAAGTATGGTCTGGTAGCCTAAGTTGTAGACTTTGATTATTGAGGGGTATAGGCTGGCGAAGTCCATGACTGCTACATTGAAGTGTACGCCAGGTACTGGTTCAACCACGATTGCTCCCTTGTATTTCTTGCCTTTTATGATCGCTTTTGTGGCGGTGGTTCCCTTTAGAGTAAGTATGTCTTCAGCGTTGGGAATCAGCATTCCTCTTCTGCGGTGTTCGTGATGCATAAAGTTCCGAATCCACCTTGAGACTCCCTGTCGACTTACATCTTCCATAGGCATGCGACTAATTCTTGCAAGAGCCAAAATGAGTTTCATGACCAAGTCGTCATCAAAGGCTGTCAATCGAAAAGTAATTTCAGCATCCCGAAAACAATAGTAGGCAAGTTCTGTATACGTTAATTCGGACATAGGTTTTGTAAGTTGAATCTTGCTGAGACCTATTATGGCTGTGCCAACATTATCTAAAGTTACGTCACGATATTTCTGACTAAATGCATAAATCTGAATGGATTTGTTGAAGAAGAACTTATACAAATCGATGTGAATGTTCTGGGTGAGCAGACAAACTCTTCTCCCAAGTTCAATGGGAATCTGGCTTCTCTTAAAGCCTAATTTTTGTGCCCGATGAAACAAATAGCGAAAGTCAAAATCGTCTCCGTTAAACGTTATAACAAAAGGATAGTCAAATAGAGCCTTAAAAATCTCCGAAATTAATTCTTTTTCAGAACTGTAATATTCAACATTGACATCCAAAGGTATCTTTACTGTGCCCTCTCTAATGTTCTCACGTTTTAAAAGTAGAATCCTCTTTTTTCCATCAGTTCCATAGAGTGATGCACAAATAACTGGGTAATCAGCTTCATGAGGATCAGGAACACGTGTGGTTTTTACGCCTTCACGCTCTATTACTGGAGGCAAAACTTCAATATCGAGGGCTACTCTTCGGAATTTTGGTGCTGGATATTCAAGTAGTCTCGCCCACATTTCAATATACTGCAGAAACTCTTTAGGATCGTTCTCAAATAACTCTCTAATTCTCTTAACGGTTTCCTCAGAAGTTTCATGTTGTACCTGAACAAGTCTCCCACTGTCTATTTTATAGAGCATGCCTGGAGCTAAATCCCGATCGTAAATGTAACATTGATAATATTTGATGGCTGCTTCCCACACTTTGACTGTCTGTTCTATGCCTGTTACTTTCGGGTACTCCTCTGGAATAATATCTCTTATACAGCCTACTGGACGTCCTCCAATTGCTAAGGGGTCTTTAGCGACGATCTTTGTCAAAGTGACCTGATGATCCAGAAGGGGATCATACTTTTTCACTAACTCAAAGTGATCGAATCCACGATGGGATTTTAGGCGGTCAACTTTTTCGAGTTCAATGGGCGATAGGTTTGTTAGGCAGTAGGGTTTGTGTCCAGTGGTGTCGTACCAGAGATAGACTTTCTCAGATTCCGGCTCATACAGCTTTATGCGTGCAGCAGCTTTCCTCCCATCGTAAGTAGCAGACACAAAATATGAGGCAGGCAAATTTTGAGGAATACGATCAAAACTTTGGGGTTTCTTTTCTTTTGATGGTTTCTCCTCTGAAGGCTTTAACTCTTTTTTCTCTTTTTCTACTAAAGTCTCGTCAGCTTTAAAGAATTCATCTAAACTTTTCTTCGCCATTGCTTTTTTGTCCCATTTGATATGTGTCTAATGTCCTAAAAAACTCTGTGATCAATGTAGTTAACCGTCATCTTCTAATTCTCTATGCTATAAGATATCTGTGATGGAGAATTAGGTTGTTAAGAGACGCTTGGGCACTCGCTATTGAGACATTGAGTTGGATCGAGTTACAACGATTAGGAGAACGATTAGCGTTAAACAAAGCAGCCAAGCAACTGGAAATAGAAGATTCAAAGACCCTTGGATTAGCGCATAAACTGGTTTGCGAAACTATCCGAGCAAGGAATCTTATTGACTATCAGCTAAATTTGGTGTTGACGCCTCGTTCACTCAAGGACTTTAAGCTTGGTTTGCGAGCTTTTCTTCGTTTGTATACGTATGAAACGCAGATAACTGGTCACGATTTTAAGAAAGCTGTGGACATGGCACGAATTGGTCGTTCCATATTGGGGTGGCAGGAGTTTTCAGAAGTTGAAGAAATTTTAGGTGAAATACTTAATGCACAGCCTAGTGTTCTCTTAAAAGAGGTTAGTGATGAAGAAAAAATTGGGCTGTCAACCTATAATCCGTTATGGTTTGTAAAAGATTGTTTCAAACTGTTTGGAAGAAAAGAAGCCTTAGAATACTTAGAAAGTTCTAAAGAAATTCCTCCAACGTATATAAGAATAAACACATTAAAAGGATCAGAGGAGACGCTGCTTAAAAAGGCAGAAAGCAACCATATCATTCTTGAAAAGGTTCAGCAACTCAAACACACATACAAGGTGAAGAAAAGTAGGCGTCCTCTTACAAGAACACAAAGTTTTCGGGATGGCTTCTTTTTTATTCAAGATAAAGCGAGTTGTCTCAGCGTCGAAGTTGCAAATCCCAAATCAAGTGTGACTGTGCTTGATGTGTGTGCTGCTCCAGGAGCAAAAACAACTTATTTGGCTCAATTAATGGAGAATAAAGGCACTATTTGTTCTATAGATTACTCAAAACGTAGAATGAAGGTTTGGAAAAAGGAAACAGAGCGAATGGGCGTTAAAATTGCCACTCCAGTTATTGCGGATGCACGTAAGCCTTTACCCATAAAAGTTCTGGCTGACTTTGTTATCTTAGATCCTCCTTGCACCAGTACCGGAGCTTTTGGTAAAATTCCTTCGGCAAAATGGAGACTTACAAAGCGATCAGTATTAAGAATGGCAAAGTTGCAATGGGAGATGTTAAACCAATGTGTAGACATCGTCAAAGACGGAGGGTTCCTAGTGTACTCCACATGCAGCGTTACCTTAGAGGAAAACGAGATGCTAATTGACCGGTTCTTAAAGTGGCATCCAGATTTCACGTTTGCAGAGACCTCCCCAAAAATAGGGCTATCTGGACTAAGAGGACAAAACAAATGTCAAAGACTTTATCCTCATCTTCACGAATGTAACGGATTCTTTGTTGCAAAACTCTTAAAAAAATCATAAGAATCATACTTTAGCTAAACGGGCTACCGCACCTTGGCTGTTGCGCAGTTGTAGGGGAAACTTGAAGGTTAGAAGGAAACGCGTGTCAGCTACGACTGTCAACGCCACTTCCTTCTGGTCTCTTCAAGCTCATTGATTATCTTTTGGTATTGCTCTGTTCCCACAAAATTCCCTGACTCTAGCGGAGCAATAGGTTGGAGAAGAACTCCTTCCGGACGCTCATGCACTTCGAGAAGCGTTCCTGCTTCCAACTTGTATTTAGACCTCAACTTAGCAGGCAGTGTTATCTGCCCCTTTTGTCAACCCTAACTATTGTCATATCAAATCAAGGTAAGAGAAAAGAAGTTGTGAGATTTAATTTTATCCAACCACCAAGTAAGGTCTTTGGGAGGCTGATGTGTTGGTTGTAACGCAATCAGAGATGGCGACATCTTCCGCAAATCCGCTTTTTTCTCTGGAATCAGTAAGAACTGCAATCCTTATATTTCTTGGAACTGCCTCTCAAAAGGAGGAGTCTGATTAAAGTGAATAGGAAATGTTGTGAGAGAGAAAATTTTCAACCATGGCCAGACAAAGGAAAGCTTGCATGCCACCAAAACATGGACTTGGAAAAGCTGAAGATTCTGCTGAAAAATGAACGTGAACCAGTTCATACTTACATAGTTCGTACTGTTAAGCGTTCAGCGAATGGTTCCGATATAGAATTCAAGCAAACTGGTTGTGGACCAAATTTTCAGGGCGACCGAATCACATTATGCACATGCAAATATAATCTGCACTCCTTTAACCCGAAAAAAACCGAAAACCCCGATTTGAAATTCAAAGGTCATTGGTATGCAGGGTTCACCGGAGTCAAGGTTGATTCAAGCAGGAATTACCTCTTTTACCTTATGAAGGTAGAGAAAGCTTTTCGATCTCAGAAGCAAATTTTTGAATACTTTGAAGACACAAATCCCAAGGTAATTAAGGCCAAGAATACGACGGAAAGTGCTTTCGGTGACCTATATCAGCCGAAACCTAACATCTCTGATGAATGGAATCCAATTAACTATGAGCGTCCTATACTTGGCCATAAACATTATCAATATTCCGAAGATCACAGATGGCATAAGGACATAGAATATAAGGGGCCCTTCAGGCGCTCGGCCCCGCTGCTCGGTGATGATGAGTACAGTTACTTGTGGTCAAAACCCGTAATCTGTAAGAAGAGTGAATTCAGCTCTCGCTGTGCAGGAAAGCTATATACAACCCTTCAAGAGTTGCTTTCTGACTTGGAACAAGTCAAGGGCTAACGATAAGAGACCATTCTTATTGAGTTATTAGCTGCTTCGGCCATCCTAATTTCTCGAGGTAAGGAATGACCTTTCTTTCTGCAACCTCTTTTTCGTTCATAATATCTGGTTTGCTTTTAAACCTTAAAAGCCTTCCACAGTAGCATTGGCGGTTTTCTACAGAGGCTGGTGTGTTGGTAGTAACCTGCTTTCTGTTCAAAGAAAGCATTAGTCTTTGCGTCCTTTTTCTATGTAGCAGAGGGTTTCCAAGACTATTTTTGCCGCTTGGATTGCGGTTGTTCCAGAATCATAGTGAGGTGCGACTTCAACCAAATCAAAGGCAATTATTTGATGTTTACAGACTTCATAAAGAAGTTCTAGAAACGTATGCATGTCTAAGCCGTCGGGTTCAGGATTTTGAACCGCAGGTGCAAAAGCTGGATCAAGAACATCTATATCAACTGTTAAATAGACTTTACTGAAACCTGAAACACTGTTTCTTATCTTTTGTATGGTCTCTTTCAAGCCATCTTCCATTATTTGGTGAACAGTCAAAAATTCAATTCTTTGATTTTTTGCAAAGTTGAGTTCTTCTTTACAGACTGCTCTAGTTCCGATTTCAAGAATTTTTTGGGGTTTGACTTGTTCATACATTCTGCGCATGAATGTGGTGTGAGATGTCATTAATCCCATGTATTCGTTACGCATGTCCAAGTGGGCATCAAAACTTACTATTGCAATATTTTTGTTGATGCCTTTAGTCGCGCCTAAGGTTATTGTGTGTTCTCCTCCAATCAGAACAGGCAACTTCTTAGCTTCTATAATCTCCTTAACGACCAGTTCTAATTGACTCAGGGTTTTATCAACTTCGCCAGTGACGTGAAGATCACCTAAATCATGAACCATCAAGTCTTCAGCGTCAACACCTGCTTTGAAACTGTAGGTTTCAAGATGGAGTGACGCCTGTCGTATAGCAGAGGGAGCAAATCTACAACCCGGCCTGAAAGTGCTTGTCACATCCAAAGGAACTCCCAGAATTACATAATCAGCTTCATCAAATGACCTTTGAAACCCACCGAAGACAACAGAAGGAGAGACGAAAAGTTCACGATAACTCATGTTCACAAGACTTCCCTGGAATTGATGTATAAAGATTTAGTAACTAAAGCTTACTCTCCTCAGACGAGGCTATACCCATCTCTGTCTCTCCCCCTCTAGAGAGATTCTCACACACGCACACACACAGAAATTTTTGACAAAGAATTATTCATCGAAAGTGTATGCAAAAAATATATCAACGATTACCGCTTAAAGTAAATGAGAGGCTCAGACAATGTGTCGCAATACTCCATGTTGTGAAAAACCAGAAAAGAAAGTAAAGAATCCATCAGAATGTTCATCTGAACAAATAGCTGAATGCCATCCAAAGTCACAAACTCATCCATGCGAGAAATAGACTACTCTTCTTAGCTCTCCGTAAACCCAAAACCATCTTCTTAGCATAGTCTTTACAAAAATTCGTAAATACTACTAGGGAAACTAATTTATTATCCAACTGAAACATAGCGATAGTCAAAGACACAAGAATGGTGCTGAGAGAATGGCTTCGAAGTCTTTGCTTGGAGTTGAAAAGTTAGGAGTTGCTATAGTGTCTATCTTTTATTTGATTGCAGGCATAGCCCAACTTGTAATTTTAGCCATATCCCCAATTATGCCAATTGGGGTCTTAGCAATTTCATGCCTAATAACAGCGTATGGACTTATCAAGATGAGAAAATGGGCGGTTTGGCTGGTAGTGATTCTCCTCTTTCCTGAAATAACCTTTACTACAGTAACCTTATATGCGTCAATTATGCAACAACAAGCATTCTTCCCGAATTTAGAATGGCTACTACTTAACTTAATACTGGTTATTTATGTGATCGCAACCCTTATTGCATCAGTATACGTTTTAGCCAAAAGACAAAATTTCCAATAAGCCATAGTCACTAGTCTTCTCAAGGTCTCTTCATAGATGCAATAGGTTGCCACTTCGCGGGCACGTATCCCCTTTTCAAATCAAATAAAACCATAAAAAAAACAATAGATTCTAAGAAAGCTATAACCCAAGTCCAAACTACCTCTCTAAGGTCATTAAGGTTAACAACCTTATTCAGGAAACAAAAAACCTTATAGAGGTCTGGTGTTGGAGTCCAGTTAATATATTTCTTTCTTAGATACATGTAACCCGTAAAAGTTCTTCTTCTCCACCGCAGAACGTCAGCAACACTTCCAGGACCCTTAGTAAAAACTAGGGCATCCTGCGCATACACCACCCTAAATCCTTGACGACGAGTTATCACCTCAAAATAATGGTCCTCCCAAGGAACGTCCCATGGAATTTTCCTAACAAGTTTAGATCGAATCGCACAAAGTTCACCCTGAACCTTAACAAACAGATTAACACAGATGAAGTGGGAGAAAAGCCAGAAGAAATGAGAGTAAAACCCTGCAAACTTTTTGCGGTCATCTACGGGAATTACTTTAGCGGAAACTGTACCAACTGAATTGTCTAAAAAATATCTAAGCATTGCATTGACACTTCCTAGTGCTGGCACAACATCGGCATTTAAATATACCAGAACATCTGCTTGTACTGCGCCTAACATTTTGTTTAAGGCAGACGTTTTGCCTTTTTTCTCTCTTTCTGTAATCAACTTTACTGCAGAATGTACTTTGGAATAATCCTTAACTATTTCCTCAGTTTTGTCTGTGCACCCACTTGCTACCACTATAATTTTGTTTAATCTAAAGTCTGTGTCAAACTGCTGAGTTAAGAGATTTTGCAGAAGCTTTCCAATGTTTGCCTCTTCATTGTATGCACAGATGCCGATATCAAAGGTTATGGTCATATGGACTCAACTTCACATTGGCTACGTCATGCTTTTCTCAAGTGAACATTTATAGTTGTTTTCAATGCTGTAAAGATGTTCTTAGAAGAAAACATTGGGTAATCAAATTTTTTGCTCACATCGTTGATTTTTTCACCTAGAACTTGGGTTCGATTAATGTCGATCTCTCCTATTCCAGCCTTATAGGCCTTCCAAAGCGGTTCCACCGCGTATGGGTTGATTCCCATGATGTGGCAGCAGACAGCATCAACTGTCACAGAATTTAACCCTGAAATTATCAGTCCCAAATCTACTGGACTACCTTGAATAGGACCAAGTCCTTGCATTCCAACGATTCCATCTACGATAATAAGATTTTGGCGAATAGTGCGGTTCAAGAGCAAGAGAATTTCTATCAATTTTTTGTGAAGCTTCGGCTTTTTTTTGTTTGCCAAAACCCCAAACATGTTTTTCATGGCAACTGTAATAAACGTATGTTCAATGTTGCATGTTTTAACTTTAGGGACATTGATGAAGAAATCTGTTTTTAACACAGTTTTTGGAATCTGCAGTGTAAATCCATCGACATCATATTCTTCAGTCTGATCATTGCATAGATTAAGAAACTCCACATCGCATTTTTCGATTAAATCCGTCACTCCACTTTTACGTAATCTCTCATCTGCTGTGCCACTGTTATTGTCAGACTCCACAACAAGAATATTGTTCGTTCTCTTTTTCACTAAGTTAATAACAGCCTCTAGCACTCTCGGATCGGTTATAATCATGTTGTCCAAATTCTTATAGTAACAGACATTAGGTTTTATCACAACTTGCTGCCCTTGCTTAATGCTTAGTCCACCAAGTAAGTGGATTGACTTGTGAATGGCTTCTTCAACATTTTCTTCGGCTTTAACAACGGCTACTTTTTCTCTTCTAACAGGGGAATAGGAGCTTTCTTCAAAAGGTGCCATAACTTCAGATAAAGTTTTAACAAGACTAATGCCATCGTCAATAGTAACCCTTGCCTCATCAACTCCTTCAATGCATTTAAGAAAGTGCATATGTTCAAGGAAGTATGATGGATGTCTATTTCGAAGAACATCAAAATACTGTTTAATTCTTCTTCCCATATGTATGGTTCTGCTTTCTCCATCCTTAATCATTGTAATGTTATATGGTGTCCTCAACAAATCCATCTTTATCTGACCAGAATCACCGATCAAGTTAAATTTTAGTGCAGGAACTAAACCAGACCATCTCGCCGAAAGATCAGCTTGGACTCCATTCATCAATTCGATTTTAACATTTACATCATCTACACCAACGTGTCCTCTGCGATGAGGGACAATGGATAAAACTCTATTTAAGGGACCCCCAACCTCATGACACAAATAAATAACATGAGGAAGCTGATCTTCAATTACCCCACCTTTGGTATGAATACGAAAGTCGGTTTTTGCTCCATAAAACATCAGGTTTGAGGTCGCACACCCTACTATTTTCTGTAGACTTCCGATTTCGTCATTCTCAACAGATTGAAGAGCCTCAGTGAAGCAGGGAGTGAAAATAAAGTTGTGCCCCGGCATCAAAACAAGAGAATCAGAGTCTTTTCTATTCCTCTTTTCTAATGCCTTCTTTATAGCCAATGCTTCTTCAATAGTAGTTGCAATGGGTTTTTCACAAAAGACATGTTTATTGTTTCTGATGGAATCCATGACGATCTGAAAATGATATTTAGGTGGGGTGCAAACAAAAACCGTGTCTACGTCTGCATCTTCTAGCATTAGGCGATAATCATCGTACCCTTCTCCTATGTGAAACTTTTCTAGAGTTTCATGCAATCGATCCTTATTGGTGTCGACAGCAGCCACAATATCAACTTCTTTAATTCTGCCAAGTGAAGGCATATGAACTAGAGTTGCGATTCTTCCACAACCAACTATACCTACTTTCATACGGTCACTTCACAGAGAGAGCAAACTTAGGAAGAGGTTCAAATAAATGTACAGTAACCTCTTCTCCAGCACTTATAAACTGTCGGCTTTCTGGTATAACCACGAAACCATCAGCCTTTGACAGAGTAGATATAGCACCAGACAAACCTAAAACAACTGGCCGAGCAAGAAGTTTGCCAGACTTATCACGAACGAAGTTTACCATTACAAAAGTTCGTCGCCCCTTTGCTTGAAACATTTTCTCGGCAGCAGTTGCCTTTAGCGTAAAAGGAGTTTCTTGACGTCTTCCAGCCATCTTTAAAATTATTGAACGAACAAGTAGGTGAAATATTAATAGAGAAGAAGTGGGATGACCTGGCAAAGAAAAAATCGGCTTTCCATCAACTATTGCGACAGTTGTCGGTTTTCCAGGTTTAATAGATATCCCTGAAACAATCACCCCGGGTTTCCCTAACATGTTCAAAACTTTGGGAACTACATCCATAGGTCCCACTGAAACTCCTCCAGAAGTTATGACAATATCTGCAGAATTTAGTGCCTTCTCGAGTACCGCCTTAAGTTCATCCATTTCATCAGGAATTATTCCGAAATTAAGAGACTGCCCTCCGCATTCTTGTACTGCAGCGCTTACAGTATATGCATTGATATCGTAGATTTTTCCGGGTGGAAGAGGCTCTCCAGGTCCAACAATTTCTGCGCCAGTGGAGATTACAGCAACTTTTGGTCGCTTATATACATTGACTTCTGTAAAGCCGAGTGCTGCAAGAACCCCTATATCTCGGGAGGATAATGTTTGATCCTTTTTTATAACAACTTCGCCCTTGTGAATGTCGGAACCCGCCTCCATTACATTTTCTCCCTTCGAAACTGGACGGTAAATAGAAACCAGATTATTCTTTTGAATGGTATACTCCATCATAACAACAGCATCCGCTCCCGAAGGTAACGGTGCTCCAGTGACTATTCCTACAGTTGTCTTCTCCTCAACGACTATCCGGGGCGTTTCGCCTATAGTCACATATCCAAGAAGTTTTAGGTTAATAGGGTGCTCTTCATCAGCGCCAAAAGTATTCTCAGCTTTCATAGCGTAACCATCTACGGTTGATCGGTTGAAGGGTGGAACATTCAAGGGAGCTTTGACATCTTTCGCTAACACACGTTGATGTGCTTGAGGAAGGGAGATTTGCTCGATTCCGACTGGTTTGGCGTAGAACTGCTGTTCGAGTATTTGCATTGCTTCGTCTAAGGAGACAAGTTTTCTAAACACGTTCTGCCCTTCTTAATTTGTCAAAAAGATATACGAGGACATTTTCGTTTTCATCCAGTCCCTCTCTCTCTTTTGGGATTATTACATATCCATTCGCTTTCGTCATTGTTGTAAGAACTCCTGAACCTTTTATGCGGACAGGTTCAGCAAGGAATTCACCTTCTCTCTCAAAGACGCAGACTCTTAAGAAGACTCGTCGCCCTAACACAGATGCAACTCTTCTAGTTAATTTTGCTGTTACTAGAGGTCGGAGTTCACTTTCAACTCCCAAAAGTTTAAGAAGTACAGGTCGAGCAAAAACTTCAAAGCCGATCATAGCTGCCACTGGATTTCCAGACAAAATGAAAATTGCCTTTTCATAAAGAACTGCAAGGGCAGTGGGCATTCCAGGGCGCATTGCTATTCCATGCACAACTACTCCCGGTGTTCCCATTTGATTTACAGCTTTGGGAACAAGATCGGCGTATCCAACACTGGTTCCCCCAGTCGTAATAACTGCGTCAGCCCTTTCTATTCCCATATGAATTTTTGCTTTAATCTCTTTTACATCGTCCTTTGCTATACCGAGGTCTAAAGGTTCCGCACCAATCTCTAAACACATAGAAGAAAGAACCAGTCGGTTAACATTTACCACCTGGTTCAGTTTAGGTTTATGACCTACTTCAACAAGTTCATTTCCTGTCGACAGAATGGCCACCTTAGGTTTTTCTACTACTTTAACATGTGTCACTCCAAGGCCAGCTAATAAACCAATGTGCTGTGGCTTTAACCTTGTTCCCGCCTTTATCGCCACTTCCCCTTTTTTAACATCTTCCCCTTTTTTAGAAACGTTTTCACCAGGAGTAACTGGAGCCCTTATTTCAATTTTGTCTTGAAGTAGTTTCGTATACTCCAACATTATAACTGCGTCTGCGTCCTTAGGAAGTATGTTCCCAGTCCATATTTGTCTAGTCTCATTTTTGCCTATTCGCTCATTCTGTATTAGTTTGAGAATTTTGGAACTAGACTGAGATGCATCAAAAGTGTCTTGTGCTCTAACAGCGTATCCGTCTACTGCTGAACGATCGAAAGGAGGAAGATTGTAATCAGCCACAACATCTTC
>CAZCYX010000017.1:0-20483 GCA_964503065.1 uncultured Candidatus Bathyarchaeia archaeon
TCAATGATTGCTTATTCGTAATACATTAGTTCTTGATCTTCCAGTTTTTGATGAAGTTTGTTAACCGCCTCGTAAACGTCTTCCTCTCGTTTAGCGCCTGTACAAACCAGTTTTCCACTTGCAAACAGAAGAATCACAACTTTCGGTTCATCCATCCTATAAATAAGCCCTGGAAACTGCTCAGGTTCATACATTGTTCTTCCGAGTTCATAAGCTGACTTCTCGAGGTCAATTGTTCCTCCCAAACTCGCGGAAGCAACGATGTTTTGTATCTTGAGTTCAGGTTTGCTGATTATTATTATTCCACTCTTCTTCAATTCTTTAATAACCTTATTAACAGCCCTCCTTGCTTCTTTCTCTGATTTGGCACCTGTGCAAACCATTTTTCCCGAGTTAAAAATGAGAGTGGCAGTCTTCGGTCTTTTCAACCGAAAAACTAATCCGGGAAATTGTTCGGGACGATACTCCACACCTGGATACCCCTTCACTACAGCATTCAGATCAACTCGTTGCTTTAAAGTTGCTGAGGCAACTACATTTTCTATGTTTACAGAAGCTCTAACTTTCGGCAATCATAACCCTTCTTTACGTGATAGCTGTTGCGACCTTCTTATAAAGGCTTAACTTAAAAACATTTGCACAACAAAATTTGTGGTTGGAAGAGAGTAGGAGGGATAAGGACTCCCTTCCAGTTCTATTAAGGATCTCTCCTTTCTCTTCAGCATCTACATTAACATTTTACTTTCTTTTTTAATAAAGGGCTTATTTCAATGGTAACAATATGTCAATTTATGAAATCAGAGTGCAATAACATCTTGTTCGTCGTAGGGGTGCCTATTGGATGAATTTTATGGAAGTTTCTTCTAAGCTTTTTTATGATATATTCTCGGATAAGGAAGCATTTTCACTGGGATGAGTTTTCCTTTTCCAGATGGGAAGGAATTCTGCAAATACTAGAATGAACATGAGTACAATTATTATCATCATTCCAAAAGGTTCTCGGACAAATAATGGAACGTGCCCAATTAGTGGTATATAACCTATAACTTTACCAATCAAATACCTTTCTGGAAATCTCTCTACGGCGCTATCAGGATTGTTGTCCCCGTGAGTTGTGAAATACCAAACGTCATTACTAAGCTCTTTGTCTATGGCTCGGTGCACAATGAGCTCCCCCGGTTTTCCAAGAGGATCACCTTCAAATACAATAATGGTTCCGTTGGTGCGACTAACATTAATTTCGTTGTATGGAGCTTCTAACCCACCTTGAACTACAATGAGATCGCCGACATTTAAGGTAGGCACCATGCTTCCTGAGGCAACTGCAAGGAGTGGATATTCAGTTCTCAACACCGCCCTCAAACCATACCAAAAAGCAAAAACACTCACTATCATCAAAATTAAGAACATAATGGTTTTGATATAATCACTTTTAAGGTTCACTTTCAATTTGATTTACATCTCTGCTGATTGGCTCTAAGAGTCGAGCTATTTTTGAGGAGTCCATTATCTTTGTATATTAAAAATCTATCGTATACGTTATTGTTTTTTCTGCTCTGGCTACTGCGAAGCACATTTAGAGGTTTCAAAACGGCAACTGGCAACCCACTCTGTTCGGCACATTTCTCCGACACGACGGCAAATGTCTGATGAATACAATGCTGTGGAGATGCTGATAGAAGTTTCTTTCTTAAACCCTTCCTGATGAGTTAGTTGTGTTCCATTTGATGCGCAATGAAATGAAGTCTATGGGACACTTGGTTGGCTTCGGAATGAGTTATGATCTAAATACGAAATTATCGTTGTAAATGATACCGTCGTCTTGCCATCTTCTAATAGGAAATAGAATAATGTTTCTGAAGTTTTAAATGCTTGAATTGTACATACATTGAGAGCGAAAGGAGTGATACGATAGGATGTTAAAGAGAAAATACGTTGTGGGCGTTTCGTTGTTGGCTATGGTCTTGGTTCTGGGTGGCGGTCTCTTCTACTACAATATGGTGCGGGCACAAGGCCCAGGGGAATATAATCCTTGGTACGACGTTACAAGCGAAGTCGAGGGTGTTCCTGATGGAAAGATCAATATTAGAGACATTGCCGCGTTAGCTAGCAGATTCGGCACTGAATCCTCAGACTATTTTATAGCCAGAGCAGGCTTAACATACGATAGCGGATGGGTTAACATCACCGACAAGGCTGGACAATACTTCAACATAACCCACAACCTGAACAGCACAGACGTGATCGTGGACATAACTGGAAAAACAACATTGGACGGTGGAGTCCACCAGAGAAACCTTGGCTTGACGGGCTACACAGGATGGAGCAGAACATACGGAGGTGCGAATGATGATTCGTTGTTTTGTATCATCCAGACAGGCGACGGAGGATACGCACTGGCAGGCTCTATAAGATCGTCTGGCGCTGGAGGCTCTGATGCTTGGCTGGTTAAAAGCGATGCCTTTGGCAACCTTGAATGGAACCAAACCTACGGAGGAACAAACGACGACAGTGCAAGATCTGTGGTTCAGACAGGGGACGGAGGATACGCACTAGGCGGCTACACAAAATCTTTTGGCGCTGGTGACTGGGATTTCTGGTTGGTCAAGACTGACGCGAGTGGAGAGATGCAATGGAACGAGACATACGGAGGAGCAGAAGATGATTACGTCCAATCTGTGGTTCAGACAGGCGACGGAGGATACACGCTAGCCGGTTACATACATTATAGTGGAACTAAACGTGATGGCTGGATGATAAAAACAGACTCAACTGGGAATCACCAGTGGAACCAAACATACAGCGAAACTAGCTATGATTATGTGACCTGTATGATTCAGACCAGTGACGGAGGATACGCACTAGCCGGCTCTGATCAATCGAACTTCTGGCTAATTAAGACCAACTCGAGTGGAGACAAGGAATGGAGCAGAAAATGCGGCTATGCAAGCTATGATGCTGCGTATTCCATGGTTCAGACAGGCGACGGAGGATACGCATTAGCGGGCCGCACAAGTTTCTTGGGTGGTGGATATGACTTCTGTCTAGTTAAGACCGACTCAACTGGAGACGAGGAGTGGAAGCAAGAATACGGAGGAGCAGAAGATGATTACGTCCAATCTTTGGTTCAAACAAGCGATGGAGGATACGCATTGGCTGGGAGCACAGAGTCTTTTGGTGCTGGTGCCTTTGATTTTTGGCTGGTTAAAACAGACTCTGCAGGAAACATGCAGTGGAACAAGACATATGGAGGAGCAAACGATGATGGATTATATTGTATAATTCAAACCAACGATGGAGGTTATGCACTAAGCGGCTACACAGAGTCCTTCGGAGCTGGAGGCCTTGATGGCTGGCTGATAAAGACCGAGGTTGAGTCTGGTTTGGCTTGGACGGATTCTACGGCTGACACTGTCACGCTGTACAGAGGTGCAACCGATTCCTACTGGAACTACGTCCGCGTCCGCATCTGGAAAATCAAAGAAACCCCATAACCACCCATTTTTCCGTAAACCAAACATCCCCTCTTTTTATTGTTGAATTGAAAAGGCGCTGGTGGCTTATTTTAGCGAAGTACACTTAGGAGTTCTTAATTAGAAGCTCGTAAGATTTGCATGCGCGCGCATGAAATTCCATTAAAAACTTAACGATTAGATCTTATAAAAAGGAGGGAGGGGATTATATTCTTTTCAGTTGAAGTCATGCCCTAATTTTGCGTTTGCTTAAGACTTTTCTGAAGGTTCCGCATTTGGGGCACTCGTAGAGTCCTATCGTTAATTCAGTCTTCATGCCCGTCTTGTCTGGACGTCCAGCCATTGTCCAAGGTTTTCTTTTTTCTTTTGCTTCGGCTCCACATTTACATCTAACCATTCATTTTTCCTCCATTATATCAACCATCATGGTTTGAATGTTATTGAATAAAAGATTTTCCATCATTAGAAACAAAGAGCGCAAAATTGACTTATTTTGAGACCTTTTTTGGTTATCCAAAACGCTTTTACATACGCTTTCGTTGAATCTTCTAGATCTTTCAAGAGGCAAACAGGCTTTGACAGTTCACTCAAAGAATGCTTTCGGGATGTTGGTTAAACCTATTCGTCGGTTGATTGAAGAGAAAGGGTTCGAGGCACCTACTGAGCCCCAGGAGAAAGCTATACCCAGGATTCTTGAAGGGAAAAATGTGCTTCTTATCTCGCCCACTGCTACTGGGAAAACCGAGGCCGCCGTTCTTCCTATTTTGAATATGCTTATTCAGATGCCCCAGAGACAACCAGGAATTAAGCTTCTTTACATAACACCTCTTAGAGCCTTAAACAGAGACGTCCTTGAGCGTCTTGAATGGTGGTGCAATAATCTTGACGTAAAGTTGGCTGTTAGACATGGTGACACCGATGTGAGAGAACGTTCTAGACAATCTCGAAGTCCACCAGATATGCTGATAACAACGCCAGAAACTCTTCAAGCAATTATTCCAGGCAGAGTGCTGCGTCAACATCTTCAACATATCAGATGGGTAATAATAGATGAGGTGCATGAAATGGCTGATAGCAAACGAGGCAGTCAACTTTCGTTAGCTCTTGAAAGACTACGATGGATAACTGGCAAAGAATTTCAACTAATCGGTCTATCCGCCACAATAGGTAGTCCCGAAAAAGTTGCCCAGTTTTTAGTGGGCAATGAACGCCCCGTTGAAATTGTAAAGGTGCCAGTTGCACGACTCATGAAATTAAAGATTCTTTTTCCAAAGCCAACCTCAGAAGATTATGAACTTGCTTCTACCCTTTTCACTCATCCTGAAGTTGCTGCTCGACTCCGTATTATACGTCAGTTCATTGAGAAGCAAAAGTCAGTTCTTATTTTTACTAATACACGTGCAGTCTCCGAGGTTTTAGCTAGTCGATTCAAGGTTTGGGACATTGATTTTCCTGTTTCTATTCATCATGGCTCTCTAGCTAAGCCGTCGAGAATTGCGGCTGAACGGGGATTAAAAAATGGTGAGCTTAAAGGTCTTGTTGCAACATCTTCATTGGAGTTAGGGATAGATGTAGGGCGAATAGACATGGTCATACAATACATGAGCCCCAGACAGGTGACACGTCTCATTCAACGTGTCGGAAGAAGTGGTCATAGAATTGGACGTATCGCCAAAGGGCTTATCATCACCATGGATTCAGATGACACCTTGGAAGCCATGGCTATTGCCAGGATGGCAGAAAAAGAAGAACTAGAACCAGTTGATATACCACAAAAGCCCTACGATGCTCTGGCGCATCAGATTATAGGTTTATTAATGAAGAAGAAGCGGTGGTATTTCTACGAAATTTATGATCTTTTCAAGAACGCATATCCATATCACGACCTCTCTTTACAAGATATAGAAAAGGTCTTGACCTACATGCATTCTCGCTTTCCGAGACTTGCATGGGTCTCGTTTGAAGATATGCTTGCAATAAAGCCTAGAAGAACCAAGGCAATGTATGAATATTATTTTGAAAACCTCTCTATGATCCCTGATGTAAAACAATATCTTGTTGTTGATGAGACATCAGACAGCGCAGTAGGAATTCTTGATGAAGCTTTCGTCGCTGAATACGGAAAGCCCGGAATCAAATTTATTATTCGTGGAAGCCCATGGAAAATTATCAACGCTTATGGTGACCATATTTATGTTAAACCCGTAAATGACCCAACTGGAGCAATTCCGAGCTGGATTGGAGAGGAGATTCCAGTTCCATTTGAAGTGGCTCAGGAAGTTGGGTGGGTTAGAGGTTTTGTTGAAGAACAGATCAAAAGTGGAATGAAAGTTGAGAGAATTGCTACTGAATTGAGTGAGAGATACCCTGCAGACGAAGAAACGGTTTTACGTGCGATTCTTGAAACAGTTGATCATATTCAAAAGGGCTATCTCATCCCAACTCACAAACGCATCATCGTCGAGGATTGGGAAGATTTTGTTATTATCCATGCTAATTTTGGTTCGCTCACCAATCGTGCCATTGCTCAGTTATTTGGCCACATTATATCTGAGCAAACAGGCTATACTGTTGCGGTTCAACACGACCCTTACCGCATTTTCATTCAAACCATGGGCACCACTGACGCTAATAGAATTGTTAGTTTGTTTAATGAACTGAAGGAAATGTCTGATTCAACTATTCAGGAGTTGCTTACAAAAGCAACTGTGAGGACTGGGCTTTTCAAGCGGCGAATGGTTCACGTAGCCCGAAGATTTGGAGCCTTAAAAAGGTGGGTAGATTTCAGTAGAGTGAGCCTTCAACAACTGATGAAGAGTCTTGAGGGTACCGCAATTTACGATGAGGCACTTAAAGAAGTTTTCACAAAAGATTTAGATCTTCAACATATGATTCGGGTTCTAGACGAAGTTCGAAGGGGCGAAGTTGAGGTAACGAAACTTAATACTGGTGGAGTTGCGACTCCAGTTGCTCGTGTGGGTATAGAAAGAGTTAGCATGAAGACAGACTTAATTCCTCCTGAAAGGATGAGGCTTATACTTGTGGAATCCGCGAAGGCGCGACTGCTTGATGAGACTCGCACTTTCATCTGCACAAGTTGTTGGAACTATGTAGAAATGATTCGTGTAAAGGATTTGCCAGACAAGCCAGCGTGTCCACAATGTGGATCTGCAGCTTTGGGGGTGCTGAGAAAAGAGGAGGATGAAGTTTATTCGCTTCTAGAAAAGAAAGGTGAAAAACTAACGAAAAGCGAGGAAAAAATAAAAGAGCAAGCTCAAGAGACTGGGCGATTGATGTCTATGTATGGAAAACTGGCAGCAATCGCACTTTCTGGAAGAAGGCTCAAAATCTCTGATGTTGAACAGATTCTCACACAAGAAAAGGAACTTTCAAATCGTTTCTTTGAGTTAGTGATTGAAGCTGAACGCAACGCCTTAAAAAGGAGATTCTGGTAGCGTTTTCCCCTTTTCTTTTAGCATATTCAAAGATAGTTATTTGAAATTCTGAAACTATAAAAAGAGATTTTAACAACAGAACCCTTGCAACCCTATTGGAGAAACGCAATTTGGAGTTGAGCCGCCAAAAACTAAGGCAAGAAACGCTTAACAGATTTAAATACATACGAACATGTGTTCTAGCAAGAGAACTCTGCCTCCTTGTACGCACAAACCGAGTAGCCTTCAACCTTAAAGATGCCCAAGCCTGTTGCGCATACATCGCCACTTTATGCAAAGGAGCAGGATGCATAGAACAAAGCAACTTATGCGAAAGAGCCGCAAAAGAAGTTCTAAAAAGCGAAGAAAAATACTTAGAACTCTGTGAAGAGAGTTGCAAAAAATGTGGACAATTCAGACAGCCCCAACCCAAAAAATCTTCATACGTTGCCTAACCAACTAGCAAAGCCAAAATAGGTCTGCGTTAGAAAAGTATAATAAGAAACATTGTGTAGTTATCAGAAACGCCCATGGAGAGAGCTAGAATTGTTTGTTGCACCGTACGTTTCCACACCTCTCCCAGTAGTCCGCCGAATGCTTACTCTCGCAGAACTTAAACCAGGCGAAATGTTCTATGACCTAGGTTCAGGAGACGGCAGAACGCTTGTAATGGCAGCCCAAGAATTTGGAGCCCACGCCATAGGAATCGAATTAAGAGAAGATCTTGCGAAACGAGCATCTAGCACAATTCTTGAACTAGACCTTGATTCTAAGATCAAAATTGTTCAAGACGACTTTTTCAAAGTAGACCTGAGCCCAGCAGATGTCGTCTTTCTCTATCTCACTACAAGTGCAAACGATAAAGTCAAGCCAAAACTAGAGCAAGAACTGAGACCAGGAGCACGAGTCGTGTCTCATGACTACGAAATCTTGGGATGGAAACCTTTCAAGGTGGATAATTTCTGTGAAAACCCAAGACTTGGCTACCCTTCGCACACAATATATGTTTATACAAGATAGTTACGATTTCATCAATCTCGAAAATTTTACTCAGAACAACATGTTCAATGCCGTCTGCCTTATAACTCTGAGTTTGCTTCATCAACAGGATTGCGTATTTGAATATTCCTGTACCAAAAAAAGAGTGTATATTAAACGAGTTTCTTTTACACTAAAAACTAGGATAAGGTTTTTTTGGTTGGTGTTTTTTACACTTACGTTTAAATATCTCAGTTTCCGAAGTTCTATGTGGAGACGGAAATGCCTCAAATAAGATGTCCAAATTGCGGGACCTCAATTAACCTTGAAATGCGAAAAGAAACAGATTTAAAGTTGATCGTGCAATCTCTCCAAACGGGCCCAAAAACATTCACCCAACTTCTTAGGAGAACTCGCCTACCACGCAAGACCCTCAGTCTTAGACTCAAAGAACTTATTAATTCCAAGACCATCATGAAAGGAGAAGGCTACCGTCTTAACGGGTCGTTATCACCCGACATGTTAGGAGGAATTAGATTGAAGAAGGTTTTCCCTTACCCAAGAAAAAACGCGATGTTAATGTTGCTAATGTTGTGCATGGGTTTTCTACTCGCTCAAGCATACGCTAGATATATGGTTGCACCAACAATACCAATTGAGCCAACAATACCCATAGTCACTGAAACATTTGAAGTTAATATCGTAATCTATGATGTCACAGATCTCAGCGCTTGGCAGGCAAGAGTAGTCTTTGATCCGAATGCTCTCATCGTGACAAACGTAGTCGAAGGCTCATTCCTTGAGGAGAATGGAGACAATGCCCTATTTATGGCTTGGACCAAAATCGTTGAAGGAATTTTCACTGAGGACACCTTAAGCACTAATGATCCTTTTACTTGGATAAAGAGTGATGAAGGCTATCACAATAGTGTTTTTCTCGGTGGCACGCTGATAGGAGAAGCAAATGGAGTGAGCGGAGACGGTGTGTTAGCTACTGTTACCTTCGGCGTTATTGGAGAAGGAAGCCGCGATTTGCAAACTACAGATGTCTTAGCTTTAGGTGTAGATGGAACCGAACTGCATGGCTATACATTAACACTAGAAACTGAATAAAGATACGATCTTAACTCTCCCTTCTCTTTTTTTGTGAAATTCTGCTGAAAAGATATAAGACAGTCACAAGATTTGGAACTGAACCACGAGTTGTAAAAAACATTATTTTTCTCAACATCAAATCATCACGTAGATATTGAACTATTGGCGACAACTGTATGAAACCTATTCCTTGGAAATATGTGAAATCTTGGAATTGCATTGCTTGTGGTGCTTGTTGAAGGGGTTTTGATGTAGTTTTGGGCTACAGTGAATGGGTGGACATTATTCGGAAATATGGAATAGAGGTTACTCAACCTAGCATAACGAGATTGTATTTAAGAAAAGGAAGTGATGGTAGTTGTGTTTCCTTAAGTAGGTTTTATGATGTGTGGCTTTGTACTCTTCAGCATATGAAGCCTAGAGCCTGTAAACTCTGGCCTTTCAAAATCTACAATGAACCCATGTATGACAGGTCTGACCAAGCCTTTTACAAATTGGATGGTAAAAGACTTTTCATTTATGTAGATCCGTCTTGTATAGGCATAACTTGGGGAAATTCTACACAAGAATTCATGTATGGAACATTGAGGGAATTCATTGAAATCGCTTCAGGACTGCGTGAAAAACAGTTTTACACAACTGCTCAGTTAGAAAAACGAATCTTTCCACAGGAACACCTTACCCTTAGACGTGATTTTAGAAGAATAATCTAAGATGACAATTTTATCTGCTACAAATTTTCTTTCCCTCATCAACGACAAGTTTTCCTTCTTTAAACACCTTATCTATGAGGTTTACCCCAAAACGATATCCTAGAAATTTGTGATTGGGAATGTTTAACACGATGATGTCCGCTTTTTTGCCAACTTCTAAGCTTCCAACTTCGTGGGCTCTGTGAATGGCATGGGCAGCATTGATGGTTGTTGCCGATATGGCTTCTGCTGGGGTCATCTTCATTTGGTGACAAGCCAATGCAATTACTATTTGTAAGTTTTCAGTCCAACAACTAGGGTTATAGTCAGTTCCTAGAGCAACAGGCACTTCCAGTTTCATCATTTTTCTGGCGTCAGCATATCGTCCATTCATTAAGGAAAGAGCTGCGCTCGGAAGTAGCACTGCAATAACTCCTTTTTTCGCCATCGCCCTTATGCCTTCGTCAGAAGCAAAGATTAAATGTGCTGCCGAAACTGCTTTCATTTCCGCTGCTAATTCTGCGCCACCAATCTTTGTCAATTCGTCAGCATGTAGTTTCGGTTTTAAGCCATATTTTTTGGCGTTTAGCAGAATATTCTTTGACTGTGCTATGTTGAAAACTCCTTTTTCACAAAAGACATCACAAAATTCTGCTAATTTACGTTTTGCAACTGCAGGAATCATTTCGTTTATTACAAGATTTTCGTATTTTTGTGGATTTTTTTGGTATTCTGGTGGGGTGGCGTGGGCTCCTAGAAAAGTAGGGACGATGTTGATGGGTTCCTTTTCATTTAGGAGTCTCATAACTTCCAAGCATTTTATCTCAT
This sequence comes from uncultured Candidatus Bathyarchaeia archaeon, assembly GCA_964503065.1. Classification (GTDB taxonomy): domain Archaea; phylum Thermoproteota; class Bathyarchaeia; order Bathyarchaeales; family Bathyarchaeaceae; genus JAOUKN01. The sequence continues at coordinate 10,501 of CAZCYX010000017.1, forward strand.
CTGCAGTTGTTAATCCGTAGCCACTCTTTGCCTCTACTGTGGTTGTTCCATGTTCCAACATAACTTTCAAGGTTTTGCGGCAGTTTTCAACTAACTCCTCTCTAGTGGCTTTTCTTGTCTCCTTTACAGTTTTTAGTATTCCTCCTCCTTCATTTAAGATTGCCAGATATGATATGCCTTGAATTCTCTTTTCAAACTCGTCTTCTCTTGAACCTGCGAAAACTAGGTGGGTGTGAGGGTCTATAAAACCGGGCATAACCACTTTCTCGCTGGCATCAAATTTTTCTTTTCCAACAAATCTACTTCTGATGTCTCCCGTTTTTTCTACCGCAACTATTTTTCCTTTGTTTATGGCTAAACTGCCTCTTTTGATAATCCCTAGTTCTTTCATTCTGTCTCCTATGAGGGGTTTTTGACTTGCCCCTTGCAGAGTTAGAAGTTCATTTGCGTTCTCAATGATTAAATCTACTTCTTCCTTAACCATTTAGCTCATCCTTTTTCTAGGGCTTTCTTCACTGCAATCTCGATAATTCGGTTCTTATCCAGCTCGTCTATCTTCAAGTAATATTTGGATACATCAATTATGACTTGCAGTGGGATCATACCACAGAACTCGGAGCCGATGATTTGAACATTGTATCGTTTAGCTTCAATCCTAATTAATTCGAAGACTCTGTGGAGCGGTGTTCTGTCGAAATCATTAATACTCATTCCGATTTGAGTTATCTCCCTCTCTGGAATCTTGGCAGCCATTGCCTTTACGTAGGTTAAACCTCCCTTTTTTGCATGCAAAGCTTTAGCTATTTTCTTTGCTATTTCTAAATCTGCAGTGTCTAAATTTACGTTGAAACCTACCATGATTTTTCTAGCGCCTGTTATTGTTGCGCCTGCTGTAGGATGAGGGGAGGTTGGGCCAAAGTCTGGTTTTCTCTCTGGCTTTTTCATCATCTCTGATAGTTTCTCGTACTCTCCTTTTCTGATCCAGTCCAAGTCGCTTCTCTCGGGTTTAGAAGCGGCTTCTCCATAAAGATAGGCAGGAACATGACACTTTTCTGCAAATGCCTTTCCAAATTTTCTTGCTAGTTTAATGCAGTCTTGGATTGTGACGTTTTGAATGGGAATGAACGGCACAACGTCTACTGCTCCGATGCGTGGATGTTGCCCCTTATGTTTGGTCATATTTATGAGTTCAATGGCTTTTATGGCTGAATTTAATGTTGCAGTAAGAATTGAACTCTTATTTCCGATATAAGAGACTACAAGTCGATTGTAATAACTATCGTAAGTATGATCAAGAATATGGGTTCCTTTGACTTCCTCTATCTCTTTTAATATGATTTCTACAACCCTTGGATCTGATGTGCTAAAATTCAGAACACATTCAACAATTTCTCTCAAGACGGATCCTCCATCGCTAACATTGAAATATCATAAACCCGTCTTAAGATTCTTTTTACTACGTCGTATCTGTATTTGGTAACTGCACACCTCTTCCTCTCAGGTTGATAACAGAAATTTTTTTGCTATTTCGTTTCAACTTGTACTAAGGATTTAAGAAAGAAAACTTATGTGTTAAGGGAGATGAGGAATGCCATCTACAGTAAAGATTTTGGGTATACTACTTGAGGCGTTAGCTCTTCCTATCTTAATCATTGTGGCTGTTCTATTGAATATGGAGAATAAAAACCTTGGAATGATTGGGCTTCTGCTCGGTTTTGGAGCTTGTATGTTTATCTTGGGGTTCATAATCTCTCGTATCCCTCCTCTTATGACATCGATACTTGTTTTCAGATGAGAAATAGTTGATGAATCCACTGTCTCTACATTTATCTATTGATCAAATCACCATCTAACCTCGTCGAAAGTAGGTGTATGAAAGATTCTTCTAGAAGTTTCATCTAGCTAAATCTAAAATATCTGAAGTAGACATAAGTGAGGGATATTAAACAGGAGAAAGGAAGATGAAGAAGGCATTATTGCTTGTGATTATTTCTTTGATTGTCTTGTCAACATGTGTTTCCGTAACTGCAGCTTCTACTTTCTATATTACGGTGGAAACAAGTAAGCGTTCTTACCAAGTTGGAGAAGAAGTTTATGTGTATGGGAACCTGATAGATAATGGTTCAGCCAATATGTGTTTGGCAAAGAGGTTAGTGGCAATAGGAGTCAAGGACCCAGACAATGACACCATTCTCGTAGTGGCTCGACAAACGGATGCTGAAGGCGCATACAACCTGACGTTCAGACTATCCAGCACTGCAAAACTAGGCATATACACCATCTACGTTGCCTCAAGACTTATAGAGGAGATAGCCACAAATAGGACCGTTTTCGAATGCATGCTATTTTTGGGTGACCTAAATGGTGATGGCAAGGTTGACATTAGAGACATAGCAATAGCAGTTCTAGCTTTTGGAAGCTATCCAGGTCATCCAAGATGGAATCCTGTTGCAGACGTAAACAAAGATGACAAAGTGGATACTCGAGACATTGCTTTGATAGTTAATAACTTTGGAAGAAGATACCCATAATAACACTTTTTTCTCTGTCTCAGTTCGTTGGGTATTGTAATAGTATTTGTTAAATATTATGAGTTAGAGAGAGAGAAGAGAATGTAAAGACTTAAGATTAAAACTGGTTAACTAGCTTTTCTTTTCCTTAATATGACCGCAATCAATGAAACTATGATGAATAATGGCAAGATTAGATCTGATGGAAATTCTGGAATCACATATTCAACAGAAGGACTGCCTTCGACCTCTTCCATTGGGGAATCTACGCTAACTACATCAAAGCTATTTACTGAAACAGTTACAGTGAAAGCAACTCCGTATCTTGTTTCCAGTGTTAAAAGAACTATTGGGGCATTTGACGTTATGTTAAACTCTTTAGTCTCCCAAGTTGACCACTCCAATAAAGTGTAGAATGTAGAGTTTAAACTAAGGTGTCCAAATAGATACCCATGAATAACAATTGTTATGGTGCCGATAGGAATTGTATCAACGACTATGGGTATGGAAATAGGTGGAGAGCCACCCAGAAGCTCTTGTCCTCCAAGGGGCAATGGAATTGATTTGGAACCGTCCAAATCTGGTTGAGTAGGACGGTTTATGTGATAGTCTGTAGTTAATGTTCCAGAATAAGGGGCTACATCTATAAGACAAGTTGCAGGCTCGGTCTCACTGGGAGGAGGAATCTCTCCGTATACTGAACCATTATAGATTGTCTCACATTCAAGTGTGACATTTACATCAAAACTGATCTGTCCAACAGGACCATCATAACTAACGCTATTAAATACTGTGTAGGAGACATGTGTTGGTCCTAATGAGACCATCTCTCCAAAGGCTGTTTTAATACTCAACGTAGACAACAATACGAAAAGGTTTAGAATAAAAATGAGGTTTCTACTCATGTCCATCATACCGTCTATGCGTCTACTGTACTACCATTTAAATCTTTGACTCAAACAAAATCTTAGTATAGATTCTGACTTTACAATAAGAATAACTACAATATCTGAAGAGGATAAGGACTTTAGAACTATCTGGACTAGTAATGCTACTATAGGTTAGATTTCTCAGATAACGAAACTAGACGATTACTCTCCTTGCTTTTTCTGGATTATACAGGTCGAATGTTAGGATGCAAAGGTTGTTTCCGAAGTCATCATTTCCTGCTGACAAAGATATCGAGTTACCTATAATTTCCATGAAGTTTCCAGAAACATCAACTGTTTCATGAATATGTCCATGTAATGTTAAGTATGGTTGGTGTTCCTCAATAAATGATCTAACAGCCATACTTCCAACGTGAAAGCCATCGTAACGTTGATCTAAATTAGTGTTATCTGGTGGTGTATGAAATACGTAGACAGTTTTTTCAGGCTCTTTGATGAACAAGCTCTCGTTCAGATCTTTTTGAATGGAATCCTCCTTTTCTATAGCTTTGACAAAGCCAAATCTTCTCCAACCTTTAAGAGTACTCCTAAATCCATGTAAGTGATAATTCCAGTTTTTTCTTTTAGTATATTCGTTTTCCAATTTTGGTGGCACTTCACTTAGATCAAATTTCTCCCAGTCCTTCAGCATAAAAGGGGTTATCGGAACAAAGGAATAGCCTACAATGTCAAAATCTTCTCTTAGGTTAAGTCTTCTTCCATGTATCAGATGGAACAGCTCATTATCATATCTTTCCAAAATATCCATATTACAAGCACAGTCATCATTGCCCATCATCAGATATATCTTGGAACTAGGCAATTCCTCCTTGAAAGGTAGAAGAAGTTCTGGTAATCTTGTGGAGAGAAAAGCTCTTTGCTGAGAGATAAAATGTTCTCTACGAAATCTCTTTGGAGCAATATCTCCTCCAATTATCAGTGAATCAGCTGAGATAGACCTTGCAAAATCAATCAACTTTTTGTATTGAACTTCATTTCCATGAAGATCTACTGAAAAGATAACTAGATGTTCCATAGGTTCTTCGATATATCTGCTTGTCCACATCTCAATAAGTTTATCTGAGTCCACAATGCTACTTTTAGAAAGCTACTACAGGTTAAAATATGCTTTAATGAAGAAGGATAGTGAATCTAGAAATCCAGATGATGTTATTCAAGAGCTTATAGAGTTATTCTGACGAGAACATAAGGGTACGGAAGTTTATGGTTTCTCTTTTAGGGGCACGTAATAGTGTTCTCCAATCTTCTTCTGATGCCTATCAAGCTTAGAACCTTCCTTATTCACCCGTGGCCTCTTCGTCACTGGATCCCTCCTAAAAGTGATTCCCATCTCCTTCAAAAAAGCATTCATTCCCCTACGAAGTGTTGTAGGTGGATTTGCCAAACCATAGATTCCAGGTTCTCCACTGAAGATCATAAGACGATCACCAATAAAATCCTGAGCCACAACATCATGTTCAACAACAAAAGCGGTCACGTTTCGACTCTCTACCACACGCCGAATCGTCCGAGCCATCGATAACCTCTCTTCCACATCCAAATATGCACTGGGCTCATCAAGAAGATATAGATCAGTCTTTCTGGATAGACAACCAGAGATAGCAACCTTTTGCAGTTCGCCACCACTAAGCTCAGAAACATCACGATCCAAGAGAGGCTCCACGTTCAGGGGTTGCAAAATTTCGCTTCTATACCAGCTAGAACTGAAATCATCTTTTGCTATGCTCCTCAAAAGCTGCTGAACAGTTCCCCTATATTCTGCTGAAATATACTGAGGCTTATAACTCAAAGTCAACCCATACTGCAACGACGGTTCTCCAACATCAGATTCATCCAACCCAGCCAGTAACCTAATAAAAGTAGTTTTCCCAATCCCGTTAGGTCCTAATATTCCAATCACTTCTCCTCTTTTTGCCTCTCCCGGCGCAACAGACAATGTAAACTCTCCATGAGATTTTTTCATTCCTCCCCACATAAGTAGTGTTTCTCCCACTGTAGTGCTGATTGTTGGAGGCTTTACATGAAAGATTATGGGGCTCTTCCTAAAGCGGACATTTTCATCTGGAATGAAGCCTTCTAAATAGATGTTAATTCCAACTCTTACTCCATGAACGTGAGATATGATGCCGTAAACTCCTGGAGTTCCATAAAAGACACAAATTTGATCAGACAGATAGTCCAAGATAGCAAGGTCATGCTCTGCCACGATCACGGTCTTGTCGTCTTTTCTAAGGCTTCTTACTGCTCTGGCAGCTTGAAGACGTTGCTTTACATCCAAATAACTAGATGGCTCGTCAAAAAGATAGATATCTGCCTCTCGACAAATAGTAGCTGCTAAGGCAACCCTCTGAAGCTCACCACCGCTTAAAACATTCAATGGTCGATCCCAAACGGTTTGAAGTTGAAGTTGCTCTTTCAGTATTTTTAGCCTATCTCGTTCATCTACCTTTTCAAGAAGTTCTCTAACTTGACCAGAAACCACCCGTGGAATCTTATCCACATATTGTGGCTTATGAACAACTTGAAGTTCTCCATCACTTAATTTTTGGAAATATTCTTGAAGAATTGAACCACGAAAATACTCAATAATCAGAGTCTGATCGGGAGGTTCCTCATAATTACCAAGATTAAGTTTCACCTCTCCTGAAAGGATTTTTAGAGCTGTAGTTTTTCCGATTCCGTTTTGTCCCAGAAGTCCCAGTACAACGCCTGGAGAAGGTGTGGGAAGACGGAAGAGTTTGAAGGTGTTGGGTCCAAATCTGTGGCTACATTCTTTCTCAAGCTCGTCCGGCAGGTTGACTATTGACAGAGCTTTAAATGGGCACTTCTTGATGCAGATGCCGCATCCAACACAGAGAGCTTCTACGATCAGTGGCTTTTCATTTTCAAATTGAACTGCTTCTACTTTGCTTCTTATTTGTGGGCAGAAATGATAGCATTCTTTGCTGCAGTGATTTGGCTTGCATTTATCCTCATCTAAGACAGCAACTCTTACCATTGGTTTTCTCCATGCTTTATATTATATAAATGGATGGAATAGATAAACCTGAACTTTAACTCTTAAGGTTTAAAGATGAAAAAATAGAAAAAAAGGTTGCAAAATTAATTGAGTTACCATTCTTCTTCTTCCTCCTCCTCTTCTTCCCACTCTTCTTCCATTTTTTCACCTCCTTTTTATGCCTATTAATTTGTGCGTAATCCTACTCAGACACATTCAATGTCTTTTAAGCATTTCTATAAGTAAGAGAAAATCAACGGAAAGGAGACAGAAATGGGCTTATTTGGCTTCTCTTATGACCTTAGCTCTCAGTGTTTCTTGGTTTTTATCTACCATGCTTGCTTTTGGATTTAAAGACTATGTTCTACGAGTAGACTTTCCTTTTGTTCTAGGATTGATAATGTTAATATAAGGAGAACTACCAGTCTGCAACTAAGTAATAAGGGAAGTAACATGTGCGTTTTGAAGGCCACAGCAAAGAACATTCTTATCGCCTCAGAAACTGTGAAGAGAGGTGGATTGGTTGTTTACCCAACCGAGACAGTATATGGACTGGGCTGTGACCCTCTTAACATTAGGGCAGTTGAACGGATTTTTGAGGTGAAAGGTGAAAGAGAGAAGCCACTTCCTGTATTAGCCTCAGATATTGAGCATGTTGAAAAAATCGCTTATCTTTCAGAGAAGGTTAGACGGGTTGTAGATAGGTTTTGGCCTGGACCGCTAACTCTCGTCCTTCCTAAGACAACAATTCTTCCTGGCATTGTTACTTCTAATTTAGATTCCGTGGGAGTAAGAGTTCCGATGCATAATATAGCGATTCAACTCATCCACTTATCCAATGGACTTTTAGTCGGGACCAGTGCAAACAAAACTGGAGAAAGCCCGCCACGATCTGCTCAAGAAGCAGCTAATCAAATTGGAGACGAGGTCGACATCATCATTGATGGAGGACCAACAACCTATGGCTTACCGTCTACTATAGTGGATTTAACTTCTGAAAGACCAATAATCCTTCGTGAAGGACCAATAAGTAGAGAGGAAATTTTGAACGGCTAGAAACCGTTCAATCTTTTCAAAGAAAGTTTTTAATTTCTTAATGGAAATAATCATAGAGCGGTGGAAAAATGGCGCAGCAAGTTCTGGTTTTCCCTTCATACGTTGCAATTCTGCTTCTGACAATTATAATTTCATTCTTCACCGTAACTTATCTCTGGAAAAAGGGCAAGACAGTAGAAGCCATGTTGGTAATTAATGCCCTACTCCAAGTCGTTACAATTGTAATTCTTTTGTCCAAGTAGCAATGCACTCTCAAGCTTCTCATTAACAAAACAGTATAGAGGAAGAAAAACATGCTCAGAGACTTTAACTTGCTTATTACAACTGCACGCGGCAATGAAGAAGACGCATGCTCAGAAATCTGGTATTTATTAGGAGAAATAGGAGACTCAGCCGCCACTGTAGACAGAACTGGAATCACAGGGCTAATAGCAGCCAAAACAGCCTTCAACCCTTTCGATGTAATCGAAAAATTCCGAGACATATTGAAGCAACGCCCATGGGAGTTCCGATACACATTTCGAGTAATACCCATTGAGAAAGTTGTGCGAACAGAACTTGAAGACATCGAGAGAACAGTCACTGAACTAGCTTCAAAGATAAATGAAGATGAAACCTTCCGTGTAACCGTTGAAAAAAGATTCACTCAAATTTCAACAAAAGACGTAATTGAAACTGTGGCAGCAAACATTGAGAGAAAAGTTGACTTAGAAAATCCTGACAAGATAGTTCTTATAGAGATCGTTGGAAAATTCACCGGAATATCCATTGTGAAACCCAGCGACCTCTTTTCTGTGATGAAGGAAAAAACCTGTTAATGTGCTATCGCCAGAAGAGCCATGTGCTCCATTACCAAGTCTATTAACGCTTCTTTTTCAAAAACCTTCTTCTCCAACTTAGCTTCAAGTTCAAAATCAGAAATACCAAAAAGTTCTCTGATCATCTCAAATTTTTTATCAGACAGTTCGATAACATCATCATCAGGTATACCCTGAATAAACTCAGAAATGGCTTCCAAAGTTTCACGAACCTTATCTTCCGTTTCGGCAAGGACAAGAACTGTAACTTCAGAGGACTCATCTTTGATTCCAAGCAACTCTACGGCTTTCTTAATCTGTCTTTGAGCAGAAGCGTAAAGAAGTATCTCAACAGCCAAACTGTTTGAGATGTTCAGGTTGCTTTCAAAAGCCTTCAAGGCGTTCAAAGTGGCAAAGTAGAGATGCTCGGGTCCTGCTATCAGATTGGCGTTGAAGAACTGGACAGAAACGCCTTCAGTCTTCTTTCGAATACCATTCAAGAGACTTTTAGCATCTTCGATTTTGACATTTCTGAATCCAGTTATGCCAATGTGTTTGTCGAAGCTTTCGATTCTTTTAATCAATTTGTTTCTTTCCTTTCAGTATTTCTGTGATAAATCGTTCCACAAGCTTACGGCTTAGTCCAGACTTTACAAGTTGTTTCTTAGCCTCTTCGATGGATTTTTTCTGTTGTTCATATTTTTTTAGGATGTTGCGGATGGTCTCCTTTCTTTCCCAAGGGAAAATCACCCATAGACTGGTTTTCTTCTTATAATAATCTGGTGTTAAAACGCTCCATGGCTTGTAGTAAATTGTAGCAATTTTGACATCGGTTGCGCCTTCTTCTAATATATGTGTCTTCACTAGGCGAAGACTCTTGCCTGTATCTGCAACATCATCCATAACAAGAACTTTTTTACCTTTCACAGAGGCGGAAACTGGCTGCGTTATAACAGGTTCACCTTTAGTCTCCGCAACTCCTAAATAAAATTCTGCCTTAACATTTGCAAGTTCAGGGTTCTCTAGCAAATCAGACATAACGCGTGCTGGAACCCATCCTCCTCGGGAAACCCCAACAATTACATCTGGTTCAAAACCGTTTCTCCTAATTCTATCAGCAACTTCGATAAGCATTTCATAAATCTGTTCCCAAGAAGGAATCTCAAACTCTAAATCACTACTCACTTTTTGAACCTCAATGCCACCTTTGCAACGACATTCAAAATCATTGTTAATAAATAGTAACAAAAAGGATTTTCTGTAAAAACTAACAAAATTCAAGTTGGGCAAGTTGAAATGAAATAATGGTGTCGATAAGGAGGTGACGAGTGTGGGAAAAAGACTCATTGTTTTAGTCTTTGTTGCTTTGCTAGTTGGATTAGGGGGAGGATATGGCTTAGGAATTGCTATGTATCAACCACAAATTTCTGCTATGCAATCTGACATTTCTGATATCCAGTCAATCTTATTCCAAAACAAAACATGGCACAATGTAGCCAGTTTCAACCTTTCTGCAGATGGTGAATGGGCGTCTTCGGTCTTCTCTATCCAAGGAGAACAATGGCGAATCAATTGGACAAAAGCATGGAATTTCATAAGTGTGAGTGGATGGGCTGTTGATTTAGGACCAGCTCTCAGTGGGCCCTTCATATGGTCTGGAGGAACACATTAC
>CAZCYX010000018.1:0-19940 GCA_964503065.1 uncultured Candidatus Bathyarchaeia archaeon
GGCGCCTTTTCCAAGTAGAATATGCCCTTGAAACTGTAAATCGTGGAGCAACCATACTGGGAATAGTTTGTTCCGAAGGAGCTGTTTTAGGGGCAGAAGAGAGAATGGAAACAAAGCTGCAAGATCCCGATTTCACTTTGAAACTTTTTGAGGTAGATGACCATTTAGGAGCAGCGGTTGTCGGTTTATCATCCGACGCCAGACTCCTTATTGACCAAGCAAGAATCTACGCCCAGAGCAACAGACTAATGTACGACGAACCAATCGATATTGAAATCGTTACAAAACGGATCGGAGACATAAAACAACTCTACACCCAACATGCGGGAGTAAGACCCTTTGGAGTCTCAATAATATTTGGTGGTGTTGACAAATCAGGAAACAAAATATTCGCAACGCATCCAAGCGGCTCCTATAGAGGCTATAGAGCAGTCTCAGTTGGTATAGGACGGGAAACAGTAGAAAAGGTTCTTGAAGAAAAATATAAAGAAGACATGGATTTAGAATCGACAATAAAACTTGCCATAGAATGTCTTATCAAATCCTTTAAAGCAAGAGGAGAAACCCCGAGAATCAAAATAAGTGTAATTCCCTCCGCAACCAAAAAACTGAGGATACTCTCAGACAAAGAAGTTGAGACTTACCAGAGGGGTATTGAAGGCAGTGAAAATTAATGAGCGAACGCTATACCATTGCGCGGATAACTCGAGATGATGAACACTTCGAGATACTAGTTAAGCCTCAACATGCCTTCTCCTATAGACTTGGAAAAACAACTTCAGTCTCTCAAGTGTTAGCTACAGAAACTATCTTCGCCGACGCCAACAAAGGAACAAAGGCATCGGACGAAAAATTACAAAAAGCCTTTGGAACAACAGACCCAATCAAAATTGCAGACACCATTTTGAAGAAGGGCATCCTTCAGTTAACAACAGACCAAAGAAGACAACTAACCGAGGAAAAACGAAAACAAATCATTTCCTTCATATCCCGCCAATGCATAGATCCCAAAACAAACCTTCCACATCCTCCCCTACGTATAGAAAAAGCCATGGAACAAATCCATTTCTCCATAGACCCATTTAAAGAAGCTGAAGAACAAGCAAAAGATATCATAAAGCTGCTGCGACCAATCCTGCCACTTAAAATGGAACAAATGTCTGTTGCCGTTCACGTTCCACCGGAATATGCAAGTAAAGTTTACGGAACAGTAAAAGGATTCGGCACAATCCAACACGAGGAGTGGCGAGCAGATGGGTCATGGTCTGCAGTTATAGAATTACCAGCTGGACTTTACGGCCCCTTTTTGGAGAAGCTTGGAGAAATGACACGAGGTAATGTTGAAGCAAAATTGGTTAAGTAAATATTCTTATTGAGGGATAAATTTGCCTACTTACTTTGAAACGAGACAACTCGTGGCACCTGGCGATCTGCTTGCTGAAGGAAAATACAGAGCTGGAGACAACACCTACAAAGATGACGACAAAATCTACGCCACTAGAATTGGAATAGTTAATTTAGAAGACCAAACCATTCATGTAGTAGCCCTAAAAGCATTTTACATACCATCTGTCGGCGACACAGTAATTGGAAAGATCATTGAAGTGGGTATTAGTGCTTGGATTGTAGATATCAATGCTCCTTACCCAGCTCTCCTCCGAGCAGCAGATGTACTAGATCGCCCGTTCAATCCGCGAAAAGATGAGTTACCCGCTATCTTCGACGTAAACGATCTAATAATCGCTAAACTAGCTGCTTATGACCGAACACGTGATCCCCTTTTAACCGTACGTGAACCCGGTCTTGGAAAAATCACACGGGGACAGACTGTTGAAATTACTCCCACAAAAATTCCTCGAGTAATTGGTAGGAAAGGCTCAATGATTAGCATGATAAAAAAAGAAACAGGATGCCAAATTACGGTCGGTCAAAATGGACTAATTCTTATAAGTGGCAAAACTCCTGAAGATGAACGACTTGCAGTTATGGCTATTCACAAAATTGAACAAGAATCTCACACAAGCGGATTGACAGATCGTGTAACTGAAATGATTCGAAAAGAAAAAGAGGTGTAAAAATGTCAAGAAAAACTCCTGAGAAACTGATAAATGAAAATGGTACTCGACTAGATGGAAGAAACTTAAACCAGTTAAGACCCTTAAAAATCGAGGTTGGCATCCTCGCTAACGCCGACGGTTCAGCCTACATCGAGCAAGGAAAGAATAAAATCCTCGCCGCGGTGTATGGACCAAAAGAACTCCACCCGAAACATTTAGCCTTACCGGACCGTGCTTTACTTCAATGCCGATATCACATGGCACCCTTCTCAGTTCAAGAAAGAAAATCACCAGCTCCTGGCAGAAGAGAAATAGAACTCTCTAAGGTGATTCGAGAAGCCCTTGAGCCCTCAGTTTTCGTTGAATATTATCCTCGAACATCTATTGAGGTCTTCATTGAGGTCCTTCAGGCGGATGGTGGAACAAGAGGCGCAGGAATCACCGTGGCTTCTCTTGCCTTAGCAGACGCCGGAGTTCCTATGCGTGATTTAGTTGCCGCGTGTGCAGCTGGAAAAGTGGGTGGCCATTTGGTGCTTGATTTGAACGATCTTGAGGACAAGGAAGGAGAAGCGGACTTGCCCTTAGCTTTAATGCCTAACCTAAATGCTATAACATTGCTTCAGATGGATGGAGACTTGACCATTGATGAGTTTGAGCAAGTTTTGAAACTTGACATAGAAGGGTGTAAACAGATATACGCTTTTCAGAAGGAAGCCTTAAAGGCAAAATATGTATCTGTAAAGGAGGCTGTGGAAGAAGAATGACAGCGTCAATTACAGTCGCAAGAGTGAAGCAAAAGAGAATGGCTGAACTGATTTCGCATGGAAAAAGATTGGACGAACGAGGATTAGATGATTATCGTGAAATCCAACTTGAGGTAGGGGTTATTGAACGCGCCGAAGGCTCTGCCCGGGTGCGTTTAGGCAAGACTGAAGTAATGGTTGGAATAAAAATTGAGATAGGCGAACCTTTTTCCGATGTCCCTGACAAAGGAGTTCTTACAGTTAACGCAGAGTTAGTGCCATTAGCATCGCCTAAATTTGAACCTGGACCACCAAATGAGAACGCGATAGAACTTGCCAGGGTTGTTGACAGAGGTATTAGGGAGTCAAAGGCAATCTCTCTGGAAAAACTTTGCATCACACCCGGGAAAAAAGTCTTCATAGTTTTCATTGACGTTTACGTTCTAAATCATGACGGAAACCTAATAGATGCTTCTGCAATGGCTGCACTTGCTGCTCTACTTAACACGAAAATTTTCAACTATGAAATGAAAGATGGCGAAATCGAAATAAAACCAGGATATACCCAACTTTCTATAGTTGACTATCCAATTGCAGTAACATTCGCCAAAATAGACGGCAAGTTAGTAGTTGATCCATGGCTCGTGGAAGAGCAAATAATGGATGCGAGGCTAACGATAACTATAGACAAAGATGGAAAAATCTGTGCGATACAAAAAGGTGGCTACGGCTATTTTTCTATGGAACAGATTCTGGAAGCTGCAAAGGTAGCTCAGAAAAAGGCCAAAGAATTGCGCAAGATTGTGGCGAAAAAATAATGGGTCGAAGACGAACAAAGAAAGTAGGTCCAACAAGAGGTTTAGGAGCTCGCTACGGTTCAACCGTTAGAAAACGATATGCCAAAGTGATTTCAGAAATGAAGAAAGTTCACAAATGCCCGCAGTGCGATTCTGAGACGGTTCGACGCCAAAGTGTTGGCGTTTGGAAGTGCAGAAAATGTGGCTTTACCTTTACAGGTGGCGCTTACACCCCTTCTACAAAACTTGGTGTTGTAGCCAAACGTACAGCGAAGGGTTTACCATTAGAAGTTTCTGTGGAAGAAAGTAAAGAATAGTGATGCGATGATTATGGAGAAGGCGCGAAGGGAAGAAAAGAATGTTAAATGGGTCTTAATAATTTCTTTAGTTATGTTTTTTGTGTTGAAATGGTGGTATTTTCTAGACTATTCCTTCCCTTATGGCTCTTTTGACTTTTGGTTTTTCATATATTTCATTAACATTCTCTCTGTGATACTAACAATTACTTTCGCCGCTCTTAATAAAGTAAGCCTTTGGGATACAGAAATAACTTATCAGATCACTATCTTCTTCTTCATACTCTCAATGGCCTTACTCTTTGTCTCGCATTTTCAACTCATCTTAATGGTTGCCTACTAATCTCAATCAACCATAGGGCTTCAAATGTTTCTTTAAATGGTTTTAAACGAAATATCTAAAATGAGCTGAAATAATGCCTAAAATAAAGAAGATATTGTTGACAACATCTCGAAGACCAACAAACAAAATAAGAAGTTTTTGTAATGATTTTGCTAGTTGCCTTCCAGATGCTGTTAGGATCAATCGTGGCAAACTAAACATCGATGGCATAGCAGAGAAAGCACTTGAAATTAATGCTAATCGAGTCATCATTATTGATCGCTGGAAGGGTGGGTCTGGAAAATCCAGCTTTTTTCTTGTAAAAGAAACTGGACTAACACCTGTCCCTCCCATTATTTACATTATGGGTATTAAGCTTCGAAGGGAATTTGAGATAAAGGCAAAACGTGTTCAGTCTTTTGTCATAACTACCCTGCCGGAAGCTTCTTCGCGTAATAAGAAGATCGGTGAGTTTTTGGCACATTTCTTCAACATTCCGATGTTATCAGTTGAACAAGCTGCTTCTAGATATTCGGCTTCTATGCATGTCTCAACAAACACTTCAGGTCGAATCATAATTACTTTTGTACTTCTGCCAGAGTTCATGGAGGTGGGTCCCAGCATAAATGTAGCAAAAGTGACATATTTTGACAAGGTTTAGTTAAAGTGATTGAAACTGTTATCTAGTGTACATTCATATAGTTTATTAAGTATTACGATATAGATAGCTCTTGGGTATGCACAGTTGGGAAAAGCAGCATTTACAGCTCCATTATATGTTTGCGTTGCATGGACTTTAATCATCAGCTATCAGTTGTTCACTCAGACCGCAGTTAATTCCGTTGTCACTTCTCTTAATACATTTTGGCCTTCCCTAGGCAGCTGGTTGATCCTTCGGATCGACATGATGGTCTTCATACATGCGTTTGCATGGATCTTCGTTTTATCATCCGTGATTCCTTCTGTTATTCTTGGGAAAGGAAGAGGGGTACTTGTCCAGTTTTTCTTATGCTTAACTTTGGTGTTTGTGGCGTTCTTGGTTGAAGAAACACTGACGTTTATGATGGGGATACAGCCAATACGCCAACTCGGAACTCTATTAACGTGGCTTCAAAATCCTATTTTCGCTGGAGCGTATTTGTCCGTACCCTATCTTTTCATGCTCTATCTTGATATCCACTCAAGAAGAAAAAGGAAAGATAAACCAGTATGATCAAACGTGTACGCGATTTTTTAGGTTGCTTCATTTCTGATGTTTGGGTTGGTATCTGTGCGAGCGTGAGAACCGCCCTTATAGAGGGAGGGATTTACTATTCCCCAAACTAAACTTATTGATTTGCATGTCCGCCCAAAAAAAGCATCGATCTTTTTAATAAGTAGGTTCCTTTATTGAAGACTGCTTTCAATTGGAATAAAAAATGATAAAACAAGCTACTGTTAACTTAAACTTTCCTTCCGAGAAACATCTAAAGATTGTTCTTCAAGCCTTGGGGCCTGAAACTAGAATTTCGTCTACGACACGCTCTAAGGTTCAGGCTGAAGGTACAGGAAACCGATTAACGTTGATCTTTGAGGCGAAGGATACGTCTGGTTTGAGGGCTGCCTTAAACTCTTATTTACGTTGGATTGTAGTGATAAACACTGTATTCTCTGCGATGGAAGTTATAGAAAAATAGAAAAGGCTGGTTTGGGAGTTTCTTTTGGCAAAACACTTTAAATCTAATGTAAAGTTAAAGTGTTGAGAACTTTAATATCTGGATGGTTAGAGAGATGAGTGAAGATATTTCAAAGCTTCCACCTCCGGTTCAGCAGCGACTATTGAGGCTTCAACAACTGCAACAGACGTTACAGGCAGTTTTAACCCAGAAGCAACAACTCGAACTGGAACACAATGAGGTGGAGCAAGCACTAAGTGAATTGGAAAAATTGACTGACACAGCAGTGATCTACAAGTCTATAGGCTCACTTCTTGTAAAATCAAAGAGAACAAAGGTTACAACAGAACTAAACGAAAAGAAAGATCTCCTCAACATGAGAATCGGTGTACTCGGTAAGCAAGAGGAACGACTTAGAAGTCAGGTGAAGGATTTACAGACGAAACTGCAGCAAGACCTACGTTCAATTTCGCCTGTATAGGGTGAAGAAATTTTTTGGAAAAGATCGGTACACCACTTCTCAACTCAAGGCAAGTAGAGGAGTTATGCGAGTTAGCTGAGAAGACTGCAAGAAAATACGTCTTGTCTAAAATTCCCTCACGCAAAATCTCCACTTTGAACATAGCAGTTGAGATTCAAGGAAGAAAACCAATTACTGTGAATGTTGATGTAGAAGTCACTTTGTCGCCGTTGATGAAGAATTATGATGTTGCAACACTGGCTAAAGAAGCTACGCAGAAAGCTTTCGTATCTGTTGAAAAATATCTGAGGGAACTTACATGCAAATCCAAAAAGTAATATCTATTATAGACGAGTTAAAGGCTAAGTTAGTGGTTTTGCTATGTCACCATAATGCTGACCCTGACGCAGTTTGTGCTGCCTTTGCTCTTTCTAAATTGTTGGAGCGTTTGAAACCAGAATTAAACATAGAGATGGCAGCAGCTCAAGGGCCTAGTCGACTTTCAAGATTCTTGCTTAATTCACTCCCTGCAAAATTGGTAACAAGACCACACATCGAAGAAGCAGATATTCTGGTGATGTTAGACACTAACACAATTCAGCAATTGGATGAATGGGGTGAACGAGTTAAAGCCTCCAACGTACCCCTTGTTGTGATTGATCATCATGCGAGCCATCCAGAGACTGAGCGTTTAGCAACTTTGTGCATTACTGATGAAGAAGCTTCGTCCACATGCGAGATTATTTATCGATTTTATAAGGAAACAGAAGTTGAGATGGGAGAGGTTGAAGCAAAAGCATTATTTCTTGGGATAGCCTTTGATACAAGACACTTCATTTTGGCAAGTTCTGGTACACTTAAGACTGTAGCTGAGCTTGTTGATGTTGGAGTCAATGCTGAAGGAGTCTTGTCTCTACTTTCGTTGCCGATGGATTATCCGGAACGCATAGCCAGACTCAAGGCGGGTCGACGAGTAAGAATAATGAAGATTCAAGAATGGATAGTTGCTTTCTCCCATGTAAGTGCTTACCAAGCTTCCGCCGCCAGAGCTTTGATTAGATTAGGAGCCCATATTGCGGTTGTAGCAGGTCAAAGAGATGAGAAAATTCAAGTTAGTTTGAGGGCATGCCGTGACTTCTATGATAAGACAGGGGTTCATTTAGGTCGTGACATAGCAAAACTCCTTGGAGATTATCTTAATGGTATGGGTGGGGGGCACTCGGTCTCTGCTGGAGCTAATGGAGTTGGAGATGTAGAGGCTGCACTGAAACGATGTGCAAGACTGCTGAAAGAATCTATCACACACGCACGGGTCTAGACCTAGGTTTAATATATAAGGCAAATAGGGTCCAAGAGGAGTTTTGGTTTTTTTTCACTTATCGCTTGATGTATAAGCTGAATCTTGAGGGCATTCCTGAATTGTTGAGTGTTGTGGTGAAGAGTGGTCAGAGAAGTTGATGTGTGTGAGTGTGCGTTGTTCGGAGGCACACTTGGTTAGTGGAGAGGTTCATGTTTATTCATAGATTGATACAGATTTCTTTGGGAATAGAGAGGCTATTATACTGCAAGCACACAAACGCACATCCGAATTTGCACTCTTTTTTAAGTAGCTACTCTTAAATGGAAAGAAACCTTGCAATGGAAATGAAATAGGCGACGTTAACATTGGCACTCATCGAGACTAAAAATCTAACATTTACATATCCTAGCGGAACGAAATCAGCAGTTGAAGATGTGTCAATCTCAATTGAAAAAGGAGACTTCGTAATCCTTACAGGTCCCAGCGGTTGTGGCAAAACAACTCTATGCCGATGCTTCAACGGTCTAATCCCCCACTTCTACGGAGGAAAACTTGAAGGAGACATAGCTGTTGCCGGTTTCAACGTTGCTAAGCGTTCAATTTATGAACTCGCTCGCCATGTTGGCCTTGTCTTTCAAAACCCTGAAAACCAACTCTTCGCATTATCCGTTGAGAAAGATGTAGCCTTCGGACTTGAAAATTTTGGTGTGTCAAGGGATGAGATGAGGGAAAGAGTTGACTGGGCTCTTCAAATGACTGGCATAACAGAACTTCGTGAAAGGGCACCCCACGAGCTTTCTGGTGGTCAGCAACAACGTGTTGCCATAGCCTGTGTACTCGCAATGCAACCAGAGGTTATGGTGTTTGATGAGCCAACTTCCTTTCTTGATCCACTGGGCGCCCAAAAAATCTTCGAGGTGATCAATGATCTAAATAAGAAGTTAGGTATCACCGTAATCCTTGTTGAGCATCGGTTAGATTTGGCTTCTCGATATGCTAACCATGTCATTGTTATGGATGAGGGCAAGGTTGTTCTGGATGGTGAACCACGTGAAGTTTTCAACTCTGAAAAAGCACGATTGATTGGTGTAGGGATTCCTAAAGCAACTAGACTTTACCAAATTCTTGGAGAAAATGGGGTGAAACTTAGCAAGGTTCCGATAAACTCTGAAGAAGCTTCTCAACTTTTGAGGAAGATATTAACTCATGATTGAAGTTAAGGACGTTCATTTCACCTATCCAAGCGGCGTTGAAGCCTTAACGGGAGTTTCCATCACTATACAAAATGGAGACTTTGTCGCTATCATGGGTCAAAACGGTGCAGGCAAAACAACATTAGTGAAACATTTTAATGGATTGCTAAAACCTACAAAGGGAGAGGTTCTTGTTGACGGAGTAAGCACCAAAGACATCAGTGTAGCTAATCTTGCCCGAAAAGTTGGATTTGTATTCCAAAATCCCGATCACCAACTTTTTTGCGAGACAGTGAAGGACGAAGTAGCCTTTGCTCTCAAAAATTTTGGCTATGAGAGAAACATCATAACCAAGCGAGTGAACTGGGGCCTTAATCTCTTGAGTTTGACGCAATATCGCGAAACATCTCCTTTCATGCTTAGTGGCGGAGAACGAAAACGCGTTGCTTTAGCTTCCGTTCTTGCTTGGAACCCCAAAATTGTTATCCTTGATGAGCCAACGATTGGGCAAGACCACCAGCAGAAAGAGAAACTGCGACAATTCATTACTCAACTTGTGGCTCAGAAGAAAACCGTGGTCATTGTTACTCATGATGTTGAGTTTGTAGCAGAATGCAATCCTCGTGTCGTATTGATGACAGAAGGAAAAATCGTGGCTGATGGAAGAGCTAATAAAATTCTTACAAATTACGACATTGTCACAAAGGCATCCCTGGTGCCTCCGCAAGTAACCCAGATTTTCATGAAACTTTCCGATTTGGGACTACCATCTAATGTAATTGACATTCATGAAGCGAGAAAGATTTTGCTTAACCTTTTGGAGGCTTCTTAATGAGTGTTTTTGATGGGTTGAAATTTAGAAAGGTTTCATCACCTGTTCACAATTTAGACCCACGAGCTAAATTCTTCTTTGTCTGTGTGCTTTTTGTAGTGGCTGTTATGTTTATTCAATTGTTGCCTCTTCTTCTACTGTTTTTTGTTCCGATACCTTTTGTCTTGGTGGCTGGGGTAAAGCGAGAATGGATACGCTCCTTGAAAGGAGCTTCCATGCTAGCCTTCATCATTTTCTTTTTCAACTTCGTTTTCAACTATATCTACAGTGAATATCCCAATATTCCATCCGCATCTCTCATAGAATACTCTGTAGCGATGACTCTCCGTTTCGTCGTGTTGGTTGAAACTTTCTCCGTATTCTTTTTAACAACCTCACCAGATTTGCTGGGACTGGCACTGGAACAAAGTCGTGTCCCCTACGAGTTCTGTTTCGCCTTCACCACGGCAGTTCGTTTTGTCCCAGTCTTAGCTGATGAAGCACAAACAATCATGGACGCCCAAAAATCCAGAGGACTAGAACTAGAACGCGGAAACTTTCTAAAGAGAATAAAAAACTACATTCCAATTCTCATTCCATTAATCGTTAGTGCCATCCGTAGAAGCCTAGAACTCGCAGAGGCGATGGAATCTAGGGCGTGGGGATCAACTGAGAAACGAACTAACCTCTACGTGCTAAAACTAAGAAAGACGGATTATGCCTTAGCTTTTACTTCAGTGTTCATGTTGGTCCTTGCCATTCTGGTATGGCGTTTTATCCCTGTTCCAGCCTTGAATACACTCTTGTCTTTTTCATAGTTATACGTCTGTTAGTACCCTGGGGTATGTTTAGATATCGGTTATTTAAGTGAAGACTCTAACAAAGGATTGAAATTTTTTCATAAATCTTGGGTTTTTCCTAAGATTTTCAATTGGTGTGCGCGTGCTTCGCGCTCAAGTCTACCTCTTCTTAACCTCTTAGTTCTCTCCAGTCTCCCTATCGAAGGACCACTTCTCAGTTATAACTGGTGTTCGTCTATCAAAGTATCAGAGATTTTCTATGATTCTAATTTCTAAACGAGAGAAAAAATAGAATTTTCCAAGATTTTAATTCTTAGAAGTTAATTGCGCGCGATGATATCGCATTTATAACATCCAATTTCAAATTAAGCCTTGTTCCCAAAATTACTAGCAATAATGGCAGCATCTCGGATGTTTACCCTACCATCACGAACGATATCGCAAGTATCACATTCCACTGAGTCTATCGGACACTTAGAAACAGTATGCCCAAAGTGCCTAATCACTAAACCAACATCCCTTGTATCAACCTTCCCATCTGGAACACCATTAAGACCCGTTATATCTCCTACTAATTTCGCTCTTGTCTTATAGATGGTAGTTACTTTTTTCAACGCATAGACATCCTCAGCTTCGATATAATAGGAGATTTTTGCATCATAAGAACAATAGATCTCAGCGGTATATTCCCAGGGAGACCAATTCGGGGATTCAGGATCTTTATAAGCCGTCATTGATATTTCCTGGTAAGGCACATCCTCAACACTATAGTGTAACTGAACATTGTTTAACGCATGATTATCAGCCACGATGGCGGTAACTAGAAACGTCTTAAGATCCAATACTGTTAATCCAACTCTAGCAATATCTGGTGTTCTGGTATCTGGTGCGCTTCGATTGACAGGGTCCATCAAGGGGAAGTCATCATATTCTGCTGGTGTATCACCAATCCCATCACCATTATTATCCTCACCAGTATAATCGCTCCAATAATTAAAACTAAAATACACTATCTCTTCTGGAATAGTGCCATTATTATTAATAAAGTTGTTATGATGATAAAAATTCAAATATCCAGCTCCCCCAAAGATATATCCATTGTCTGCTATATTGCAACTTTTAAATTCATTAAAAGCAGCACCTAAAGCTGGGCAAAAAAGGTAAATGGCATATTCACTATTATGAGAAATATCACAGTTTTCTATGACATTAGATTTCCCATCGGGCTGAAAAACCACACCATCTTTATTATAATTTATTATACAATCGCTAATTCTGTTATGAGCAGGGTAATTATATTTTCCGCTTCCTCTAATTCCCGCAGCCTGATTATAGCAAATAAAACAATTTTCAATTATGTTTTCCGTAGTAGCGGCCCCTCCAATATTAGGAGTAGATAGGTGAATTCCATTGTAATTATTGGTTATATCACAATTTTCTATCTTTCCACGTTTCACGTTCTTTAAAATAATGCCATCATGAGTATTGCCGCCATCATGAATGTTGCAATTTTTAATAGTAAAACAAACGTAAGTATTCTCTATATGTATCCCATGGGCGCTATTCGCAGTTATATCATAATTTTCTATTCTGTATCGATTCCCTTCTGTGCCATTGCCAGGCCAGCCTTCGTTTACCGCCTGTGCTGCGAAATCATCATTACCGTTGATATAGATCGGTGAATGTTCGGTTAAAGTCTCACCTACCGCTTTTACACTTCTGCTTCCAAGATCCATGGATATCATTCCCCAAAAACCACTTACTACTATAACCACAACAACCAAGAAAAGCTGGCAGCATCTCGTAGCTTTAACTATTTTGCTTGTTTTATTTTTTTCCAAACATATTCCAACCCACTTTTTTCTTATTCTCTTTTTAAACTTGAATTTGGATAAAAATCTATCTATCATCCTTCTGGAGTTCTTCGATATGGGGCCACAATACGTTGGGACTTAGTGGTATAACTATGGATTGTAATGGGCATCGGATGACTAGATTAAGTTGTGACAGAAATTTGTGCACACATATCTGCTGCGTAGCAGACTGTCGCGTGCGCCTTTTTTCTTTCGTGTAACTATTCCACCGAGCAGTTGCCCACTCTCTCTAACTGAATTGTTTGTCTAAGAACTCTACACTCTTATCCTATTCCGAGGTTCCCAAATATTTCTGAAGCGACTTTATGCTTTTAATCCCTGACCAACTCTTCAACTGTGTTAAACTAGCTTCATGGTCTGATCCTATCTCTATGAGTCGGTTAAGCCTTAAAAAGTGAGGGTAATATTCTTTGCCTAACACCTTTTTGACGATTTCCCAGGCTTTCGTGCCTTGAATGTAAGGAATACCCATCTCCCTCTAACTGCGCGCGCACATGGATCTGGAAATACCGTCTTTTCATACAAGTTTCTAAAAATTAGCGTTAATTTAAGTAAAAGCTAGAGTAACCTCCCGCAAACCAATAATTGGTTCACAGTGGACAGACGAGCCCGTGTCGATTGTTCGAATAGTGCCCTGACTAAGGTATAATGGTAGCCCGGGATAGGTTTCAATATCGGTTTAAATTACCGAGTTTTCCTTGTCACAGAGACGTATGAACTGCAAGTTCCTTACGATAACGTGCGAGTGCATAAGGCAGAAATTCTTAAGCATTCAGGATTTTTGGGCCGAAAGGACAAGAAGCATCAGGTCCTAGCCAGTCTCCATGGGTAATGTATGCTGTATATCTGCAGCCACCGCAGAGATCGTTATATGCACATATTTTGCAAAAACCTTTTAGCGCTTTTCGGTTTCTGATATAATTTAATAATTTGTTGTGAATCCAGATTTCTTCTAAGTTTTGTTCGAGAAGACTGCCCAGTTTTATTGGCGCTGGAACACAGGGAATCAATTCTCCTGAAGCAGTGAGCCCAGCATAGGTTAAGCCAACCGAGCATCCACCGAACCCTGTTGCAAGTTTTCTCACAATCTTGGAAACTTCAAGTCCAAATTTCTCTTGAAACATCTTTTCGTATCCTGACAAAGCTTCACTTACTGTGAAAAAATTGCCTTTTGAACGTTCGTAGCCTAGGCGAGCATAATAGGTCATTCCGCGAGCGTAACATTGCATACCAAAACCGCTGACGATGCTTTTATGGAATTTGTTGTACAGTGCTTCTAAAGCCTTTATCTTCTCGTCAGACGTCGCATCAAGATAGCATGCTTCCAGTCCGCGACCGGCAGGAATAAGGCGGTTTAGATAGAATCTTGTCGCTCCAAGCTTTTCTGCCAAGTCCATGGTTTCTTCCAATTCATTGGCGTTTTTCGAATGTAAAGTCATCGTTGTAGCCAGTTCATCAAAACCTACTTCAGCACAGTTTCTTATTCCGCGAATAGTTGCTTCAAAACTGCCCGACTTGTTTCTTAAGAAATCGTGGGTTTCAGCTTTGGCTCCATCAAGCCCTATCTCTACTCGTTTGATACCAGCTTTAGCTAGCTTTTCTGCAATCTTTTTAGTCATTAATGTACCATTAGAGGCGATTGTGCATAGCATGCCGTTGTCGTTGGCTCTTTTAATTGCGTCGTAAAGGTCCTTACGTAGTAACGGTTCGCCTCCTGAGAAGGTTAGTATAGCTACTCCTGCGGCACTCAGGTTGTCTATCACCTTGAAGGCTTGAGAAGTCGTTAGTTCCGGATAAGAAGATGTGGGCGAAGAATCTTGATGGCAGTGCAAGCAGTTGAGGTTACATTTGTTAGTGAAGTTCCAGACAATAGTTACTGGAGCACCAGTTGGTTGCGGATATCTTATTCCGAAATTGGTAATCCCCCTCATCACGCTAAGCATACATTTGCGAATAAGCGGGTCTTTCAGTAGCCGTTTTGTAGTGCTGTCATTAACTCCGAGATAGAAGAAAAACAGACGAATTAATGGCATTAGAGCTGTTGTTGTCAGCAAGCAACTTTCACAAGGAAGATGGCGACTTGACGAGTAGGCGTCAAAGACTGAGAATAGTCGCTCTTGTCCACATTTTTCGCATTTGTTTGTCAAATGGCGAGCGAGAGCTTTCCAAAGAGGGTTAAAGAATAGAGTTAGAGAGTGGTTGCCGCTAGGTATTTTAACCACTGATTGCCCAACCAATCTTTTCTCCTCATAATTCTAAATTTCTTTAAAGGGTGCGTTTCGATAGATATTTGGATAGTGCACTAACTAGGGTATAATAGTAGCCCGGGAGAGACCGTTGCTTAGGCTATAATTTATACTTTTTAGTTTAGGGAGTTTCGCCCATCTTCCCTTTTTTTTCTTTTTCATTGGCGTGTTAAGGTTAGGATAGAAAATGGGTGAGGTTTCAGAAGTTAGGAAGACGTTTGAGGATTCTTTGCGCAAGATTGATGAGCTTCTCGAGGGTATGCACGCGGAGCGGGATAGGACTAAGGCTGAGTTTGAGCGTTGCCTTGAGATGCTTCGTTTCGGTCGGGTCGATTGGACGCGATTTGAGGAATTCTCTGAAGAACCATATGTGATCATTCCAAAGAGACCTAACGAATGGTACGTCATTGCCCCGCGGTGGCTGGATTTTCACAGTCACAAATCCTAATAGTAAATTGATCCACGTCAGTAGTTCGAGTGAAAACTTGCTTAGAGAAGATGTAAGGCTCACAAAAGACCATGCAATCTTGCCACGATGAGTCAATTTAGGATTCTCTTTTTCCTTCGGGCTGGTATGTGAGAATCATGACTCCTGTAGTAGTGGTCTTGTTATTGATGAGTTTGAATGAGGTCTTTGGACTTCCTTCTCTGAAGAGGCGTATTCCGCTGCCCAAGACAATTGGGTGAATCATGAGCCGATACTCATCTACAAGGTCATGTTTCATTAGCGTTTGGACAAGGTCGCCGCTACCGATGACCATGAGATCCTTCCCCTTCTGTCGTTTGAGCTTAGTAACTTCTTCCGCTGTATCTCCTTTGATAAGCGTTGAATTGCTCCACTTCAGGGGTTCTTTCAATGTGGTTGAAGCAACATACTTGGGCAGGCTATTCATCATTGCCGCAAAAGTATTCTCAGCTGGTTGGAATGGCCAGTAAGGAGCAAATATTTCGTACGTCGTTCTTCCAAGGAGGAGGCCCCCAGACGTTGCAATTGAATCCCTGATGAATTTTCCCTCAATCTGGTCGGAGTTTTTAGATATCCATCCTCCGTGTTCGAATCCGCCTCGTCGATCCTCGTCTGGGCCTCCTGGAGCCTGCATTACTCCATCAAGCGTCACAAATTCTTGAACTACGAGTTTTCTCATTTTTGCTTTCTCCCTAAAACTACTTGGGATTTGTGTAGCGGCTTGGGATTTAAGCCTTTGTGGTTGCTCATTAGCAGTCACAAATTCGATTAAACGCGCGCGAGCATTGCCTCATTGAATGAAACCTAATCAGAAACAATTTTTTCTGTTTTCTAGGCTAACAATTTCCTAACATTAATCTCAATTTGGCAATTTTCACAACATCGCAAGAAGCATCAATCCTAACAAAATTATTTGCGCGCGTTATAGCCGACCATCTTCCAGAATCTTGCTTAACTTCTCTAGGGCTTCTTTGTTCTCTTTCCAATAGAGCAATTGCAGAGCGTCTTTGATGCCACACCATCTGTATTCACCATGCTCTCTTCCGTCAAGCACTACATCTTCTGTGGAAGACACTTCTACACCATAGACGTATTCCTGATTCAGGTTGGGGTCTGAAAACTCGAAATAGTATAAATCTTCTATCACCCTGATGAGATTCTTTATTCCAGTTTCTTCCTTTATTTCTCTGCGTAAGGCTTCTGTTCGAGTCTCTCTTTCTTCCAAACCGCCCGTAACAGGTTGCCAGTGCCAGAATCCATTTCTATCAGGAAGCCGTTTCAAGAGCAGATACTCTACTGTGTCACTCTTTCTTCGAAAGATTATAGCTTCAACAACCTGTATTGGCAACCGCATAGAAATAGAGAATAACAGTTGAGACTAAAATCCGTTTTGGAGATGGTAACCATAAGCCAAAGCAACCTATCACTCTTTTTTAATCAACTGATTAATTCGAAATATCTTTTTGTGTGAAAACCGTTCCTATTGACCGATTATTTTTGGTTCTTTCCATTCTTCTCTAAGGATGCTGAAGAGAATCATGTCTCTCCATTCTCCTCGAACAAAGATACGTTTCCGCATTACCCTCTCTTTCTTGAAGCCAACCTTCTTCAACACTCCTTGGGAAGCAACATTGTTAATATCAGTGGTCGCCTGAACACACGGAATATCCATACTCAGAAACAGGTAGTCTACCATTAACTGTGCAGCCTCCGAACAGTAGCCCTTTCGCCTTTCACTCGGAATCAAACCATACGCAATCTCCATTGTCTTCACCAATGCATTCAACGTGCAAAAGTGAAACATGTAACCAATTTTGGTTCCAGCGCTCGCACACTATCAGCACGTACCACGCATCAAAATGAAAGGCGTCGAATTCCTACGAGGCATCTACCTCGCAGCAGGCTTGAGCGTCAAACCACGCACAAAAATCAGCAAAATCGACGCCCTCAAAGAAATCATAAGAGCATGGGGACTAAACCCAGAAGAAATCCTCACCCGACAAGCCCTAACAGAACCACACAGAACCGTCATCGACCGCAACCAACTCGAAACTAGTCAGCTGCACCAACTCAGCGTGGCATTGAAGCAACAGATGCTCAAAGAAATCCGCGAATCCCAAGGCGAAAAAAGTATGAATTCATGCTTAAGCAATGGTAGCCCGGGAGAGATTCGAACTCTCGTCGGAGGGTCCAAAGCCCTCTATGCTTGTCCACTACACCACCGGGCTAAACTAGGCTAGTCACTCATGCCACAGTGCAAAAAATAACTCCCCACGCATAAATAACCTTAACGTCACAAAATTGGAAAAACATTATTGTTTCTTCATCTACAGTTATATTAGCCGGTTAAGCTTTTGGGAGTCAACCTAACGCCGATAATAGTCAAGAAAACAATCACGTTGGAACAACTTGGAGATAAAACTCTTGCAGTAGACGCCAATAACTACCTCTACCAATTTTTGGCTTTGATCCGAACACCAGAGGGAATCCCTCTCAAAGATTCCCAAGGCAACATCACGTCTCATTTAGCAGGGATCATGTTCCGATCTACACGGCTAATACACGACTACAGAATCAATCTCATTTTTGTTTTCGACGGCAAACCTCCACAACTAAAGGAACAAGAAATCAAGAAGAGACGAGAGCTTCGGGAAAAAGCTACGTCAGAGTGGAGAAAAGCGTTAGAGAAGAGAGACTATCGCACAGCTTTTTCCAAAGCGGTCATGACAAGTCGATTAACAAAAACTATGATCAACGACTCCAAGAGACTGCTTGACCTGCTGGGAATACCCTATGTGCAGGCACTTGGAGAGGCGGAAGCCCAAGCTGCCTGCATGGCTATGAGAGGTGACGTTTGGGCTTCAAGCAGCAAGGACTACGACACTCTCTTGTTTGGGAGTCCAAGACTTGTAAGATACCTAACAATTTCTGGGAAAGAGTTTCTCCCCAGCAAGGGAACCTTTAGACCTTTAAAACCAGAACTTATAGATTTAGATAAGCTCCTGTTGCAACACAAAATAACTAGAGAACAACTCGTCGACTTGGCAATCCTGATCGGAACAGACTTCAATCAAGGTGTTAAGGGAATCGGGGCAAAAACAGCGTTAAGCCTACTGAGAAAGCATGGCAGAATAGAAAGCTTATCGAGTGATGTTGCATCAAAGGTTTCTCAACATTATGAAGATGTTCGTAAAATCTTCCTTAACCCGGAAATTACTCTAGACTACACTCTTAGCTACACAAAACTGCGTGAAGACGAACTTTACGACTTCCTCTGTACCGAGCGAGACTTTTCAAGGCAACGTGTTGAAAAAATCGTTCAAAGAATGAAGAAATTTTATCTAAATAAAAAACAAAAGAAACTCGAAAAATGGCTTCTTCATAAGGCTTCATGAAAATACGGTTCCTTGCTTCATTGCAAAAGACAAAAACTTTAGATTCGATGAGATATACTACATCAGAGGGTTCCTATTGGAATTTGTCTTTGAAACAATGAAAAAGGAAAACATAGATGAATGTGCTAATCTTATCCTCTTATCCATGAAGAATCAATTGACTCCTATGCACCGGAATAAGGAAGCCATAAAACAGATGCTATCCCGAAGCCAAACCACTGCACTAGTCGCAAAAAAGAAAGGAAAAATAGTTGGGCTTGTTGGTGGAGTCACACCCAACGTGAATTTCGTTACAGTCTTAGATGAAGAAAGTGCACGCAAAGGACTTGCAGACATGTTGCTCAACAAGTATGCAGAAGCAGTTAAGCAACGCTTACCTGATGCAACTTACCTCAAGGCATCATTGTTCTCCGATCAAACAGACGCCGTAGCATTATATTCCAGATTAGGCTTTATGGTAGATGGGTTCGCCAAAGACTTTGCCATGGGAAGAGACATGGTTTTCATGAAAAGACAATTTCAAGAATAAGCTTGTTATGACGAATTTACAGACTTCTCATTAGTCATTTTTCGACTGGTTCTGGAACGCACCGTTGCACTTAACATACCGCCTACAGTACCACCGACCAAAAATCCTAACCATATCCAAAGGAGACCCTCAATAGTTCTAAAAATCAATATGATAAAAAGAGCACTCATAAAGAAAGAACCCACACCAATCAACAACCCAACTATTACGTGATTATGGGCAGTTCGCCGTGCAACCATGTATCCAGCAACTATTCCACCAACTATCGTAGGAAAAACGTCAGCGAAAGGTGAAACTACCCTTACTTCAGCGACGATGAAGATAAGGACCATGGCTACTCCAAACCCTAGAAAGGTTCCTGCCAAGAATTCATTGGATGAAGGATATCTTCTAGACAAGATTCTCTTTTCAAAATATTTAAGACATTGTTTAATAAAGCTTCATGTAACAGTGAAAATTCAAAGGGGACAATCGGTTGGGCGGAAAAAACCGCAACAAGAAACCTAAGCTTGATCCAGAAAACATTAGAGTCATCTTAGCAACAGATGCAGGAAGCACCACGAGTAAGGCTCGATTCTTCAAAAAATTAGGTAACGAGTACAGGTTTGTAGCAAGTGGAGAAGCACCAACCACTGTGGAGGCCCCCTTTGAAGACGTAACAATGGGTATCCGCAACGCCATAAGAGAAGTAGAAGAACTAACCGATCACACGCTTCTAACAGAAGAAGGAATCATAACACCAACACAAGGAGAGAAAAAAGGTGTAGACCTATACGTAACCACGAGTAGCGCCGGGGGAGGCCTTCAAATGATGGTAGCCGGAGTCGTCAGAACCATGACAGCTGAGAGCGCTGAAAGAGCTGCACTAGGCGCAGGTGCGATTGTAATGGATGTTATGGCTATAGATGACGGAAGAAGACCTCACCAAAAAATTCAACGTATACGATATTTACGTCCTGACATGATTCTTGTAGCAGGTGGCACAGACGGCGGAAC